>JAYWFI010000001.1:0-4678 GCA_043778865.1 Sphingomonadales bacterium
CCAAAGAAGATCGGCATTTGCAGGAATATCGGCAAGCATCCCGCAAGCGGATTAACCTTTTCCTCTTTATACAGCTTCATAATCTCTTGCTGTTGGCGCGGTTTGTCGTCCTTGTGACGCTCTTGTACTGCTTTCATCTTGGGCTGAATAATCTTCATCTGCGCCATCGATGCAAATTGCCGCTGTGCAATCGGGAACATAAACAAGCGCACAACAAACGTCAGGCCAATGATTGCTGCGCCAAAGCTGCCGAACAACCCAAACAGATAATGCAGGATTTTGAAGAATGCTTTTTCAATAATCCGGAACCAGCCCCAATCAATCGCATAATCCAGTTTTTCGATGCCGTATTTGTCGACATAATTATCGAGCACTTCAACCTCTTTGGCGCCCGCAAACAACCGTGATGTTTGAGCAAAGCTCTGGCCTGCAGCAACCGTAGTTTGCTTGGATGCAACGATCTGGGTTTGGTACACGCCGCCGCCTGCACGCATGGTGGCATCAACCGGAATTTTTTGATCGGGGATCAGCGCGGCCAGCCAGTATTTATCGGTAAACCCGATCCAACCGCCTGTAGTGCTAAACTCTGTTTGGCCCTTCGCAGCTTCGTCAACGTCTTTGTAATTCCAATCGTAATTGGCCGTTCCACCAAATACGCCCATTGGGCCTATGTGTATGCGGGTAAAAAATGATCCACCTGTTGTAGCGTCCTTTGGTTTGCCACTGCGACTTACAAGTCCAAATGGCGCAATTTCAACAGGCGCATTGGCGCTGTTTATAAAACGTTGCTGTGCGCTAATTAGATAATCTTTATCAATACTTAAGACGATTTCAAACCTTTGTGTTGCTGTATTGGTCCAGCTTAGTGTCACAGGTGTTCCGGGCGTTAACTTGCCCGCGCTCGATGTCCAAACATCTTTATCGTTAGGAACAACTACGGCTTTGCTGATCCAACCAAAGCGCGCAAAATACGCGTCTTTTGTTCCCGACGGCGAAAACAGGCGCACAGGCGGCGAGTCTTTGGCAAGCTCGGTTCGGTGCGCAAGCAAAACCAGATCATCAAACTTTGCCCCTTGCAGGTTAATTGATCCGCGCAGTTTGGGCGTTTCGATGGCAACACGCGGCGCATTTTTAAGCGCGTCTGATAACGTAATGGTGGCCGCGCCAGCCGCAGGGCCCGCGATATCGGCGGCTACCGAGCTGCCAGTGATTGGATCCGTGACTGGACCAGTGACTGGATCCGCGACCGGACCTGTAACATTACCTGCTTGCGCCGCGGCGGGATTTGCACTGGCGTGCTTTGCTGCGATTTTTGGCTGCGGGAAAAATTGCTGCGTCAGCACGGGCCAGCCAAACAGAATTAATCCTGCAAGCAGTGCGGCGATCACAATATTACGCTTGTCTTCCAAGAAATTATTCCCTGTTATATAATTATATGGTCCGATTAAGGAACTGGATCGTGGCCGTGGCCGCCCCATGGCTGGCAGCGCAATAGCCGCTTCATCGCCAGCCAGCTACCCTTTATTGCACCGTACCTGTTTAGTGCGGTAATCGCATAGGCAGAACAGCTCGGGCTGTAGCGGCACGACGGAGCCAAAATCCGCGATGGCCCCAGTTGCCAGCCGCGCGCGATAAGGATCAACATGCGCGCAATCATGCCCTAAGCTTTTGCAGGCCGCGCTGTAAATCATTACGCAACCTGTTATAATCCATCTCAATCCCGTCGCTGCGTCCGATCAATATATGGTCCGCGCCGCGCCGCCCTTGGCAGGCCAGCATCTCGCGCATCAGTGCACGAAACCGCCTGCGCATCCGGTTGCGGATCACCGCGTTTCCGACCTTTTTTGTGATGGTAATGCCCAGCCGTATCGCGGGATCATCGTCTTTACGGTCATGCACGAGCAACACGAATCCAGGACGCGCGAATCGATAGCCTCTGTTTGCCGCCAAAAAGTCGGCGCGTTTTTGTATTATAGTATAAGAAAGGCTGGCACCCATGTGCGGGGCCTCCGTTTGTATCCGTATTTAAGCGGATAGTTTCTTACGGCCACGTGAACGGCGCGCGTTCAATATATTACGGCCTGCCGCAGTCGACATACGAAGACGAAAACCATGACGGCGTGCCCGCACGAGATTGCTTGGCTGAAATGTGCGCTTCATAAGCGGTATCCTTAACTAAATCTATGTTTAAAATACAGGCGCGCATCGAATCTGCTTCACCTCCATTTTGCTGTCTGCGCATTATGGGCAGAGCGCACAAAAGTCAACATCGCTTACGGCAAACAGGGCTACGGCTGTTTTCCATCATCATCGCGAATATCATCACGCCGAAAAAGACGCATGATATCCCGCTTTATGCCGGGTACTGGGGGCCGCTTTGTTACTTTTTTGCGCCGCATCGCCCAATCCATCCAGCGGCCATATTCAGGATTGCCACGTACAAACCGCGAATATCGCTTTTTGGCCCACAGTGAGTTTTTCAAAATGATCGCTAATCCAATAGGCGCAAGGATCAATGGCCCTGGCCCTGGCAACGGCCCAATCGCAATCGCGCCAATGATCAACAGCCAGCCAAACAGCACCAGCGATATTCGCACGATGTTGCTGCTGCGGATTGCCGCCATTGGTGATTTCACATGGGGCGCTTTAGGCGGAGTTTTCACGCGTCCCCGCCAGCACACACGTCCCCGCCAACACACAGCGCCGCCAACTGGCCTGCAACCGTTCCCCAGCCATCATAAAATCCCATCTCCTCATGCCGCTTGCATGTCTCATGGTCCCAGTGGCGAGACCAGCCAGTATAACAGGTTTCATTCCCTTCATCTGCTATTTCAAACCCGCCGATCATAAACGGTGCGGCAGGCATCCAATCGCCGCTTGCTTTGTGTACGGCATTTGTAAAAACAAAGCGGTGCAGCGGCGTTACCTCAAGGAATATGCCTTCCATCACAGCTTCGTCGCCTGGGTTTGGTCCGCGCATGATGCCTGACTTGCGGCCTCCAGCAAACCATTCGAGAACCTGAAATTCCGTTGTCCAAGGTTTTGGACACCAATATTCGGATATGCGCTGCGTCATCACCTGCCACACATGCGCGCGCGGCGCTTTGATAAGGCGCGTAACAGATAGCTCCCATCCATTTTCAGCAGCTGGGCTCATAATGTCTTCCTTTGTCAAATTCCGTGCTCCGCGAAGGAATGAAGTTAGGGTCGCCTAAACTATAAACGGGATCAGTGTTATTTGTTCCAACTTCCAGATATCATTACACCATAAAAACGTCGTCTATCTAAGGCAAATATAGGTTCACATACCATTCAACGCAGCGTTGATACAGATTTAGATGATGTATCTACATACCTCTCTGTGTAGGAGATGGTTTTAATTCAGAAAGCTAATCCATGAACAAATTACTCGCCGCGTTGTTGCTCTCGCTACCTGCTATTATGGCCTCTGCGCCCGTTTGTGCGCAACCTGCATCAACGCAAACAGCCACCGGTTCTATGTCGCAAGTCGTTGCGCACATGCAATCAGTGGGCACGATGACCGCGAGCTTTACGCAAACCGACCGCAATGGTCAGGTGCTATCGGGGCGGTTACTTTTGAAGCGTCCGGGTCATGTGCGGTTTGAATATCAAAAGGGCGTACCATTGTTGATTGTGGCTGATGGCAAGGCGCTGACCATGATCGATTATGAGGTCAAACAAGTGCAGCGGTGGCCTGTTAAAAATAATCCGTTGGCAGCATTGATGGATCCCGGCAAAGAATTGGCACGCTACGGCAAAATTATACCATCGAGCAGCGATACCATCAGCGTACAAGTGCGCGACCCCAGCCGCCCCGAATATGGAACGACAACATTGATCTTTACAAAGCAAGCAAGCGCGCCCGGCGGATTGATGCTGAATGGGTGGGTTACGATCGATTCCAAAAATAACCGCAGCAGCATTCGACTCGCAAATGTAAAATTTAATGGCGTAGTTGCCGATTCTAACTTCACTTGGACAGACCCGCGTCCGGCGCGCCGCAAATGACCTTAAACAAGCTCCAATAACCGCATTTCCGTCTATCCTTCGGTGAACGGAATGTTTGGCGGTGTTCAAATGATCGGCGATAAGGCTTCGTTCATCTGAGCGACAGGAAGCCAAATGTATAACACAAGCATTGAAGGAAGGCAGTTGTGTGGTTTTCCCCCTGTTGCCTGCAACAATGGTCCGACCTTTGATATCCGCGTGACGAACGCAAGCTTAGCCTTCATCCCAAATGCCCCCGGGATGAGGGCTTTGCTTTGTGTGATTTGGGGCCTTAACCGCTGGGCCTTGCGCGCCATCATCACCTAACGCCGTCAATTCAACCTTGCCCATGCGGCAACCGCTGTCTAAGCAAATCCATTATGGCAAACACATTACGCATCGCATCGTGGAACATAAACTCTGTCCGTGCACGGCTTGATATCGTTGAACGCTACTTGCGTGACGAAGCGCCTGATATCCTGTGCTTACAAGAAACCAAAGTCGTGGACGAACTGTTTCCCGAAGGCCCCTTGCGCCAGCTTGGCTACCGTAACTTTGCGGTCAATGGCATGCCTATGCACCACGGAGTTGCAATTATCAGCAAGGTTCCGATCCGCCTGCATGAACGGCTGGATTGGCAAGCAAATGGCGAGGCGCGGCATATCGGTGT
>JAYWFI010000002.1:0-11542 GCA_043778865.1 Sphingomonadales bacterium
ACCTGTGCTGGTAATCGGCGGAGGCAATGATGTGTATACACCTCCCAGTGAAAGCATGCAGCTTTCACAAAGTTTCCCGGGTCAGCATGATTTATGGATCGTAAAAGGCCTTTCTCACGATCAATTGAGCAGTCTTAATAGCCTACAATACCAAAAAAATGTTCTGGATTTCTTCGGCAAGGCATTAAAGTAATACGCATGCTGGACCGTAATTAATTAATGAGCAGGTGGCTTAATGAGGTGGAAATGGCATTCAATCGCTTGGGCATAATCCTGTGCCTCATCGGCGTGTGAACCTACTTTATAGCAAAGCTGCATTTACTATAAAGTGCCTCTTGAAGATTATAGTGAACGATAACTTGGCTCAACAAAAAAGAGCAGAGCCGTAGCCCTGCCCTTTGATACGGCCATTAGGCCTTATTAGAATTTGAAGCTTGCGCGTGCGCCCCACAAACGCGGCGGGGCATAGCTGGCTTGTAGCGCGCCGCCGCCGCCCCACACAAAGCGGTTTGCGGTTGCTTTATTGGTTACGTTATTGACGAAGCCTTGAATTTCGACCTTGTCATTCAATGCCCAGGTCAAACGCAGATCAAGCTTTGTATATGCGCTCTGACGCTCAAGCACCGAGTTAAACGGCTGGCCAAAAAACGCACCTGAGAATGTTGCAACGGCGTACGGCGTTAACTTTCCTGCACTGCCCAGATCAATATCGTAGGACGCATATACTGCGCCTGAATATTTGGGTGAATGCGGGATGCTGTTGCCGCTAAGGTCGCAGCCATATGCGGCGGCGGGTTGTCCTGCGCCGCCGGTGCCAGGTACCAAACCGCAATTATAGCCCGGCGCAAAAATACGAGCTTGCCCAGCAGGTGCAATTGTAACGCCGCCAACAACGGTTGCTGCGGCCCCGACAGCTGGAATTAGAATTGACGTGCCAAATGGCGCAGCAACGTTAGTATATTTTGTATACTTCGCGTTCAAGTAAGATCCGCTGAACCCTAAAGTAAGTGCGTCAACTGGTTTCCAAATTGCCTCTGCTTCCAAACCATAAGAGCGTGCTTTGCCGCTATTTTCGATAATCGACAGCGTTGCGGGACCAACAGGTATCTGACGCTGTTCTTGCAAGCCATTGTAGCGGTTATAGAATGCCGCAAGGTTCAACTGTATTGTATTATCCGCAAAACGATTTTTTGAACCCAGTTCAAATGCCAGCACTTTTTCAGGATTAAATGTAGGCTGCAGGGCCGCTTGGTTTTGGCCAGAGTTAAAGCCGCCTGAGCGGAAACCTGAAGAAGCCGACGCGTATAACAAGCTGTCTTCTGCGATCTTATAATCAATTCCTGCCCGCCAAGTAAGTTGCTTGAACGTCTTGGTATCGTAAGTTGCACCCGTTAATAGCAACGGATTAGCGGCCAAACATTGAAATCCTGCGCGAGGTGCAGGAGCCGTGGCAGTGGCAAGATAAGTACAATTTGTGGGTGCGCCTTGAACACCAAATGCCGAAGCAGGAATGGCGGGCAAACCCAGCCGAATGAATGTTCCATTAGGTGTTATCCCGGTCAACGGCAACACGGCATTGGCATTGGCAAATTGGAAGTCCTTGCGATCCCGGGTATACCGCGCGCCAAGGGTAAGCTTAAGTTGCTCGGTCAACTCATAGCTGGCCTGCGCATAAGCCGCGATAGATTGCGTTTTGGCACGTTGCTCATCATAAAACCCGCCCCGGAAAACAGAGGTTGTAAGGTTAGGGGTTACGTTACGAATAATCAGCGGGCTTTGCTGATTAATCAGGACGCTTTGCAGCTTATCTTTAAAGAAATAACCGCCCAGTACATATGTAAACGGTCCGGATCCATCGGACACCAGCTGCAATTCCTGCGTAAATGTTTTTGCACCTGTTAATTGCGAATCGATTGCAACCTGGTTGCCAGAGAAATCGGAATCGGCGGTACGCGTCGCTCTGAAGTCTGTGTAACCTGTGATCGATTTCAGCGTTACGCCGCCAAAGTCATACGCCAAATTGGCCGACCAGCCATAATTGCGCAAATCGAGCAACGTGGGTTGATCAGTATCGATACGATAAGGATCATTGGGACGATAGATAGGTACGCCTGCATCAATAGTAAGCGGTGCATCAATCACACCATCGCGGTTACCGCCGCGTGTATTTAGAACAATGGGCGTGCCATTATATAACTGCGTGCTAGTTGGTGTGTAGAAATAGCTACCGCGCAGTTTGTAACCAAACGCCGAACCACCTGCACCGCGTTGCTGCGCATAGTCGAATTTCAGAACTGCGCTGAATGCATCATTAGGCTTTAACAGCAACGACCCGCGCACATAGCGGGACTTGTCATCAAACAGATTGTTACCAAGCGGATTGTCGTTTTTGACATAGCCGTTCGAATTTTCAAATGCGCCTGCGATCCGCAAAGCAACCGTCTCACTCAAAGCCGCATTAACGAAGCCTTCGGTGCGCAGACGCCCATTTTGACCGACGGTAAGATCAAGGCCGCCTTTGTATTCGTCCAGTGTTGGCTGCGCAGTGGTGATAGATATATTACCGCCGAATGTGTTGCGGCCATATAGCGTGCCTTGCGGCCCGCGCTGAATTTCTACGCGTTCGATATCCACAAAGCTGAGTGTCGCTTGGCTGGCGCGGGATTGGTAAACACCGTCGATGAAAAAGCCAATTGTAGTATCGCCGTTTACACCGACGTTTTCTGTACGTACGCCGCGAATGGCGGGACGTGCATCTGGCCCGGAGCGACCAAATTGGAAACCCGGTACGATGTTTTCAAGCCGCGAAATGTCGGTTGTGCCCTGTTGCTTAAGCTGCTCGCCGGTGAATGCCGAAACCGAGATTGGCACATTCTGTAGATTTTCTTCACGGCGCTGCGCGGTCACAACAATCTCATCAATGCCGCCTTCTTTATCAGCCGTTTCTTGCGCATAAAGCGGCGCTGAGAGCAACACGGCTACAAGCGGCGCAGCGGTCGCAAACAAACGCAATTTTGTCATTTTCATTGCTCGATCCTTCTTTGGTGATGAATAGGCCCATGTGGACTGGAAATTCAAAGTTAATGCAAGGCATTTTTGACTGCGAATGCAATCCTGAAATTTGCCGTGGCAAAAGCATCACAGTTTACATGGTACGCCCTTTTAATTACTGGAACGACCCTTACTGTGCAACCCAGCCGCCATCAACCAGCAAACTCGTTCCTGTCACCATATTTGCGCTGGGTGATGCCAAATATATCACAGCTGCGGCAACGTCTTCAGGTTTACCAAGCCGGCCCAAGGGAATCATACCATCGACAAAAGCCCGGAATTCTGGCTGCGCGAGCATGGGCGCTGTTAGCGGCGTTTCGATAAATGTCGGCGCAACAGAATTTACGCGGATATTATGTGGCGCTAATTCAACGGCCATTGCTTTGGTTAAGCCCTCTAGCGCGTGTTTTGTCATGCAATATACGGTACGTCCGGGCGAACCGACATGTCCCATCTGGCTTGTTATATTTATTATAACGCCGCCATTACCTGCCTTCACCATGGACCGTGCCGCGCCTTGTGCCGCAAGATATGCCGCGCGCACATTTAGGTTTAGCATCTGATCGAGTGTATCTGCCGGCACATCAATCATCGGCATGGGCTTATTCATTCCTGCATTGTTAACCAAAATGTCTATTTTGCGGTGCGCTAGGTCTATGCCAAAACTTTCGTTGTTCACATCGGCTTGCCAAAGCTGTATTTCAGGGTATTCGCCTGCCAGTTTTTCTAAGGCGATTTTGTCTCTGCCCACTGCGGTTACCTTTGCGCCAGCTTGCACAAGCGCAATACTTATGGCGCGGCCAAGTCCTTTGCTTCCTCCTGTTACGACCGCATGCTTGCCAGAAAGCCCCTGCGCCCAAATTGGCAATTGTGCTTGCGTCATTCTATACCCTTTGCATTCGAAGTCATATTGATTAGGATAGATGAAATACCTGCTGATTCAAAACTAATATGGAGAGCAACATGGCCCGTTACTTAAAAACCGGCATCACAGAAGATGCTGCTGCCGAGGTTGATGCACAAGTGCGTACAACCGTGGAATCAATTATTAGCGATATTAAAAAGCGCGGTGATGATGCGGTGCGTGATTGGTCGCAGAAATTTGACAATTGGGCGCCTGATGATTTCCGCCTGTCACAAGCAGACATTGATGCGGCATATGCCGAGTTGGAACCGCAGACGATTGAAGATATCCGTTTTGCACAAGCACAAGTCAGGGGCTTTGCACAAATTCAACGCGGCGCTCTGAAAGATGTTGAGGTGGAAACGTTACCAGGCGTGGTGCTGGGCCATAAAAATGTGCCTGTGAACAGTGTTGGTTGTTATGTTCCGGGCGGTAAATACCCGCTCGTTGCTTCGGCGCACATGAGTGTGGTTACCGCAAAAGTAGCGGGCGTAAAGCGCGTAGTTTCGGTTGCTCCGCCGTTTCAAGGTCGTCCAAATCCAGCCATCGTTGTGGCAATGCACATGGCAGGTGCAGATGAAATTTTGTGTCTCGGCGGCGTGCAAGCCGTTGCGGCAATGGCGCTTGGCACGCAAAGTATTGCGGCGGTTGATATGATTGTTGGCCCCGGCAATGCCTATGTTGCAGAGGCCAAGCGTCAGTTGTTTGGCCGCATTGGAATTGATTTACTCGCAGGGCCAACAGAAACCTTAGTAATTGCGGATGAAACTGTTGACGGAGAGCTTTGCGCCGCCGACTTGCTTGGCCAAGCCGAACATGGTCCCAATTCGCCTGCTATATTGCTCACGAACTCGGAAAAGCTTGCGCGCGATACTATGGCGGAAATTGAGCGGCAATTGACGGTATTGTCCACTGCGCCGATCGCAGCAAAAGCGTGGGCCGATTATGGTCAAGTGATTGTGTGTGATAGCTATGAAGAAATGGTTCAGGTTGCAGACGACATTGCATCTGAACATGTGCAAGTAATGACCAAAGACCCCGACTATTTCCTGCATAACATGACCAATTATGGTGCGCTGTTTCTGGGTCACCGCACAAATGTAAGCTATGGTGATAAAGTCATCGGCACCAACCACACTTTGCCAACACGAAAAAATGCGCGCTTTACAGGCGGGCTTTGGGTTGGCAAGTTCATCAAAACCTGCACATATCAACGGGTGTTAACAGATGAGGCGAGCGTCATGATTGGGGAATATTGTTCGCGGCTCTGCGCGATTGAGGGCTTTGCAGGGCACAAAGAACAAGCAGACATTCGGGTACGCCGTTATGGCCGAAAACAAGCGGCCTGAAACCCGCGTTGGCCGGGCTACGTCGTATGATGTTGCCCGTCATGCCGGTGTGTCACAATCGGCGGTATCGCGATGTTTTAAGCAAGGCGCGTCGGTTGCGCCGCGCACGCGTGAGAAGATTGTTGCCGCTGCCCGCGCGCTGAATTATTATCCTAACGCAATCGCACAAGGATTAATAACACGCCGGTCAAATTTGGTTGCGATCATCATATCCAACTTGACCAATCTGTATTATCCCGAGGTATTGGCCGAATTGACACAGCGTCTGTCGGCGCAGGGAATTCGTGTTTTATTATTCTCTCTGGCCGCAGAATCCGATGTGGACGAGGTGCTGGATCAAGTATGGCGGTACCGCGTTGACGGCGCGATTGTGGCGGCACGGCTGGACCCTGCGCAGCTTGCGGCATTTGCCGACCGGGGCGTACCTGTTGTGCTGTATAACCGCACGGGCGAAGGCATCCCAGTGGCCAGTGTATGCTGCGATTCTGTGAGCGGCGAATACGCGCTTGTTGATGCCTTAATCGAAGGAGAGCATAACGTCTTTGGTATCATAGCGGGCCCAGCAGACAGTTATGTCGGCGAGGAACGCGTTGAGGCAGCACGACGGAGGTTACAGCTGTTGGGGCGTGAATGCCAGATAGTCCGGGGCAATTTCGATTATGCCAGCGGCGATACCGCGTTGAAAGAACTGATGCGGATCACAGCAAGAAAACTCGATGCACTGATCTGCGCAAATGACTTGATGGCAATCGGCGCAATCGATAGCGCGCGCATCAATTTTGGCATTGAGGTGCCGCATGATTTATCGGTGGTTGGTTTTGACGGCGTTGGTCCGGCAACATGGCTTGCGTATCAGGTAACAACGATACGGCAACCTGTGCGGCGAATGACAGAGGCCGCCGTCGATATGTTGGTCGAACGAATTGAGCAGCCAGAGCTATTGCCGGAACAGCGGTTGTTCGCAGGAGAATTATTACCCGGCAATTCGGCGCGGCTGAGTTAATGCCGGTTATGCCTGTATTGCTTGCGGGGAATATGTGCGACGCGCGGCTGTGGCACGGTGCGAACTGGGCTCTTTCCAAGTCACTTGATGCCCGCGGTTATCATGAATGTTTTGATGCAGATTTAACCTTGGATGTTACAATCGCGGCTATGGCTGCGCGCGCACTCGAGCAGTCGCTTAAGGCAGCAGGTGGCAAATTACTGCTGATTGGGTTTTCAATGGGCGCAATCGCCGCAGTACAGATGGCCGCAATTGCGCCTGAACGCATCGCGGGGTTGGTGCTGGCGGGATACAACGCCACTGCAGATCTACCCGAACGGGCTGCACTGCGTCCTGCGCAACAAGCCGAAGTTCGTGCAGGCGGATTGGAACGTGTGCTCGTTGAAGAATTGAAACCTAATTATCTTGCTGCCCAAAATCGCAGTGATGCTGCTCTGCTTTCGTTGCTTTGTGATATGGGACTGGGCCTTGGTAAAGACGTTTTCCTGCGCCAAAGCGAAGCGCTAAGGTTGCGTGATGATCAGCGCGGAATTATCGCTGCGCTAAATGTTCCGGTGCTATACCTTTGCGGCGCGGAAGATGCGCTTTGCCCGCCGTCATGGCACAAGAGCTGGGCATCGGTGACACCGGACGCACGCTTTGAACAGATCACAGGCGCAGGTCACATGCTTCCCTTAGAAGCGCCGCATGCCATGACAGCAGCAATTGAAAACTGGCTTAACCATAACTAAGGGGAATCTGCTTAATGACCGACCGTATTTTAACGACGCACGTTGGATCGCTACCGCGATCAGCGGCCGTAACCGATTTGGTTTTTGCACAGGAACGCGGTGAAGCCGTTGACGCGGATCAGTTTGCAAACGTCATCGGCGCGGCGGTGGACGATGCAGTGAAGCGTCAGGTACAAAGCGGCATCGATCTTGTTTCCGATGGCGAAATGTCGAAAATCTCCTATGCCACATATATCAAAGACCGGATTACTGGCTTTGACGGCGATAGCCCGCGCAGTGCGCCCAAAGACCTTGAGATGTTCCCCAGCTTTTTGGAGCGGCAATCCAAAGGTGGCGGCACGCCAACCTATCGCCGTCCCAAATGTGTGGGGCCGATTACCGTAAAATCTATGGCGCCGTTGGAGGCAGACCTAGCCCATATGGCGTCAGCGCTTGCGGCATACAAACCCGCTGGCGGATTTATGAACTCCGCGTCCCCCGGCGTCATCGCTCTTTTTCAACCCAACGAACATTATCCAACGCAAGACGCCTATCTTGAGGCATTGGCAGAGGCGATGCGGCCTGAATATGAAGCGATAGTCGCAGCTGGATTATATCTGCAACTTGATAGCCCGGATTTGGGGCTTGGCCGGCATATGATGTATAAGGACCGCAGCGATGCCGAATATCTGATCCTAATAGGCGGGCATGTTGAGGCGTTGAATCACGCACTGCGAAATATACCTGCGGACCGCGTGCGTATGCATGTATGCTGGGGCAATTACGAAGGGCCGCATTGCTGCGATGTTGAAATGGGCGTGATCCTGCCTACTTTAATGGCGGCAAAGCCCGCTGCATTATTGTTTGAAACATCAAACCCGCGCCATGCAGCCGATTGGAATTATTTCGTAGAGATGGCGGACATTATTCCCGAAGATAAAATCTTGATCCCCGGCGTGATCGACAGCACGACCAACTTTATCGAACACCCCCGCGTGGTTGCCGAACGGATTGAGCGTTATGCAAATATCATCGGGCGCGAGCGTGTGATTGCCGGAACCGATTGCGGGTTTTCCACATTTGCCGGATTTGGCGTGGTCGACCCCGAGATTGTTTATGCCAAGCTGAAGACGCTGGCCGAGGGCGCAGAATTAGCGAGCAAAAACCTATGGTGAGTTTTCGGGATCAGCTGCAAGCAGGCGGGCTTCTTGTGGGCACATGGGTGAAAACGCCGCACCCACATGTAGTAGAAGTGCTTGCTCTCTCGGCGCTCGATTGCCTTGTCCTTGATGCTGAACACGCGCCGTTTGACCGCACGAGCCTTGATCTGTGTATATTGGCGGCGCGTGCTGGTGGAATAGGGGCAGGCGGCAAAACCGTTCTCGTTCGCCCGCAATCTGCGTCGCACGAACATATCTTAAACGCGCTTGATTGCGGCGCAGACGGCGTCATTTTGCCTCACATACGCACCGCAGCAGAGGCGCAAGCCGCCGTAACAGCCTGCCACTATGTAAGTGGTGCCAAGGGATATGGGCGCGGGTATGCGGGCAGCAGCCGCGCTGCAAGCTATACCACCAAAAGCATGGCGCAGCACCGTAGCGATGCGAAATCCGTGATCGTCATCGCTCAGATTGAGGATGTCGAAGGCGTGAACAATATTGATGCTATTACGCGTGTAGAGGGCATCGACGCTTTGTTCATTGGCCGCGCCGACCTAACGATTGCATATGACGCAGACACACCGGACGACGCAGTGGTGGTCGCCGCCACCGACCGCATCGTCGCAGCAGGAAAAGCGGCGGGGCGCACAACGGGCATGTTCCTTGGCCGCGTTGATGATGTTGGCATGTGGCGCGAAAAGGGTGCGAGCCTTTTCATCTTGCAATCCGATCAGGACTTCTTGCTTAGCGGTGCGGCTAGGCTGGTGGGCGCGGTGCGGGCGTCTCATCCTGCAACATAGTTGCGTCTGCGGTGTTATACGTCCAAGGGGTGCTTGCTTAATCCCTACCCCAGACGCACACGCAGGAATATTTGGTCATGTCGCAATTGAAAGCTGTTATCTTTGGCGCAATCGGCGTGATTGCCGAGACATCTGACTTGCAGCGTATGGCGTTTAACACAGCGTTTCGTGAAGCAGGTATGGATTGGAACTGGGACACCGGCACGTATCGTAACCTGTTGTCGGTAAATGGCGGTCAGGCACGGTTGCGGTTATACCGCGATGCTGATCCGCGCCGATCAGAGATTTCCGATGCGGTAATCGCCACGGTGCATGCCCGCAAGACACATCATTATAGCAAGATTGTATCCGATGGCGCGCTAAAGCCTCGCCCCGGGATCACCGAACTGATGGCGGCATGCAAGACGGCTGGCATTCGCAATGCGCTTTGTACTTCAACTTCAAAGGATAATGTTGATGCGATTGCACGGGCGATTGGCGATCAGCTTAATTTTGCTGACTTTGCAAGCATCACCACCATCGACAAAATCGCAGCTGTGAAACCAGCGCCCGACGCATATCTGCATTGCCTTGGCGCGCTCGGGCTAAGCGCCAATGAAGTGATCGCGATCGAAGATACACCGGTTAGCATTGCATCCGCACTCGCCGCCGGCATAACCGTAATCGCCACACCCGGCGCGATGACCAAGGATCAGGATTTTTCAGGCGCCGCGCTTGTCACGGATAATTTGGCCGCAATGTCGCTGGAGCAGATTACGACTTTGTTGAAAGATGCTGCGGTGTAGGTGGGGTGGGTTGTGAGGTTAGCTTGATGTTTTGATTATTTCTGATTATATGTAAATCAAATGGAGTCAAATCAATGGAAACTCAAACTGTTACCGCCCATATTCCGAAAGACCTTGTCGCACGCGTTGATGCTTTAGCAGCACGCGAAGATCGTCCGCGTGGGTGGGCCGTAAAGCAGGCTCTCGCCGATTGGGTTGCAGCTCAAGAAGAACATCAGCGTATGATACAAGAGGCGCGCATCGATGTTGCGGCTGGTCGAGTAATTGATCACAGCGCAATGCTGGCTTGGGCAGATAGCCTGTCAACCGATGCGCCGTTGCCTGCTCCTAAGCTGTGAAAATCAGATGGTCACATAGCGGATCGCGAGATGTGATCCGATTACACGCATTTTTGGTTCAAGTAGCTCCGGAAACAGCTGTTCAGCTTACACAAATGCTAACGCGTTCGCCTAATCGCTTGCGCGATTTCCCACGAGTGGGTGAGCGGGTTGAATCAGAAGAAGCGATTGAAATACGCAGATTGAGCGTTGGTAATTATGTCATGCACTATGAGATTGCGGGTGATGAGATACTGATCTTACGGGTATGGCATGCGCGGGAAGAGCGTTTGTGATAGGAGATATTCCATCAATGAGAGGGCGATATGTTTGAAATGTTAGCGGAGCAAGCAAGCAAATGAATGCGTAATCGGGCTGCAGTAGTTGAAAATTATCAGCCGCATCCTTGCTTCTGCACGACAGGTTGTCGCATAGGGTCTGACTAAATTGCTGAGCTAATTCAGCTCATACGCAACACGCACTGGCGCACAACGGTTAGTGATGGCCGACGCTTCACGACAAGAGTCTGGTTTGTTTAGAGAGGATAGTAAATGAACAAGTCCGTCTTTTTGATAGCCCCCCTTACGGCTCTCTTGGGAGCGGCCACAGCCACTGCTCAATCTGCGCCGCCGCCCTATTCGGAGGAGTTGGTGGCCAAGGGTAAAACGTCTGACCCGTCCATCAGCTATGCGCAAACCTTCGACGTTTCGCAGGCCGTGGCCAAGGAAAGGCTTGGGCTTCAAGAGCAAGCCTCGGTTTATGCGCAAAGCCTGCTAGAATCCGGTCAGGCCGGGTTCGTGTCGTTGGCGATCAAGCATACTCCGAACTTCAAAGTAACTGTCTTTTATGAAAAAGGCGCAGATCATGCAGCCATGATGCGCGCCGCTCCTGTCGAAATCAGAAAATACCTTATTTTCAACCCTTTCAATAAGTCGCGTGCAAAGGTGGACCAAGATCGGGACGCCATTATCAATCCCTTGCGCGCTGCAAGCCTGCCCTTCGGGTTGGAATATGATTATGAGACTGATCGCTACAGCCTCGAAATTCCTGACGGTGCGGATCAAGCCAAATATACTGTGGCAATTCCGTCAGCCCTTCAGACGCAAATTGATATTCGGCGGAATGCCCTCGCTGTAGACGCTGCGGCGGCTTACGGAGGCGTGTTTTTCTCGACGGGCCCCTATAGCTGCACCTCCGGTTGGCCAATAAGGAACAGCAATGCTGCGGAAGCCATATTGACCGCTGGCCATTGCACCCCTGACTCTATAGGCTTTTCGGGCGGTCCGACGTTGACCACTGTATCCTTCAGGAATGCTGCTTCTGAAGTGGCAACTTACGATTACGCCATGTTCAACCTGGGAACAAATACAACCTCACGCGTGATTTACGTATATAACGAAAACATCACGAACGCCGATGGCACGAAAAACTACATGTCCGGATTCACATCAGCCTACTATGAA
>JAYWFI010000003.1:0-4278 GCA_043778865.1 Sphingomonadales bacterium
ATTCTGCGGGTTCAGCCTGAGCAGCGATAGTATGTGGTGATGATTTACGCCCTGCCATCCGTTTCATTGCTGCAAAAAAGCGGGGTACAGGCGCGTTCCGTTCCATCCAGCTGTAATATTGCGCATAGACAGGATCGGACATCAAATGCTTTTCTTCTGTTTTGGCGCGCCAGTAATATACGCCGCTAACCAATGCCATAATGATGGTATTGCGCACCGCATCACCAACGCTTTTGCTGGTTACCAAAAATGGTAGATACATCATCCACCAATAGATATTTTTTGATACATATGCCGGATGCCGAGTCCATTTATACGGCCCGTGCGTTAATATGCCGCGATGCGTAAGGTTTGAGAATCGCGGGCCAAACGCTACTGTGGCCCAAGCATACATGGCGGTTAGTGCCACCAATGCGCCGCCCCAAACGTATAGCAGCTTGGTATGCCCTGCAAACCAGAACGCCCAATCATTCGTGTTAACATGATAATTTAATATGCCATTTTGATCCATCAGGATAAACGGCGGATAACACATTAGCGCCGCCACCCATCCGGCAAGATAGGGGTTTGCCGTTCTGATATGTGCATCAAACGGCTTCATCGTCATCAGATACCCGACTGTGGCAAACTGAACATCAACCAAAAACATGACGGCAATCAGCTTAGACGATAGCCATACTGGATTAGAAAGGATGCTTGCACCGTTATCGTCGGTGAAGTTCATATTGACGATTTCCTGAAAGCCCCCCGGTACAATCGAAATCATAAATGCCAGAAAAAACGCTTTCACGCCCCACGCCCGCAAATGTTGGAAAATCTGTTCTTTGTCGCGGTCCTCGCGCCCCGCAAGCCAAGCGCCGAAGTGCCAGCATCCATCGCGCGGGTTGACCATATATCGGTCGAGCCAAATGACATAAGGCACAGACAATATGATCAAAGGTATTGCCGCTGCTTGAAACATCATCATGGAGAACGGAAAATTAAAACTCGATCCACCCCAATAAAAACGGAACGTTGCATACATCGCGGCGATCATCGCCCATGTGGCCCAAAGCCCGGCAATTTTAACAATGCTGGTATCCAGTATATCGGCAACCGGACGCTTGAGCGACCAATCGAGCCCCGTGCTGGCCCGCAGATGTACTTTATCTTTTAGCAGGGACCATAACAGCATCGGCACGCCGCAAAATGCGACCGCAAGCAGTGCAGAATAGGGCCCATCTGCACGCGCAGGAAAACCTGGATAACCCATCATTGCCGCAACATCGGCAAAATTGCGCGCGACATATACCCAAAGGAATAATCCGGCCAAACCTGCAAGACCAACGCCGTGGCTAACAGCAGAAACGGGCCGAGGATCGGCGGAGGCAGGTTTGTTGTTACTCACCAGATGGGCGATAATGGCAAATGGTTAAAATGCGATGACAGGCGAGCTTACGGGAATACTTCGGCTGTCTGGATTACTTCGGCTGTATAATTGGCAATGCAATTTCGTTCAAAACCTGTGCGCTCAATTCGCTACCGGCCGGAATCGTTGCTGATCGCCCTGTGAAAGCCGCGGACATTACGGTCAGGCCTACCGCTGCTCCTGCGCTGATCGATCCCTTTTTCTCGATGCCGCCCGTTAAACGTACAGTGTTGTCGCCGATGCGAATGTATAACGGCTCAATCAGCAACCTACCAGATTGGCCAAACGCACCCTTGGCCATTACATCGGCAATCTTGCTCACAGCTTTGGTTCCAGCAGGGATCAACAGCTCTCCGTTTTCGCGGATATCAAATTTGGTCACCATTTGGACGACATCACCCTTTTGACTGGTTTTGCTCGATAGTTCTTCTGTTGTCGCCAATATTATCTGCGTTCCAGCCCTTAACGAACCAGCCTTTAACGAAAAGGTCTTTTCGGTTTCTGCAAATCCAGCAGAAGGATTACATAGCATTGCAGTTAAAGCAGCAACGGCGAGCAATGACTGTACTAAAGGACGCATTATTTGTTCCCTGAAGGCATAACCGGCGCAGATATGTTGCCTGATATCGCGGTGTCTTCGGCAACAAAACCGTGGACCAGCTCGCCAGCTTTTATTTTTGCATTGTTGCCGCGGTGAAATAATCCAGCGACGCCCGCAAAAAGAACTGCTGCACCCGCAGAGCCCGCGCCTTGGCCTTTGATTGCCATATCGCCCTGCAGTGGCACGCGCACACTGCCTATTTCAAGATATAGCAACCGTGTTTGCATTTTGCCCGACCTGCCTAAGCCGCCCGATTCTTCGGCTGATGTGACTTCGCCTGTTGCCCATGTTCCGATAGGCGCAACGATTTTGCCGCCGGCAATAAGCGCCTCGTCAAGGCGCAGTTTAAATTGCGTTCCGGCACGAACGTCGGCTGTGGTGATTTCTTTTGTGGCCATCAATACCACGGGCGTATCACGCTTGATGATGATGATGCCATTTGCGGCGGCGGCAATGTTTTCAGGCGCAGCAATGGCGGGCACAACCATAATATCTACCTTTTGCGCCGATACATTTTGGCCCATAATGCAGCCTGTGATTGCGGCCGTGTAACAATATAAACGCTTCATAATATCTTTTCCCCGGTTCTATCGTAACAACCTACTGGATTATTATCCAGAGTTTATGCGCCTAGTATTCTATTGACATAATGATAAAAAAACATTTGTATTGCCGTAATCAACAGGGGGAAAGTATTATGAAGTTCGTCAAAATAATTTCGGTTGCCGCAACGCTAATTATAATATCGCATACAGCCGCAGATGCAAAAAAACCTGATAAAACTTATATCATGGTCAATGAGGATGTAGGCATTCCTGTATTTGCGTATGACATTAAAGAACGGCCTTATAAAATTATCGGCGAAGTAAAGGCGGGCATCCGCAAAGGTAGCATTTTCAGCAAAGAGGCAAGCCAAGCCAAAATCTATAAAGAGCTTTGGGAACGCGGCGAAAAAATGGGCGCCGATGCCGTGATTAACGCAAAATACGGCGACAGTCACGTCAGCGCATTTAGCTGGGGTAAAACCAATGCGACGGGCACAGCGATAAAGTTTATGCCCTAGTAATCTCGCGCTATCGTTATAATGACTTTCAGTTGGTGCTTTTATGCTTTTGCGATTGGCTTTTGAGTATTTCAACTCGCCAAAATATTGATCGAAAATGCAATTATGCCAATATTGAACGCAAACGATGCCATGCTTTGCAATGTAACTAGCTTGCGCCACTGACGGTCCTCTATTTCAACATCTGACGTTTGAAATGTCATGCCAAGCGTGAAAGCAAAGTAAACGAAGTCCCAGTAATGCGGATCGTTGGTCTTGGGAAATTTTATGCCGCCGCGGTCCCGCCCGTTTGCTGCGTCTTCATAAAACAGATGTGCGTAATGGACCGCATATACCAGATTTGAAAAAAGCCAGGCCAGCGCCAACGTGCCAATTGTTAAACCAATGTTGACTGCATTTTTCGCGCTCGCATCATTAAGTTCAGCAACGACTGCGGCCATTATTGTGCATGAGGTGATAATGGTTAAAAATAGCAGCGTCGGCTG
The DNA here is from genome assembly GCA_043778865.1 of Sphingomonadales bacterium. Taxonomy (GTDB): domain Bacteria; phylum Pseudomonadota; class Alphaproteobacteria; order Sphingomonadales; family Sphingomonadaceae; genus Sphingorhabdus_B. The sequence goes on from JAYWFI010000003.1 coordinate 3,558, forward strand.
ATTGGCGTCAACTTTTGCCGCCTGTGCTCGCATCGCCGAAGTATCAAGGCGAAATAATGTCATCAGTGTTGCCAGATATGCCAATGCGGCAACATCGAAAGCCAGCATTACGGCGCGGTACCACTCTGCGAAAAATATTGCGGGCATCAACCCGGTCGCAAACACAGATAGAAACAATGTGTAGCGCCAAGAGAAAGGTGGTTTTACGCGGCGTTTACTTGCCATCCTAAGTGCCGCGTTTGGCGAGTAATTTCAATCGCAGCGCATTCAATTTAATGAACCCTGCTGCATCCTTTTGGTCATAAGCGCCGGCGTCATCTTCGAATGTGACTATTTTTTCGCTATATAAGCTGGTAGGCGATTTGCGTCCTACAACGCTTGCGTTACCCTTATATAGTTTCAACCGCACAGTGCCCATTACGCTTGTTTGGCTGTAATCAATCGCGGCTTGCAGCATTTCGCGCTCGGGGCTGAACCAAAAACCGTTATAAATCATTTCGGCATATTTGGGCATCAGCTCATCTTTCAGATGCGCTGCGCCGCGATCAAGGGTAATGCTTTCGATGCCGCGGTGGGCGCGCGCATAAATCTCTCCGCCCGGCGTTTCATACATGCCGCGTGACTTCATGCCGACAAAGCGGTTCTCGACCAGATCAAGCCGGCCAATGCCATGCTTTCGGCCCAGATCATTTAGCGCGGCCAACAATGTCGCAGGCGACAT
>JAYWFI010000004.1:0-5819 GCA_043778865.1 Sphingomonadales bacterium
TTCGCCTTAAGAGCGCTCGTCTTTTGGCGATCCCATTACGATGTAGGAAATTATGCTCGCGACTTGCGGCACGGTTCCTAGCACCTCGGTATGGAAGTGTTTGTACGCAGCCAAATCGCGTGCTTCCACGCGGAGCAGATACTCAACCGTCCCGGTAATGTTGTGGCATTCGCGGACTTCAATAGCATCTGCCATCGCTTCTTCAAATCCCAGCTGATCAGCCTTAGTGTGTTTTGACAAGCCCACGAGCACATAAGCGATAAAATTAATGCCTAGTGCCTGCGAGTTGATAACCGTGCGATAACCTGTGATTACGCCTTTGCGTTCTAGATCTTGCACACGCCGCAGACACGCAGAGGGCGACAATCCAACCTTGTTCGCCAGATCGATATTGCTAATCCGGCCATTACGAGTCAGCTCGCGCAATATTTTTGCGTTAATATAATCTATATCGCTCATTTATTGCTAATATTTGCCAAATATATGCAATAACGCAAGCACATTCGGCAAGAACTAGGCTATTCAATGCGAATGATAACAACTGAAATCCTTGCCGCATTGGCCATTTTTGCCTTCGTTTCCTCAATAACGCCGGGGCCAAACAACTTAATGTTGATGGCATCAGGGATCAATTTTGGCTTCCGGCGAACTATACCGCATATGCTGGGTGTATCACTCGGTTTCACTCTTATGATCATATTGATCGGACTTGGCGTCATGCAGTTGATTGATGCAGTGCCGGGATCGCGTACATTCATCACTGTGGCAAGCGGTCTTTACCTGATTTATATGGCATGGAAGATCGCCACGACAGACACTTCGCCAAGCGATGGCGGCTCCACAGCCGGAGAATCTAAACCGTTCACCTTCATTCAGGCGGCGTTGTTCCAATGGGTCAACCCAAAGGCGTGGACCATGGCGCTAACTGCTATTTCGGCTTATACGCCAAAGTCACAAGGACCGCTTGGCATTGCACTGGTAGCAGCAGTGTTTGGCGCTATAAATCTCCCCAGCACTGGCACATGGGCCATGATGGGTGCAAAAATGCGGCAGTTTCTGAGTGATCCTATGCGGCTTAGAGCCTTTAACATAGTTGCTGCGCTGCTTCTGCTAGTATCGCTCTATCCAATGGCGATCGGGCTAGTGGCTGTTTACCTGTAGCGGGCTGGAAATAATCGCCGCAAGTTGGCTACTTTGGGGGCGTCATTGGCACGGATATAGCCATCTGAGGGATTTTTCGCCATGTAGTTTTGGTGGTAAGCCTCGGCTGGATAGAATGTGCCGCTTTCAATCTGTGTTACTGGTTTTTTGCCCCACGGACTTTTGGCCGACAACTGCGCCAGATATGCGCGCGCCGCTTTGGCTTGTATGGCCGTTACGGGGAACAACGCGCTGCGATATTGGGAGCCAGTATCAGGGCCTTGACGGTTCAGCTGTGTGGGATCAAGGCCGACAGAAAAGAATATCTGCATAAGCTGGTTGTAGCTCACTATTTTTGGATCATAGAATATGCGCACCGCCTCTGCGTGACGGGTGGTGCCGCTGCTGACGGTGCTGTAATCGGCGCTTTGTGCGCTGCCGCCTGCGTATCCAGCCTCGGCGCGCTTTACGCCTTTCACATGGTCAAATACGCCTTCAATGCCCCAGAAGCATCCGCCTGCGAATATCGCCGTTTGGTCGCCGTCAGGTTCAGTGATTGCAACAGAAGGAGCCGTAATACGAAGGCCCTCTGCCGCAGAGGCGGATGATAGCATAATGCCAAATGGCGATACGTAGATTAATGCTGCGATGGCAGCTGAATATGCGGCAATTTTGATCATGCCAGCAGCACGGTTATTTGGTTGGGGTTTTCTCTGCATGAATTGGCGCTCCAACTGTGACCGTCCGGACACTATCCATCTCGCTACCAGCGGTGGCAGGCTTAATCACTGCCATGCCCGCCACTCCGAGGGCAAAGCCGCCCAAAAGGCTAAGGAAGAGATCAGATCGTGCCAAATTAATTAAACGGTGCATTATTTATTTCCGTTACCTACGCCTATTTCGGGAGAATCAAAGCCTAAATTACTTATTCTCGAAGCTACGCGTTGCCTTAGTAGCGATTAAATCGGGATTAACGGCTGGGCAAAACGGACGATTTGCGATCAATTGAGTGCTGCGCACGCCGACTGGATGCGCGTGCATGCTTCTTTCAGCAATTCTTCCGACGTTGCATAGCTGATCCGGAAACCGGGTGACAATCCAAACGCGCCGCCGTGCACCGCCGCAACTTGCCAATCATCGAGGAAATAATTGATCAGGTCTTCGTCAGTTTCGATCTTTTTGCCCTTCGGCGTCGTCTTGTTCATTACCCCTGTTGCATCCGGGTAAACGTAAAACGCGCCCTCAGGCACAGGGCAGCTAAGGCCCGGTGCATCGTTCAGCATCGCCACAACCAAATCACGGCGGTGCTTAAACGCTGTGTTGCGTTCTTTCAAAAAATCTTGCGGCCCCGTAAGCGCCGCCAGTGCAGCATATTGGCTGATCGAACACGGATTGCTTGTCGATTGCGATTGCAACGCAGCCATCGCTTTTATGAGCCATTCTGGCCCGCCTGCATAACCGATACGCCACCCAGTCATCGCGTACGCTTTGGATGCACCGTTCATGGTCAACGTCCGGTCGTATAATCCGGGGCAAACCTGCAACATAGTGACAAACGGTTCTTTGGCATACCAGACATGTTCATACATATCATCGGTGAGCAGCATGACATGCGGATGGCGGATCAGCACTTCCCCAAGCGCGGTTAGCTCTGATGCAGTGTAGGCCGCGCCGGTTGGATTGGACGGCGAATTGAGGATGAGCCAGCGTGTCTTTGGTGTGATCGCTGCCTCAAGCTGATCGGGCAACATCTTATAATGCTGCGCCGCGCTGGCCAAAACAATCACGGGCGTGCCGCCTGCATATTGTACAATATCAGGGTAGCTAACCCAATATGGCGCAGGGATAATCACCTCGTCGCCCGCGTCCAATGTCGCCACCAGTGCGTTGAAAAGCGTATGTTTGCCGCCTGCGTTCACGGTGATTTGTTTGTTAGTGTATTCGATGCCGTTATCACGTTTGAATTTGGCGGCAATCGCAGACTTTAATGGTGCTATGCCGTCAACTGCGGTGTACCGAGTATTGCCATCGCGTATGGCCTTAATAGCGGCATCGCAAACAAAATCGGGAGTGTCGAAATCTGGTTCGCCTGCTGACAATCCGATAACATCAATACCCTGCGTCTTGAGTTCCATCACGCGGCCCGACATCGCGAGTGTAGCAGATGGAGCGATGCGATTAAGCGCGGCGGACAAGCGGTCGATAGAAGGCATATGGGCAGGAATACTTTCGGTTTGGTTGTTACGTGATCAATCAGGTATCCGTAATAGGCGAGCCGAAATTACGCAAGGCGTTAGGGTTACCCAAACTCGCTAAAGTACCAGCCGCGCTGCGATCAATCCGCGCAGGCTATTACCCACAAAAAACCCGTCTGCCAAATCGTCGGGCCGCAGGTCAGCTTCGCATGCTTGCCCTGCATCGATTAACGCGCGGCGTAAAACGCACGGCAGCAATCCGCGTGACAAAGGCGGGGTTAGCAGCATATCTCCGCGTTTAACAAACAGGCTGGTGATGCTGCCTTCGGTTAGATACCCGGCGGCATCGGTGAACAATACTTCCCGGCAATCGGGATGTGCCGTGCGGGCGTCATCATAAAATGCGCGGTTAGTGGTTTTATGCGCCAAGCGAAAATCTTGCGGACCGGCCGTCATTGGCACTACGCGCACAGGCCAGGCTTCATCGCAAACAAGCGGCACAGCACCCACCTCAATTGCAATTGCGCCGCTGCGTGACAGCAGCATGCGCACTTTGCTCACTGCCTCCACATGAAACGTGACCGCGTGTAATCCGTTGCGTGCAGCGTGGCGGTCAAATTCAAAGCCTAATACGCGGGCGCTTTCCTTCATCCGCTCTAGGTGTAGCTCTAGGCGCAATATGCCATGCGCTGGTTCAAACCGCATCGTCTCAATCAGATCAAATCCATACCCGCCCACTTTTGCAAACTCCCCCTTAGTCAAACATTCGGCCCATTCATCCGCCAGCTGGGAATCTGCAACTACGCCTGATCCAAGACCTAATGAAACCCGCTTTGTATCTGTATCCAAGTGAAAACTGCGAATGGCAACATTGAACGCCGCGTCACCATTGGCATCAATACGGCCAATCGAACCGCAATAGATGCCGCGCGGTGCTGCCTCGACCTCGCTGATTATCTCCATCGCGCGAATCTTTGGCGCGCCTATTATCGATCCGCACGGAAATATCGCTGTTATTACATCCACCGCATCGCAGCCGTCTTGCAATTTCCCTGTGACTGTCGATGTCATTTGATGCACCGTGGGATAGGTTTCGATCCGAAACAAATCGGGCACCTTAACCGATCCTGGCGCACACACTTGCGAGATATCATTGCGCAGCAGATCGACAATCATTAGGTTTTCGGCACGTTGTTTGGGATCGTCTCGCAGATTATTGGCAGCAGCAATGTCGTGCGCGGCATCCAACATCCGGGGCGCAGTGCCTTTCATTGGCCGCGTCGTAATCACGCGGTCCTTAAGTGTGAAAAACAGCTCTGGTGAAAACGACAATATCCAATCGGTTCCTGTCCACACCATGCCGCCATATCCTGCCGCGGCATGCGGGCGCACAGCAGCATACAGCGCAAGCGGATCCCCTGCATAAGCAGCCGAAGCGCGAAACGTCAGATTGGCCTGATAGATATCGCCAGCACGAATATATTCCTGCACTTTTTTGAAAGCTGCGCTATATTCAGTTAGCGTAATATCAGGGCGAATAGGCGTTATATGCGCGCCCTTGGGATCAGGAAGATGGGATGTTATGGCATCTGCATCTATCGTCTCATAATCTGTAAATATTCCAAACCAGCCAAGCAAACTATCGTTGCAAGGCCCAGCGTTAGTGCGTTCACCGCTCTGCTCGCCGGTTAGCGCAAAGCCAGCTTCATAATTTAACATACCTGCCGTGTGATATCCCTGTGCCTGCGCCCGGCGAAGCGCATCCAGCATTGCAGGTATGGCGTCAGGTGTCCTCGCCTCAATCTGCTCAACGGGTTTGCTATATAACCGCGCCGGCGCAGCGCCAAACAGGCGGGCATCATCAAGAAGCACAAACGGCGTGTTTATATCAAACATAGCAAGACCCCAGAAATACAACCATAAGCTATAACGTAATTATTGCAGTGGTGAAGGGCTTGCAGAATGCTACTTGCAGATTTCCATACGAAACTGCTGTGACTGAAGCCATTTTTACAGCAACCATTCTATGTAATCTTTTCAATCATATGATATGAGTGTTGCACATTAACCACGCTTTTAGAAAAATATGGGGTTCCAAAAATTCACATGGTGACGAGGCAGCCTACTTGGCTTAGCATTTCGTAACAAAAAATACGGGAGATAATAATGAAAACGCGCATTAGTTTTGTAAAAGCCTTGCTGGCTTTCTCTGTCGCTGCCACTGCCATAATCGCGCCTGCATATGCGCAAACAGCCGGGCCCAAAGACGAAGAGAATGCCGCCGGGCCTGACCAAGGTGATATTGTGGTTACCGCAACGCGCCGGTCAGAAGCGCTGTCCGATGTGCCGCTCGCCGTATCTGCGGTTACCGCAGAGTCGCTGCAAAATTCAGGCGCAACCGATATCCGCCAGCTAAATCAGCTTTCGCCATCTTTGCTCGTGTCCTCAACCTCCTCCGAAGCAGGCGCAGGCGGCGCGCGTATT
>JAYWFI010000005.1:0-13887 GCA_043778865.1 Sphingomonadales bacterium
CCGGGTTTGAGTTCCTCTTTATCGGTGATAAACGCCATCGCCATCCTCCACTGTGCAGAATCCGTGCAGATCGGCGGCGTAAGTGATTGATTTGCCGTAGCTGTGCAGGGTCTGTGTGGATGTTTATATATGTTTTTTTTGTTTAATCATAGCAATTTAGATAAATGCTCTCATCCTGAACTTGTTTCAGCATCCATCGTGCAACAAAGGCGTAGCTTGAAAGGATGGATAGACCCTGAAACAAGTTCAGGGTGACGGTTTCTTTAAGTGCTAAGTTGGTGATACGCCCAATCAAGCCATGGGCCCAGCGCCTCGATATCGGCGGTATCCACCGTTGCGCCGCACCAAATACGCAGGCCCGGCGGCGCATCGCGGTAACCGGCAATATCGTACGCAGCATGTTCAGCCTCAAGCAACCCAGCCATTTTCTTGATAAAGTCCGCATCCGCGCCCTTCACCGTCAGGCATACCGAAGTGCGCGAACGTGTGGCTTCATTCTGCGCCAGATGGCCAAGCCACGGCCTGTCCGCCACAATCTTGCCCAGCGCCGCCGCATTGGCATCGCTACGCGCCATCAGACCCGATAATCCGCCAATTGATTTCGCCCATTCCAGCGCAAAGATAACATCCTCAACCGCTAGCATAGACGGCGTGTTGATCGTCTCACCTTTGAATATACCTTCGGCTAGTGCGCCCTTTGCCATCAAACGGAATATCTTGGGTAGCGGCCACGTAGGGGTATAGGTTTCCAGCCGTTTAACGGCGCGCGGGCCAAGAATGATAACACCGTGCGCACCTTCGCCGCCTAGCACTTTTTGCCAGCTAAAGGTTGTCACATCTAACTTGTCCCACGGCATATCATACGCAAACACGGCGCTGGTTGCATCGTTGAAAGTTAGGCCTTCTCGGCTATCCGAAATCCAATCGCCATTTGGTACGCGCACGCCAGACGTCGTGCCGTTCCAGGTGAACAGTACGTCATGGCTTTGGTCGATACTGACCAAATCAGGCAGCAGGCCATAATCGGCGCGCAGTACGGTGGGTTCAATCTTAAGCTGTTTAACAGCGTCTGTTACCCAGCCTTCGCCAAAACTTTCCCATGCGCAGGCGGTGACGGGCCGGACGCCCAGCATTGTCCACATCGCCATTTCATATGCGCCCGTATCAGACGCCGGAACAATGCCGATACGGTGGGTATCTGGCACCTGCAGAACATCACGCATCAAATCGATGGCGAGTTGCAAACGTGATTTGCCAATCTTGGCACGGTGCGAACGGCCAAGCGATTCGGTAGCAAGTTTGGAAAGTTCCCAGCCCGGCGGCTTTGCGCAGGGGCCAGAGGAAAAATGCGGTCTTACGGGCAAAATGCCCGGTTTACTTATAGTCATGTAGCGTCTCCTTGCAGAGAGCAGCGCGGCGTTGGGACCGCGTGGCCCAATGCTGCATTAGGGACATGACTGGTTTTGAGCAAGCGGAAGTTTATAATTGGCAACTAAAGCGGTTTACCCGCGGCATCGAGCATCTCGATATTATAGGAACATCCATAGAGTGTTTTATTTGGCAGATTTCTCACATTCGATATCGTGCGCGCAATAACCGTATGGAATTGCATGTTCAATTCTGCGTCTTTTTCAGTTGTGTCGATAAGTATTTTTTGGCCCAGAAATTTATTAGTCTTGGGAATATCTTTGATTTGTTCAGGAGTGAGTTTCATGTCTTTAAAAAACGCGGCGGGATCGACATCATTGGTGATGCCTTCTGGCTTTGCCACTATATTGGGATCAGCAATATCGAGCACAGCCATCACTGCAGATGCGGAAAAAGCGATATGGCGTGTTTGCATTCCGGCCACATTAATGGGTGCTGGCAAACGATACTCGTTCAGAAAACTGTTCTTAGTTTCAATTTTTTGCCAGCCGCGTTTTTTCCAATCACTGCCGATCGAAAGTGCGAAACTGTTATAGGTAGGCGCGTCAATTTTACACATGATTGCGTCAGAAACATTGACGGTCATTGGATCAAAATCATCGTTATTATCCTGCCCCGCGGCGGGCGCAATGACGGGCGCAATACTGGCACAAGCAAACATTCCTGCTATAAATAATTTCGATATCCTCATTGTTTGCAATCCTATTCGATAAGCTGTTTTTATTGCAGGCCAAGGCGTTTTGGCATCGTGATATTGAACATGAGCATTAAGCAAAAAATCCGTATTACCGTTTTCATGATATCAATCAAGTTTGCAAAATGGGCATTCAGCGCCGTGATCGCTGTAACAATAGCTGGAGCACTTGCAGGATGCGGAAAACGTGAGGCAGAAATAATTCCCCGTACCAATACGGCCTTTGCCCAGAAAAGTAGCAGGATTTGTTTGTCTGAATTAAAATCAAACAATATCAGCTTTGCCGCTTTACCCAATAAAAGTTATGGCGGCGGTTGCAACGCGAATAACGCTGTGTCGTTGATTGATATCGGCACCAAAATCACCAACCTTGGCCCGATGACCTGCAGTTTGGCCAGTGAATTTGCCGATTGGACTCGCGATGTTGTGCGCCCCGCTGCGCGCAAGCATTTGGGAAGCGGCCTTGCGCGCATCGAAACATCGGGAACATACAGCTGCCGCCGCGTACAAGGCAGCGGCAATTTATCTCAGCACGCGCATGCCAATGCGGTTGATGTATTCGCATTTGTAACAGACGATGGCCGCCGCGTCAGTGTGTTAAAAGGATGGAATGGAACGACCGGCGAGCGCGCTTTCCTGCGCGATATACACAGCAAAGCATGCGGACAATTTGGCACAGTGCTTGGTCCCGATTTCAATCGCCAGCACGTCAATCATCTGCATCTTGATATGGCTGCGTCACGGCTGGGCGGCAAACCTTATTGTAAGTAGATTGTTTCAGGCGACCATCGGATCTTGTGCTTGTTTCTATGCTTCCCTAACAGTCCATTATGACAAACAAAGATATTCATAATCGCCGTTTCTATAAAGCCAAACAAGAAGCCCGCTTTGTTGAAAAACAAACTCCTGTCACTCCGCAAACACAAAGCGAGGCTTATAAGCTGGCATTTCAGGATAAGGAATTTCTGCTGCGCGAAGAACTGCGTCCGGTTCGGTTTCAGCTGGAATTATTGAAGCCAGAAATGTTGCTGGATGAAGCAGGCATTGCATCAACACTTGTAATTTATGGCTCAGCGCGCATTCCGGAACCCGCCAAAGCAGACGCGTTGATCGCCGCTGCAACCGATGATCGCAGCCGGATTATCGCAGAGCGATTGAAAGAGAAATCGCGTTACTATGACGAGGCTCGCAAACTAGCGCAGATAGCAAGCAAATGCGGCATCGTAGATGAAGCGGGTCGCCATTTTGTGGTATGTTCCGGCGGCGGCCCTTCGATTATGGAGGCTGCAAACCGCGGTGCCGCCGATGTGGGAATGGACTCGATTGGCTTAAATATTGTTTTGCCGCATGAACAAGCCCCCAACGAATATGTAACGCCGGATTTAAGTTTTCAGTTCCATTATTTTGCTCTGCGTAAAATGCACTTCTTAATCCGTGCCCGTGCAGTTGCCGTGTTTCCGGGCGGGTTTGGTACGTTTGATGAATTTTTCGAACTGCTAACACTGATTCAAACGGGAAAGATTGAACGAATGCCAATCATGTTGTTTGGCGGTGAATTTTGGAACCGTATTATTAATTTTGAGGAATTGATATTAGAAGGCGTTATTAATCCGCACGATATTGGACTCTTCCAAATGGTCGATACCGCGCAGCAGGCTTGGGAAGCAATATGCGCGTTTTATAATATCGTCCCAAAAATTTAGCCTACTTTCAGCTTTATTTTGTCGGCGCGATAAGAGCCGTAGGCACCGCAACTTTGAGGTCTGTAGCAGGCGCTGCAGCTTTGCCATCTGCTGGCGGAGCAACCGCGGCCGCTTCAACCTTTGGCAAAGGCAAGTTTGAACCTTGGCTGTTTAGATACGCAATAACATTGGCACGGTCCTCGGCTTTTCCAAGACCTGCAAAGGACATCTTTGTTCCAGCCGCGAATTTCTTTGGCGCGGTTAGCCAGTGGTTAAGCTGCTCAAACGACCAAGCACCGCCCACTGCCTTAAGCGAATCTGAATATGCAAATCCACCATGTGTACCAATCGGCCGCCCAGCAACGCCCCACAAGCTAGGGCCAATGCCATTGGCCCCGCCGTCCGCAACATTATGACATGCAGTACATTTTTTGAACACAGCCTCGCCTTTCGCTGGATCGGCAGCAGCAAGCAGTACAGGCAACGGAACTTCAGCTGCAGCTGCAGCGCCGCCTTCGGCTTCTGCCTCAACGGCAAAGCCAAATTTTCCTGCTTCGGGTTTTTCACTATGCCCCAGCTCGCCAGATAATATAGTAAAGCCAAGAGCCGCAATTCCGGCACCCAGTACCCAACCTGCGATTGTGTTACTACGGTCATCCATCTTGTTCAGTCCTATGAGCAGTGAGCCGTTCTTACGACCCTGTATTTTGTAATGTCCATAATGCGCCTTCAAAAATCTCGCAAGACCCGATTCCACATGCCTGATTGCAAAATCTGCCACATATATCGCGCAGCTCAAAAGCACCTTGCCCGCGCTTTGCTGCTCGCCTATCGGTTATATTGTATGCAAAGCTATCCAAAACTCGCGCTTAATATAGTTTCACAAATGTCCCAGGCTGCTGCGATTACGCCTGCAAAAGCCATCAGTTTTCAGGGCGCGCCAGGAGCAAACTCGCATTTGGCGGCACTCGAATATGATACTGCGTGCCTTCCCCTACCCTGCTTTTCATTCGAGGATGCAATTGACGCGGTAAAGGAAGGCAAAGCGGACCGCGCGATTATTCCCATCGAGAACAGCCTGCATGGCCGCGTTGCCGATATCCATTTCCTGCTTCCCGAGTCGGGCCTGTCGATAGTGGACGAACATTTCATGGCGATCCGGCATTGTTTGATGGCCAAATCACCGGATGCGCAGCTGACCACGGCGATGAGCCACCCGCAGGCGCTAGGGCAATGCCGCCATTATTTACGCGAGCGCGGCATCATTCCGGTTGCCTATGCTGATACAGCGGCGGCGGCGGCATATGTTGCGGGCGGCGATGATATGGGTGCCTCTGCGATAGCCCCTAAAATCGCAGCAGAACTGTATGGCCTGCACATAATAAGCGACGGTATTCAGGATGCGGACCACAATATGACGCGGTTTGTCGTGCTGGCCAGCGATGCAAGGGCGGTGCCCAAGGATGCGGGCGTGGTGATGACAACGTTGGTATTCGAAGTGAAAAATATCCCAGCGGCGCTTTATAAAGCAATGGGCGGATTTGCGACAAACGGCATCAATATGACTAAGCTGGAAAGTTATCAAAACGGCGGCCGTTTCGCCGCGACCGAATTCTATGCCGACATCGAGGGCGCGCCGGGTGACGAAGGCGTTGATCGCGCGCTGGATGAACTACGCTTTCATTGTAACTCGGTACGGTTGCTGGGCACGTATAAGCAAGCGCGCAAACGGGGATAATTCCTATCGACACATAAATAACGCCGCGTTATCCAGTGGCATGACCAAAAAATATCTTTTGTTATCCGCCATCATCGCTCTTCCGGTTTTTGCGCAACCTGCATTTGCGAGCGGAGATTACGACTGCACCACAAGCTGGCAATTGGAACAAAGCGGCTATAGCCGGTGCAACAATGCCGCGTTTTTAACCCCTAGCAATGACACTATCATCAATATGCAGCTACTGGTGATTGATAGCAATAAGGCCGAATTTTTCATGCCCGAAAGCTCGGGAAGCTTGGAAAGCTCGGGAAGTAAAGTGCCGCCTGAGGAAAACACGTCCTCTCAACGACCCTACCCCAATATGCCATTTTTTGAGGTTCGCGAATTTTCTGCACGTTATAGAGGTGATGCACCGGGCACGGACCAAACAGAGTATGATAACGGGCTTGCTTCCGGCGAAGGTAGCCGTCTTGTTAGCACGCAAAGCGGTGCCAGCGATTTCATTAGTGCGCTCGGCAAAACCGTTGATATTCCGGCGGGCGAACGCGAACTTCTCACAAAAGCGCGCACGGCATTAAACGGCGAAGACGGAATTTCTGTTTATGAACCAGTAACGGGGTTAAAATCCAAAATTGCCGCACAATTTGCAACCTATCTTGGCGGCGCACATGAATTTTATGACGGATCATTTGATGCGGCGCGCACCGCGTTTACCGCTTTAACCCAGAGCAAGCATCCTTGGCTTAAGGAAGCTTCATACTATATGTTAGGCCGTGTTGCGTTGAATGTGGCGCAAGTAAACAGCTTTGGCGAATATGGAAATTTGGACCGTGAACAGCTCGATAAAGCCGCACTTGAAACCGCCGACACTGCATTCAAATCATATTTGGCAATGTACAAAAATGGCCAATACGCTGGATCTGCGCGCGGGTTGTTACGGCGAGTATATTGGTTGCAGGGTGAAAATGAAAAGCTAGGCAGCGAAATGGCGTGGCAATTTGCAAATGCTGATCCCAAAACACGCAGCAATAGTTTGCTCGCGCTTGCTTATGAGGCCGATCAAAAATTGCTACCTGAACTAGACCGGGACAAAGTACGCGAACCGTTTCTACTGGCGACGCTGGATTTAGAAGCGATGCGCGTCACCACACTACCCGAAGAGCCAGAAGCCTTTGCCAGCCAGATGGCAAAGGCATTGACCTATGCAAAACTGCAAGCGCAAAAGGATGTCTTCAAAGGGCAAAATGACCTGTTTGAATATTTGCTGGCCTCGCATCTGTTTTATGTGGGTAATGATCCAAAATCAGCGCTGACCCACTTGCCAAATACGCTATCTGCTAAATCACCTGCTACATTAGCATTTAGTCAGCAGATTTTACGTGCTCTGGCTTTGGAGGCGACGGGTAAGCCAGCCGAAGCACGTGCATTATGGAAACAGCTGATCCTGTGGCCCAAGGAGCCTTTGCAATCGTCGGCGGCACAGCTCGGGCTTGCGATAAATTATGAAAAGGCCAAGCAATTATCTGCTGTGTTTGACGCCGGGTCCCCTGTAACAAACAGCAATATTCGTCATATTCTTCTGCGCAATGTCGCCGGCCCCGTCCTTCTTGCAATGCAAGCAAAGGCCAAAAATGTGAGCGAAGCAGAACGCCGGGATGCGCAGTATACGCTGCTGTATAAAGACCTGATCTATGGCCGCTATGGCGCATTTGCCGGAGATCTGGCCAGTGCCCCGCCCGTTCAGCCGCTACCGAATGATAGCTATGACCGCGATTTCGCGATATTCAAATGGGCGGGTAACACCGCGGCGTCATCCTATCCTTGTCCGAGTATCCGCGATATCGCCAAGACGCTCGCCGCTGCTCCTTCGCAGGCAAACGCACTACTGTGTATGGGAGAGTTTACTCGCCTCAATGATCTTGATTATCATGATTTGAACGCGCAACCGCCAACAAGCGAATTGGGCGGAGGGCCAAGCGAGTTTATTGGCCAAGTATTTTCTCGCGGCGAGGCATATAAACGTGTGATCGCCAATCCAAAGGCCAGCCGTAATGAAGCCGCCTATGCGCTGTACCGCGCGGTTAATTGCTATGCACCCAGCGCTTCAAATACCTGCGGCGGAAAAGATGTACCGATAAGCCAGCGCAAAAAATGGTTTGAGACACTCAAGACGAAATACAAGGAAAGTAATTGGGCTAGCAGTCTTACGTATTATTGGTGATGGGATTGCGAGGTGTCATCTGTTTGGCGGGTGCGTTTTTATTTAGCACGCAGGCGGCCGCACAGACAGTTAAAGCACAGGACTATGACAGCTTCTGGCTATGGGCCGGAGTCACCCCGCAACCGGTATTGGCGCATGCAAAAACCGTATATATTTTGCAAGGCCAGGTCGAAATTCCTGATCGCGGTGACCGCGCCGTCCGTATGATCGCGCAGGGCGGAGCAATTGGTAAAATCAGAAATGACGAATTGTGGCTCGTCTACCGCGCGCACACTCTGCGCTGGTCACCCGCCATTTACGAACAAATATTCTCCCGTTTGAAACGCTGGAAAGCGGCAGGGAACGCAGTAAAAGGTGTGCAGATTGATTTCGATTCCGCTACGCGCCATCTGGATGAATATGCTGTTTTTCTGAAGGACTTTCGAACGAAATTACCGCAGGAACAACAACTCGGTATCACTGGACTTCTCGATTGGAGCAGCGAAACAGGGATAGTTGGCCTGAACGCAATGTCGGGAGTGGTCGATGAAGTTATCTTGCAAACCTATCAAGGACGCAGCACTATCCCGAGTTATCAGGGTTATCTCGCCCGTACCGGGGCTCTTAAATTACCCTTCAAAATCGGGTTAGTTCAGGACGGTGAATGGAAAGCGCCAGATAATTTGGCAGGAAACAGGTACTTTAGGGGCTATGTAGTTTTTCTAAAAAACGCACCTTAAAAATCCATAATAAACTTCCCTAACACATTAATAACCATTTTGAGGTAATGCCATCATTGTGGACAAGCCTATCGACTCTTTAGGAACGTATAGCTGCCGTATGCTGCGCGCTGCCTTGCGCCGTGTATTGATGTCGTGCTTGGTCTGTATGGGTGCCTTGCTAACTGTAACGATCGTTGCAAAGCCTGCATTCTCTCAGGAATTGCTATTAAACCGCAGTTTTGAGACCCCTGTTGCTCCACAAAACGGCAACAATTTTTACATAAGCATATCCAATTGGACGCTCACAAATCTAACCGCTCCCGTCCCGCAACCTGTTAATATCGTCAGACCATTTCCCGGTTACGGCAACAACGCACTCGCCACTCCTCCAAGCGGCGGGAACCAATATCTTGATATCAACTCCGCTGGCGGCTTAGTGAACCAAGTGGTTACTATTCCGCGCGACGGCAATATTGATTTTAGCGCCTGGTTTTCGGTGCGGGAAGGCTCGCGGGCGTTAACGACCACCATCAACATTCGCAATGCATCGGGAACAATTGTTGCGGCAGCTTCGGTAAGTCATTTGGCAACCGATGCTATCGGCGTTTGGAAACAAGCTTCTGCCGTAAACATTCCTGTACGGGCCGGGTCCTATACATTAGAAATTGTTTTGGATGATTATGCCAACGCAGATTTGGCTAGCCTTGTTTTTAAGCCGGGGCTGACCGTCACAAAAACGAGTGCCGTGTTTAGCGATGGCATCAGCGCGGCAAATCCTAAAGCCATACCAGGCAGCTTTATTGATTACACACTTGGCGTGTCCAATCCAGCCGCGGTCACTGGAGCAAACCCCGTGCCTGGATACGATGTCACGTCAAGCAGCCTTTTGCTCAACGATACCACCCCTGCAAATACAGAATTATTTGTTGGTAACTTAGGCGGCGGCGGAACGGGTCCTGCCGCTTTTGATCCGGGTACAACAGCATTGGGATATAATTTTGTCAGCCTTGCCAGCACGGCAGATGGCATTGAGTTTTCAAATAATAACGGCAGCAGTTGGACGTATACGCCCGTTCCCGATGCCGCTGGATTTGATGCTGCGGTAACAAACGTGCGTTTACGGCCCAGTGGCATAATGGCTGCAGGTACGAATTTCTCTTTCAGGATCCGCTACAGGGTTAAATAACGCCTAGATCTGCTGCGTTACCCGAAGGATTTTTGTGTCGTATCCCAGTAAGGCCGCACGCGAAATCAAGCTTTGTACTGCCGCGTCACCTGGCTTCGCAGTGCGTGATAACAACCATAAATACCGCCCGCTGGGTTCGCCAACGATGGCCCAGCTGTAATCATCGGCGTGATCCATCACCCAGTAATCGCCGTAAAATGGGCCAAAGAACGATACCTTTAACTTGGCATTATTGCCGCCCGCTACGATTTTCGCTTTGCCGATCGCGACGCTGATTTTGCCGCCCACGCTGCCTTTGCGGCAGCTGTTCGTTACTTTGATATCACCTGTTACATCCTGAATATAATCAGCGGTTACCGCCTCACAGTCTTTTTGGAAGCTTTGCTCATAGCGCGCAAGTTCATACCAGCGGCCAAGATAACGCTCAATCTCAACCGCTTTGGCAGGGCGCGGAACGGCAATATTACCCACAGGCCCTTTTTGCACAGCCGCGCATCCGGATAACGAGAAGGCAGCCGCAGTAGCTGCGATAATCGGTAACAGTCTCAATGTGCTTCTCCCCAGCTTTTGCCCACGCCGATATCAACGCCCAGCGGGACGGTGAGTTTCACTGCGGGTTCTGCTGCGCCCGTCATGACCGCCGCGATCACGACCTTGGCG
The DNA here is from genome assembly GCA_043778865.1 of Sphingomonadales bacterium. Taxonomy (GTDB): domain Bacteria; phylum Pseudomonadota; class Alphaproteobacteria; order Sphingomonadales; family Sphingomonadaceae; genus Sphingorhabdus_B. The sequence continues at coordinate 10,293 of JAYWFI010000005.1, forward strand.
GCATCAACGTCGCCTTCGGGTAATTCGAAAACTAGCTCATCATGCACCTGCAGCAACATCTTTACATCATTTAGCCCCGCCGCCGCCAGCGCAGGCTCCATGCGGGCCATGGCGCGTTTGATGATGTCGGCGCTGGTGCCTTGGATCGGCGCATTGATCGCGGCACGCTCGCTACCTTGGCGTTCGGCGCCGTTACTGGACTTTATCCGCGGGAACCATGTTTTGCGGCCAAATAACGTTTCGGAATAGCCCTTTTCGCGCACGCTTTCCAAGGTCTCTTGAATGTAGGCGCTGATCCCTGGAAAGCTTTTGAAATAGGCATCGATCATCGCTTGCGCTTCATCGGATGTGGACTCCAAACGTTTGGCGAGGCCCCAGCGCGATATGCCGTAAAGAATCGAGAAGTTGATCGTCTTGGCCCGCCCGCGTGTGTCGCGGTTAACTTCGCCAAACAATTCACGTGCGGTGCGGGCGTGAATATCCTCGCCCTGTTCAAATGCCTCCCGAAGCGCGCCGACATCGGCCATATGCGCCGCCAGCCGTAGCTCGATCTGACTATAATCAGCCGCCAGTATAACATTGCCCTCGTCCGCCACAAATGCATCGCGAATTTGCCGGCCAATTTCGGTGCGGATCGGGATATTCTGAAGGTTCGGATCTGTGGACGACAGCCGTCCGGTTTGCGCGCCCGACAAGGAATAGCTGGTATGGACGCGGCCTGTCTTGGGATTAATCTGCGCTTGCAGCGCGTCGGTATAAGTGGATTTCAGTTTCGATAATTGCCGCCACTCCACTACTTTGCGCGCGATCGGAACGTCCTGCCCCGCCAAGTCCTCTAGCACGGTAATATCGGTGGAATATTGTCCCGATTTGCCTTTCTTGCCGCCTTTATGCCCCATTTTCTCAAACAGGATTTTGCCCAATTGCGCCGGGCTGCCGATTGAAAACGGCTCGCCCGCAAGGTCGTGAATCTGCGCTTCTAAGCTTTCCATCTCAGTGGCAAATTCGCCCGACAGGCGCGACAACGCCGCACGGTCCACTTTGATACCATTGCATTCCATCCGGCTAAGTACGGGAACCGTTGGCCTGTCTGCCATTTCATATATACGAACTGCGCTCTCCGGCGACATCCGCAGTTTCAGGTGATGCCAAAGCCGTAGCGTGACGTCCGCGTCTTCGGCAGCGTAGCGGGTCGCTTCAATCAAGGGCACCTCGGCAAAACTAATCTGGCTTTTGCCCGTGCCGCATACGCTCTTGTATGTGATGCAGTCATGGCCCAGATGCAGCTTGGCCAGCTCATTCATGCCGTGGCCATTTTTGCCTGCGTCCAAATTGAAACTCATCACAAGCGTATCATCAAATGGCGCAATCGCGATGCCGTGCTGCGCCATAACGCTCATGTCGTATTTCAGGTTCTGGCCCACTTTCAGCATGCTATCATCCTCCAGCAAGCCCTTAATGCGCAATAATGCGTCGGCCATAGATATCTGCGCGGGCTTTTCCGCAAACATATCGGTTCCGCCGTGCTGCAAGGGTACATAACAAGCGTGGCCCGGTGCGGTCGCAAGGCTGAACCCAATCAGCTTTGCGGTAACCGCTTCCAAACTGTTCGTTTCGGTATCGAATGCAACTGTGCCTGCCTCGCGCGCTTTGGCAATCCACACGTCGAGCTCGGCAACTGTGGTGACGCAGGCATAAGCGCTAACATCAATCGGCGGCATAACAGGCGGAGTGATCCGGCCGCCGTTTGCCGGATCTATGCTTGCCGGGGCCGTGGCTATGGCTTCGCCGCCTTTGGTGGCCGCCTGCGGATTACCCGCCAGCGTGCGGTTTGCGGCATGAGTATTGCTAACTGATCCAATCCGGCTAAGCAGCGATTTGAACCCGTGATGCCCGAGAAACGCGGCCAGCGGCTCCTGCGGAATAGCCCCCAGCTCCATATCCTCAAGCGGTATCGGCAGCGGGCAATCTTCTTTCAACGTCACCAGCACGCGGGATAGCCGCGCTTGACCCGCAAACTCCACCAGCTTTTCTTGCATCTTTGATTTCTTCATATCCGGCGCGGCGGCAAGCACGCCGTCCAAATCGCCAAACTCTTGGATCAGCTTCGTCGCGGTTTTTGGGCCAACGCCGGGAACGCCGGGAATATTATCGCTGGCATCCCCCATCAACGCGAGCACATCCCCCACAAGTTCAGGGCCCACGCCAAACTTCTCCTCCACGCCTTCGCGGGCGATGCGGACGTTTTTCATCGTGTCGAGCATGTCAACGCCGCACGTACCGTCGGCCAACGCTGGCTGTATCAGCTGCATCAAATCCTTGTCCGATGATACAATCGTCACGCTCCACCCCGCCGCCACCGCCGCGCGGGTATAGCTCGCGATCATATCGTCTGCTTCAACATTTTCCTCCTCAACCATCGGCAAAGAAAACGCGCGGGTCGCATCGCGGATCATCGGAAATTGCGGTTTCAAATCGTCGGGCGCTTCGGGGCGGTTGGCTTTATACTTGTCATAGATATCGTTGCGAAAACTGGTCCCCGCTTTATCGAGCACAATGGCCATATGCGTCGGGCCGTCCGCCGCATGCAGATCATCGGCCAGCTTCCACAGCATCGTCGTATACCCATACACAGCGCCCACCGGCTGCCCATGCACATTGGTCAGCGGCGGTAAGCGGTGATACGCGCGGAATATATATGCCGACGCATCAATGAGGTAGAGGTGCTTTTGCTGTGAAGGGGATATTTGCTGTGTTTCTTCGGCCATACTTACCGATAGCACCGGGGTGCACGCTAATCTAGGGCACAAGCTTATAAATATCGCGATTAAGATCTTAGGCCATTTTGTCGGGCGTAAGATAACAGTACAGTAGGCGCAAATGCAGTGTTGGCGAGCGCATCTAGCCTTTATCAACGCAATGACCGCGTATATGCTGTGTCCGCTGTCCCGGGCCTTATAGCGCTTGGAAAGTAACACTTGGAAAGTCACACTTGGAAGGTCACACTAAGGTCTCACCTAAACGGATTTGGGCAAGCCTGCTTTACGGCTTTGCGCGAAACAAAATGCGGCTGTGATATTGGTAAAGCAAAGCAGAAAACTCGCGCAAAACTGCGCAAGTTGATAGTCCAGTGCAAATGAGGCGCTATAGTAATGCGGCTGATGCGAGGGCGCACAAATACCACGCAGGTGTTCAGGGCGAGCCAGCATAGATAACTCCTAACAATAATAACCACACAGTTTATGTCACAACAGCAAGCCTGTAGGACAGCGATTAGTGCTATGGACGAAATAACTCGCGGTAATCCGCCAAAGTTCACAGTTCAATTACGCCGACAAGGCAGCGCAATATGTTTCACGCAAAGAAAAGAAGGAGCCTCGCGTCCAGCCACACCCTCTTGAAAATCTTCGCGGCCTTCGCGCGAAATAAAGCTCAGGACACAAGGCGCAAAGACAGATGCATGAGCAAACCCTTACCTGCGTAAAAACCGCTAATTAAATGCACTGTCACTGTAATTTTGTCACCGTAATTTGTAACACCCAGATTTCTGGGTAAGTTCACAGTTCAAAGTGGTTGGGCGTGGTAAGTAACCTCT
>JAYWFI010000006.1:0-8017 GCA_043778865.1 Sphingomonadales bacterium
TGCAAAATTGACAGTAGCAGTTCGCAAGCAGAAGCGTGGGTACAGTTATTTGATTCCATCCCCCGGCCCGAACGCGTGTTGGAACATGAAGAAATCCAAAATCTGCTGTACGGCGGCCTAAGCGAGCTAACCCGGTCAAACTGTATTGCGATACAATTTGACGCAGATAATGTAGAACAAGCCCGTAAGTGGTTGCGCAGTATCTTACCGCATATCAACGTAGGAGACAAAAGACCGAATGGCCACGCAATCTTTGTTGCATTTTCTGCTGAAGGGCTTCGAAAGCTGGGACTTGAACAAGAATTAAACCCGGTTTCTTCGGTAGCATCGGACGAAACAGGACAGCCCGCTAGTCATTTCCCCCCTGCATTTACGCTGGGTATGGATCACGAGACATGCCAACGCTTATTACATGATCCCGCCCCATCTGATTGGCAATGGGGCAGCGGAAACAGCGCCGCCGATGCTGTGATACTGTTATACGGAAATGACACAAACAATGCGAAGGACGCAACAGAAGCGAGCACATTTACAGAGCTAAGTGAGCGGGAACGTGCGCGCGTCACAGACATAGGCCTTCGTGTTGTTGACGAAATTTATATGGCATGGCCAGTACAATCAGATGCGCAAAAAGATGCAGGCGATTTACACAATGAACCTTTTGGTTTTCGTGACGGCGTATCGCAGCCGATCGTGCGCGGGCTTTCCAGCCGTATCGGTGCGCCGCCGTCGATCCATGATATGCAGCCGGGCGAGTTCATTTTAGGATATTTGGATAATCGCGGATATTATCCGCCAACGCCGCAGGTTACTGCGCAAAAAGATGCGCGCGATCAGCTGCATGACCTGCCCGCCGACATGCCCAAACGTTTTCCCATGTTTGAAAGCAACGCGGGCAGATCATGGCAGATGCGTGATTTTGGCCGCAACGGCAGCTTTCTGGTGATCCGGCAGTTGCAACAAGACACCGCAAAGTTTGAGGAATATTGCAAAAAGACTGCCGTTACCGAAGGCAAAACAGCAGAGTTTATTGCCGCCAAAATGGTTGGCCGCTGGCCAAATGGATCATCGTTGCTGAAAAATCCTTATGCGCCTGGCGCCTCAAACGGCAGCGGCGATGAAAACGAATTCTTGTACGGTGATACCGACCCGCAAGGCATTAAGTGCCCGTTTGGATCGCACGTCCGCCGCGCTAACCCGCGCGATAGCCTGAATACCGAAAGTCCGGATGAATTAAGCGTCAGCAACCGTCACCGCCTGCTTCGGCGCGGACGGCCCTATGTCAAAGACGGTAAGCGCGGCGTCATGTTCATGTGCTTTAATGCAGATATTGAGCGTCAGTTCGAATTCGTTCAATCATCATGGCTTTGTGCCGCTGCATTCCATGGGCTAAACGAAGAGCTCGATCCCTTAACGGCGCAGCATGATGGCAACATATTATCTGTGCCCTCACCTGACGCAGCAGCGCGGTACCGCGATATTCCAAGTTTTACGACGATGCGCGGCGGCGGGTATTTCTTTATGCCGGGCGTGCGGTCCCTTCATTTCTTAGCCGGAGATGAATGGCAAAAAACCAGCCCGTTTATTAAACGCAAACCGCAGGCCTACCAGAGTACTGACTGAACATAAATTAAAAGCAGTTTGGCGGCTCTTGTATAGCCACGCCATTTTTGACATATGGGTCTAACATAATGACAGGGTTTACAATTTGCCAACTGCCGCCGTTTATGACTGGAATATGCCGCTTCCAAGTTTGGAAGTAACAGATGATTTGCGCACTGCAATTTTATCACGTGCGGTTTTGATTTCTGCCAAACGCGGACAGATGATCGTTACAGCCGGTGCATCATCAAATGATCTGTATCTAATACTGGAGGGCCGTGTGCACGTATCCCTGCCCTCACCCAGTGGCCGAGAAACGGTTGTGCGTGAGATTATGACTAATCAAGTTTTTGGAGAGTTGTCAGCAATTGATTATCAACCGCGCTCAGCCGATGTCATCGCTGTGGAAAACAGCAAGCTGGCCGTGCTTTCAAGCGCCAAATTTGTGGAAATGATATCCGAAATTCCGCAAGCATCGGTTTGGTTGGCGCAACATTTATCTGCTCAGATCCGCCTGCTTACGAGCCGTATTTTTGAACTCTCTACGTTGGCAACCGGAAGCCGCCTACATTGTGAGTTGCTGCGTCTGGCAATTGCAAATGGCGCAGCGGGCGATACCGCCGTCATTAAACGTGCGCCCACACATGCCGATTTTGCCGCGCGCATCGGTAGCAACCGTGAAACGGTAACCCGCGAATTACGGCTGCTGAATGACGAAGGCGTGCTAGAACAAACGGGGCGGACATTGACGATTAAATCTGTTGCAAAGCTTGGCGGGCTAGTGCGTGCATCGGCTGGCACGTAGTAACTATTACACCGTGTCTAATTTATTACGCCCTGCCCGTACCTGCATAAAATGGCTGGGTTTTGTTGCCATTGACTGCGACTTAATCGTTTCCATAAACACCCATTCATTACGCGCAGCTTGAGGGGTTAGCGACAGCATCATATAACCGCGATTAGAGGTATCTGCCCAACGCATTTCTTGCGGGCTTGCGGCCACCATAGCGCGTGCAACCGTCAAAGGATCGGTGCCTTTAGTTGCTTGTTCAAAACCAGGTGATGAAACGCTATGACCGCCAAATTCCACACCTGCTGCTTTACCGCCTTCGGGTAAGTCAAATGCCCAGCCATTATGGCTGTCACCTGTTACTACGACCAAATTGGTATCGGCTCGCTGTGCCGCCGATAGCAGCCGTGATCGCGCCTTGGGATAACCGCCCCAATTGTCCATGTTTGATGGTAATCCAGCCTGCGCTGCTTGTATGCCGCGCGCAACATAATCACGCGAACGTTGTTCCGCACTTGGACCAATCCAGCCGAGCGCTTCTTTCGGCGTATAACCATACCCCATGTTTGTACCCACACCAAGGACGCTCCATTTTGAGGTATCGCGCGCAAAACTTCGGTACAGCCAGCTTTCCTGTTCACTACCCATCATTGTAGCGGCGTCATCCATATACGCGCCGTCACGAAATGTGGCTAGTGCCTGAGCGGCATCATCGCTTTTCATCAGCTCGGTTAAATCTGGTTGGCGTGAACGCGCAATAGTACGCGTGTCTGTTCGGTAATACGTGGCCAGATCACCAATTTGATACGCCTTCCATGGCTGTTCACCAACGGGCAACCATTCACGCCAAGCTTGCGTGGCGGCATTACGGCGGATGGACCAGTCACCGTCTGCTTCTTGGTGATTTTGCGCCCCGCCTTCCCAGCTGTCATTGGCGCTTTCATGATCATCTTGCATCACGATCATCGGCGCGCTAGCATGCAGTGCCTGCAAATCCGGATCAGTACGATAACTTGCATAACGTAAGCGGTAATCGGCAAGACTAATGGCTTCAGTTTCCGGAAATATGCGCGATGCAAACCCGGCACCTGCATCATATCCGCCGCGGCCATATTCATAAAAATAATCACCCATATGCAGCACGGCATCAACATCGGCGCGTGCCGCAGCATGACCGTACGCATTGAACAATCCGAACCCCATATTGGAGCATGAGAATATTGCCAGATTAAATCGCTTAACCGCTCCAACAGGCAATGTCTTGGTTCGCCCCACAGGTGATATTGTGCCATCAGGTCCAATGAAGCGATAGAAGTAGCGCGAAGCTGGTTTTAATCCGTCCACTGTAATTTTTACAGTATGATCTCTCCATGGCCCCGTTATCACCTGGCCACCTGCTTCAATTCGGGAGAACTCGGCCGTATCGGAAACTTCAGCGCGCACCTTTGCTGTCCCGCCTTTAGCGGGTACAAACCGGGTCCATAACAACATAGAATATGCACTAGGTTCCCCGCTGGCTACATTGTGCGTAAACCCATTTTGCGCCGCTAGAGACTGTGCAGCAAGCATGCCGCCGGGCAATAACAACCCGCCAAGCCCAAACCCTGCTGTCATTAGCAAAGCGCGGCGATCTATAAATGGTGGCATAGGGATTTCCTTCGGTTTTTTACACGATCACTGCGGCGCTTTTTTATAATACTTCGTCTTAGCTAATAACCTAATTTGAAAGCAGATACCGCATAAATGCTGTAGATATAATACACATCGCATAATCATGTAAAAAATAATTGTGATAGAACAAAGTGCACAGTTAAGTAGCGAAACGCAACCTTGCAATCATTTGCAACAACAATGTAAACCGATGAAGTAAAGTTTATCGACGAAGCCGTGCTGGGTCGCAAGTTCACACGCTTTTCGATTTAGCGGCAACGTGATGCGTTAATGATGGTGCCCCCACCATGTTGATGCGCACGTTGCCTGCGATTGGGCAGCGGCTATTGCCTTCAAAATAATTGAATATGGAGGTATTGCGGCTGAATGCTGCTTCAGAAGCAATACCGTTCTTTCCGCCTAACCCTTACTTTGCGGATTACACGCCGTTATTGGCGACCAAATCTACTGATGTTTGCCCGCCCGGTGCACGTCCAAAGGTTACGACATAGGCACCGTCATCTGATGCGCGCGTTCCGCCAAGCATATGTTCGCCAGCGCGGATTTCATAACTCGCCGTAAAGCCCGCATGCTTAGCGCGGCTGTAGTAAAAATCTACGACGTCTTTCATTGCTGCGCTCGTGGTAAAGCTAACCACACGTATATTGCACGGTGCACCGGCAACGCCGCCGGCCTCCTTAACACGGCCTTTAGGATAGACAGGAAATTCAGCTGGCAAACGCGTGGACCATGCTGCGCCGTATTGCAATTTTGCATCGCAGGTCCCTTTGGAACGGTTTATACCCTGATCCTTGGCCAATCCGCCCAATGTTGCGGCGCGGTTTTCGCCGCATGATGTGCAATCGCTCGCAGCCACAATTACTGGCGCGGGTGCATGGATAATTTTCGCACCTGCCAAATCGGCAGCGGTAGCAGTGGAACCTTCATACCCAGTGTCTGCTGGAAGCGCCCCGTTCAGAGGCTTAGCAGCCTCTGCAACCGTTATAATATTTGAACTGTCGGCTAAATTGGGGTCAACGAGTATTCGGTCATCGAGTGCAGCATTCATTACTGGATCGCTACCTTTGCCAACAAGCTTTTCATCAAGTGCGGCGACCGCCTCTTTGTCTGTTTTGTCTTTGCTGCATGCTGCCAATCCGAATGGAAGGGCAAGCGCAGCTCCGCATACGATAAAACTGCCGATAATTGAGCTGCGAATTATGGAATTGTGCGCACGCATTGGTTCTGCTCCTTGATTCATATCCCAATGCTAGGAACAATAATGTGCGAATTACTACCCATAAAGAAGGTTAATACCAAAGCTTCCGCATTATGTAGGGGCCTGTAAGCATGGCTGTACCAGCTTGGGACACGGTAGCCATCAATGGTAACTCATTGCGCCTGGAACCAGGATTACTTAACTACGCCTGTATAGGAAAGTGACCCTTTTTTGCCTGCTTCGATCGCGGCTGGGAAAATCCAGCGAACATGGGTCACGTCTGCAGCATTTGCGGGTCGCAGTTTTACAGGCGATCCGTCCGATACACTTAGCGCCGTAAGCTTGCCCCAATTCACGCCGCTGTCAACAGATACTTCGGCCCAATCTTCACGTACACTCGTAAATTGGATGGGTCCTGGTATTGGATTGGTTGCTTGAAATCCAGCAGCAGGCTCGGTGCCTTGATTGATGTAATCCAAGATAAAAATCACGCGGTCACCTGGAACAATCGAAATTTGTGCGGGCGTTTTCAGTACTTTTTTCTCTACACCTGCGGCATTTTTTTCGGTCCGCTCAATAAATACAGTGCTTGTCAGGTTTACGGCGGGTTTGGCTTGTGCAGATCTAGTAATGGCTGCCCTTTTTACAGGTATAGTTTTCGCAGGCTGTGTGTTTGCAACAGGTTTTTTAATAGGAGCTGCAGCGGCAGCTGCACTCGCGGCTAATAAACTCTGACCGGCCAGCAAAACCAATATTGCCGAAATAGCCGTTTTACTAACCAAGACATTAGTGGTCCTGAGCGTTTTCATAGCTGAATATCCTATCTTAGATTTATTGCTGTTCTTAAATAGTATCACGCAACATGGTTAACAAAGCATAAACGGACCTACGACAGCACGCGTGTAGTTTTTAATCAGCCCTCTGCTTCGCGAACAAACGCTGCGTCGCCGCCTATTTTTGCGGATAGCTTACCCAGCCAGACAAGGACACCAATGGCCAGCACAGTTGCCAATATCGCGTAAGTATAAAGTCCGGCTAAACTATCGCCCAAGCCAAGCAAGGCTAGCGTAGCTTTTATCGCTTCATTCCATGCAAGCGCAGCCACAAGGCCAAGTGATGCGGAGGCAAGCGCAATCATAGTTTGTAAAAATGCACGCGGGTTCATAATGCTATTTCCTTCGATAATTTGATTACAGCTAATGTACCGCCGTAACCTCATCGTCTCAAGCAGGATTTAATTTATGTGCTGTGCAATAGGGTCATCAGCCTAATGCACAGTACCTAGCGTAGCGTTTACACTTAGCATAATGATCAGTCGTTCAATCTGACGCCAACGGCAAAACTGGATGTGATTGCCAATGTTGCGGCTGGCCTCGGCCCGGCCGGCAGCCTCAATACCTGCTGTCATACCAAAGTCGTCCATTAAATCCTGCGCCGCAGCTACATCGCGCTTTTCAACATAAAGAGGCAGATACATGAATGATCGCTTTGCTTAATTGAGTTATGCTGCACGGAGTACAATCCCGTAGCAAATGTTTGGTACCACAGAAGCATACTGCATTTATCAAGGCGCATGGTTACCGGCCAATTCATACTTTTCTGAATCAGCTCTTTGTACAACATGCTTGCTAGTGTTCGGCATTCGGTGGCATAGAAATGTAATGAACGAAGAAAAAACAAAATCGCCTGCAATGGCGGGCGGCGTATTTATTGCATTAGGAATGCTGGCAGGGGCTGGCTTTGGTATTTATATTGGGCAGCCTTCTGCGGGAATGGTGATCGGGCTTATTACAGGTATCAGTGCCGCCACTTTGATATGGCTGCTTGATCGCGCCCGAAAGCCTTAACTTTACTATGGGAAATACCAACATGTGGAAGCATATTCGCAACCTATCGGTCATTACCTTAATTATACTGGGTGCGATTGGATATTGGGCTACGCGCCCCGATGTTGCCTTGGTTCCCTTGGACAAAGTTTCAGGACCAAAACCGCTTATTACAGATGCCCGTAAACAGATAATTCCCACCGTAAATGTAGCAGATGTTGACCGCTGGAAGCCAGGAGAAAAACCTGCAGTAGCCGCTGGCTTAAAAGTGGAATTGTATAGCGATAATCTCGATCATCCGCGCAACATGTATATGCTGCCCAATGGCGATATATTAGTTGCCGAAACGAACAAGCAACCCAACAAAAATGACGGGATTAAGGGTAAAATTGAAAATATCTTGATGACTAAAGCGGGCGCTAACGTACCTTCTGCTGATCGCATTACCTTACTTCGTGATGCCGATGGTGATGGCAAGGCGGAGCTTAGAACACCGTTTATTACAGGGCTAAAATCACCCTTTGGTATGGCGCTGATTAACGGGCGTTTGTTTATTGCCAATACTGATGCGGTTGTTGCGGTACCTTATAAAGACGGTGACACTAAAATTAGCGAAAAACCCACAAATATCTATAATCTAAATGCAGACGCTCCCAACATGCACTGGACCCGTAACCTAAAAGCAAGCCCAGACGGTAAAACACTCTATATTTCGGTTGGATCCAACAGCAATATTGGTGAAAACGGGATGGACAGCGAAAAGGGCCGCGCAATGGTGATCGAATTTGATCTAGCCACACGCAAGGCCAAACCAATGGCAGTGGGAATGCGCAATCCAGTTGGAATGGATTGGGACAATCAGGGCCGTTTGTGGGCCGTAGTAAATGAGCGCGATATGCTTGGTTCTGATCTGGTACCTGACTATTTGGC
>JAYWFI010000007.1:0-2097 GCA_043778865.1 Sphingomonadales bacterium
ATCCCAAATCGTAGCTGCGCGCGATGTTGTAATCACGGGTACGAATACGGGCGTTGTTAATGGGGTCTCTACATTCTCTGGCGCTGTCACTAATAGCAACAGCTCGATCCTTGCAGGTCGTAATATCCTAATCTCGACGGGTACGTTGAATAATGTTGCAAGTGTAGTTCGGACAACGCGCCTTGAGGACGTGTATGCAAACCGAATAGTTACAAGAACTGGACCTGTAGGATCAACCTGCCCTGTCACAGCGCTTTATGGATGTAGCTCACAAACAATTGGCACAAACGGGATAGTAATTGGCATCCAGTGGCAAGAAAATGAAAGCTACGTTTCCGGTCAACAAACAGTTCAAGTAAACACCCCCCTTCCTACACTCATCCGCGCGGGCGGCACGGTCACAATCAACGCTGCGCAAGTGGGCAATGGTACGCAGCAACAAAACACAGCTGTTGCAGGCGGCAGCAACCCTAATCCAAGCACTACCCTAAATGGCGCCAGCGCGCAGGGCGGTATCGGTACGCATAGCCAAACAGGCGAAGCTGGTGCCTTACAGCAAGCCAGCGATATCCCGGTAAATACTGCGGGTACACAAAACGGACCCGGCAGTGGCAATTTTGCCGCAGGTTACACACAAGGTAATGCTGCAGCACAAGGCAGTGGTACAGCCGGCAACGGTGCAGGTAATTTAGCCGCCGCTGCAGCAGCGGTAATCGGAAATAACCAAGCAATTAATGCCTTAGATCCTAATGCTGCGCGTTACTCCGTTGTTGCGGCGGCGGCTGCGGCAATCGGGAATAGTGCGGATGGCTCGGTTGCTGCGGGCAACACGGGTTATATTTCTCAACAGGTTAGCGCTGTCTCTATAAATACGACTACAGCTGGCGGCGCAGCACAAGTTAATACAGATGGATCCAACACCGTAACGGTAACAAGAGCCAACGTCGGTCCGCAAGCCAGCGTTGCAATTGGCAATCTGATAAATCCAACAGATGGTGTCGGCGCGACTGGCGGTGTTGTTGACCAAACACGCGGGATTAGCGCAGTTCAAAAAAGTACTGGCGATATCATCCCCGTCATGCGCGTCATTAAAAAAGATGGTGATGCTCCAGCAGATGTTATCGGCGGAGCAACCGCTCCTGCCACGCAACTGGTCGGTGCTTTAAACGCCGCCGTCGGTGCGCCCATAGGCGCTGCCAATGCATTAGATACATCCGCATCACTGAACGCAGCTACCGCAAGCATAACCGACGGATATAACGGCATCGCGATTAATGGAGTGATTGGCAGCGACGGCAAAGCAGGCACATTCATTTTTGACTTCTTGCGCCAGTTTAAGCTGATCAATTCAGGCGGCGGTTTTGGTATCGCAAATGGCTCGCTGTTTGATTACAATGACAATCCCGATGCAAAATATCTGTTCACTACCAAGCGCGGCTTTGGCAGCGCTGGTGAACTGTATGATTCCGATTATTTCTTCAATCAATTGAATGTGGATAAAAATACCCGCTTTACGCGGCTTGGTGACGGTTTCTTTGAAGCACAACTTATCAGTCAGCAAGTGCGCACTGCAACTGGCCAAGCGCAGTTGGACAGATTTGGTAACGGTTTGGACCAAGCGCAAGGTTTGATGCAGGCGGCGGTAGACCAGCAAAAGGGTCTGAACCTGAAAATGGGTGTAGCACTTTCCAGTGACCAGCTCAAAAATCTTACAGGCTCTTTGGTCTGGTGGGTCAGCGCCGAAGTATCGGGCCGCAATGTCCTAGTACCCGTTGTATACTTGGCAGCGAACGACAAAAAATCTATCCAGAACGGCGCGCTGATTGCAGGCACTAATGTCGTAATGAATGTTGCTGGCAATATCAGCAACACAGGCGGTATCAATGCAAGCCGCGTTGTCAGCCTTACATCGGGCGGCGATATCTTAAATGCCCAAGGCGGGCGTATATCTGGCAGCACTGTGATCGCCACCGCAGCGCGTGATATCATCAATAGCGGCGGCAGCACGGTTGACGGCGGTAATATTTTACTTCGCGCAGGCCGCGACGTCAGCCTAACAGGCACACCAGGCGCCGCAGGGGCGCAGCCTGCTATAAA
>JAYWFI010000008.1:0-5257 GCA_043778865.1 Sphingomonadales bacterium
GATACCAACGGATAATCAAACTCAAAACAGCAGCCCGCGACTTGCCCTGCTCAGCGGCAAACTTGTCTAGCCATTTAATGCCTTTATCGTGGAGGTCGGCAAGAATATAAGTCACAATGATATACTGATATCATACCATGATATCAGGTCAAGTATGATATAATTTACTCAGGTCGATGCTACATTTTGTAAATTTGTTTGCTACATCCTCTATTCTCTCAATAGTCCATTCGAAGTCAAAGTAGAATAATCGCTGCTCTCCATCTTCGTTGGTTGCAGGTTTTGCATGCACCAGATGATTCCGTTCTGTTTTAACCAGTTCGCAGAACGTTTTTGCTGCACGCTCCCATTTCTGTTTTTTAGGCGTCTCTGATAGCTTACTAGTGATGCTGCATAGTTTTTGCGCTACGGTTCCAGCCATGGTTGATTGATTTTTAGCAACATACCCTGGCTGATGCTTTTGAATGCAATATATTGCGTTCCACTCACATAAAGCAAAACAATAAAGCGCCACTCCTAGTGCGTTAGCGTAGGCAGGATCGAGAACAACTCTAAGTCGTTCATTGCTCATTTGCCTTCCTTCATCTGTCGCATCATATCGTGAGAGCGCTCCGCACGCACCCTCACGCCGCCATCCTCCCCGGCTCCACCCTCAACTCCATGCCCAATTCCTTAAGCACCGCGAGCACCGTCGCCAATGTCGGATTACCGGTGGGTGACAGACTGGAATAGAGCGCAGCGCGGCTTAGCCCTGTCGCCCGTGCAAGGCCGCTGGCTCCACGCGCCCTTGCCACCGTGCCCAGCGCAGCCGCGACATCGGCGGCATCGCCCGACTTCAAAGCGTCACTTATATACAATGCTGCCTCTTCATCATCGCGGACATAATCGGCGGGATCAAAGGGCGCAGTTTCGATTTTCACCTTGGCCATATCATTCTTCCTCAATCATTTCACGGGCAGCGGCAATATCACGCCTTTGGCTGCTTTTGTCTCCGCCCGTCAGCAGTATAATCATTACACCGCCTTCAAATGTGAAGTCGTCACGGTAGCCCGGACCAAAAGAAACGCGCAATTCGTGCAATCCTCCGCCCAATGACTTCACATCACCTAAATTGCCGCCAGCAACGCGTTCTATCCTACGGGCAATAATGGTTTGCCCTTTGCCATCCCGCATTGCACCGAACCAGCGGATAAAAGCTTCGGTTCTTGCTATTCGGTACAACATATCCATTTTAATAGACATACATAACAACGCTGTCAATTAAAATGGACATCGTTACTTACTCATCCCATCAATCCATCACAAATATTTTAACTTCAGCCGTAGCCGATATCCTATTTGCAACAAGGTACTGATTACCGCTACAATGCGCGACATGCAAACCTTCAAGATTATCGCCATCATCGCGCTTCTCCTCATCGGATTTCACTTGCTGCTTTATGGGTATTTGCGGCGAAGGATTGCGGCGGCAAGGGCCCGGGCAATGATGCAGGAGCGGAGCAGTGACGCAAAAAGCAATACGGGCGGCGATAACCAACATTGATTTGCCGATATTGCGGCATTATACGAAATAAATTATCGAATGCGGGCTCCTAATAACAAGGTGCCGGTTCTATTGTTTTTGAAGGAGCCCCAAATATGTCCATCACCGCACTAATGCCTGTTTACCCCCGGTGTGCGTTCCGTCCGGTGCGCGGTGAGGGAGCTTGGCTGTATAGCGAAGATGGCAGCAAAGCGCTCGATTTTGCCAGTGGTATTGCGGTCAACTTGCTCGGCCACGGCCACCCGCATTTGACCAAAGCAATCCAAGATCAGGCCGCAACCCTGATGCACGTATCGAACCTATATGGCAGCCCGCAAGGCGAGAAATTTGCGCAGCGTTTGGTGGATACAACCTTTGGCGATACAGCGTTTTTTACCAATTCGGGCGCCGAGGCCGTGGAGTGCGCGATCAAAACGGCGCGCGCGTATCACCAGTCACAGGGCAGCGACCGATTTGAGATTATCACTTTCAAAAATGCATTTCATGGCCGCACGATGGCAACGATTTCGGCGTCCAATCAAGAGAAAATGCACAAGGGCTTTGCGCCCATGCTTCCCGGTTTCAAATATGTCGACTTTGATGATTTGGAGGGCGCGATCGCAGCAGTAGGTCCGCATACCGCCGGAATCATGGTGGAGCCCGTTCAAGGTGAGGGCGGCGTTCGTCCGGCATCCGATGCCTTTATCAAAGGGCTGCGTGCGCTGTGTGATGCGCATGATCTGATGCTGATCCTTGATGAGGTACAATGCGGCGTGGCGCGTTCGGGCACGCTGTATGCATACGAACAATATGGCATCATCCCTGATATTATGGCAACGGCAAAGGGACTTGGCGGCGGGTTTCCGGTTGGCGCGTGTGTTGCCACGGAAAAAGCAGCGCGCGGTATGGTGGCGGGCACGCATGGGTCAACTTATGGCGGCAATCCGTTTGCGATGGCGGCGTGTAATGCGGTGTGGGATGTGGTTGCCAACGACGAATTCCTTGGCAACGTGCGCAGCCTTGGCGAAAAACTACGCAGCGGGCTTGAGCAGTTTATCGGTAATTATCCCAATCTGTTTGTGCTTGTGCGGGGCAAGGGATTGATGCTTGGCGTGCAAATGACACACGAGGCGCGCGCGTTTGTGGCGCATTGCCGGGACAATCACGGCCTGCTGCTGGTGGCGGCGGGAGACAATACCTTCCGTGTGTTACCACCGCTGAATATTGACGATAGCCACATCGCCGAATTCATGGAAAGACTGTCTGCAGGTGCGGCGGATTATGCGATGCCCGCTGCGGCATAGCGATTAACAGTGGCAAACTTTCTTAACCTAAGCGATGCAGGCGGCGATGCGATTGCCGCGATGATCGCAGATGCCATAGACCGCAAAGCCGCGCGCATTGAAGTTAGCGGGCAGGGCTGGCCAAAGGGCAAAGTGGATACAGGCGCGCCGCTTGCCGGCCATACGCTGGGCATGATATTTGAGAAAAACTCAACCCGCACCCGCGTGTCGTTTGAAATGGCGATGCAGCAATTGGGCGGGACCAGCATCTTCATGGCATCGGGCCAAATGCAGCTGGGCCGAGGTGAAAGCGTGGCCGATACCGCGCGTGTTCTTTCGCGCTATGTCGATGCGATCGTGATCCGCACCGATGACCATGCCAAGATCGAGGAGCTCGCACATTATGCCAGCGTTCCTGTAATCAACGGCCTAACCGATCTGTCACACCCTTGCCAGATTGTCGCCGATTTGCTGACGATTACCGAGCATGGAAAACCGCTGCCCGGTCTTGAGATCGCATGGCTAGGAGATGGCAACAACGTCCTGAATTCGGTTGTCGAGGCCGCTGGCCTGATGAAGTTCAATGTTCGCATTGCCGTGCCGCAAGGCTATGATAGCGAGAGCAGTTTTATTGATACGGCGCGTGCAGCAGGGGCGAATATCACCATAACCCGTAACGCATATGAGGCGGTGTCGGGCGCAGATATTGTTGTGACGGATACCTGGGTGTCGATGGGGCAGGAGCATGCGCATAACAAATTGGCGGCAATGATGCCGTATCAGGTTGATGCCCGCTTGATGGCCGCGGCAAAACCAGATGCGCGGTTCCTGCACTGTTTGCCTGCACACCGGGGCGAGGAAGTAACAGATGACGTAATCGATGGCCCGCAATCGCTTATCTGGGATGAAGCGGAAAACCGCCTGCATGCTCAGAAGTCCATCCTTCTGTGGTGCTTTGGAAAGCTATGATGGTTATTAAGCGGCCTACACAAAGCGAGACGTTTACCGACCAGACGCTCCGGTTTTCGATACCATCACGGAATGCGCGCGGCCGGATGGTGCGGCTGGACGGCGTACTAAACGCGATATTGTCAGCGCACAAATATCCTCCTGCGGTTGAACGAACACTGGCCGAGGCGCTGGTGCTGGCGGCGCTGCTTGGCGCGTCGTTAAAAGATGTTGGCGGGCAATTAACGATGCAGGCGCAAACCGAGGCAGGTCCAATAAAGCTGCTAGTATGCGATTACAAAAACGGTGCACTGCGCGGATATGCGCAATTTGATCCCGCGCGCATTGCGATGTTGGGCGCGCAGCCAAGCTTGTTTGCGTTGTTTGGCAAAGGCTATCTGGCGATCACTTTTGACCGTGATGCCGCCGAGGGTCAGGAAAAAGGTTCAAGATATCAAGGTATCGTTCCGCTGGAGGGACAGACGTTATCGGAGGCAGCGGAGCATTATTTTGTGCAATCTGAACAAATCCCTACGCTGATCCGTGTTGCTGTGGATCATGCGGCTGGCCGCTGTGTTGCAGGCGGCGTTATGACGCAGCATCTGGCCGAGGGCGAAGAGGGCAGGGAGCGCCTGCATGTAAAACTGGACCATCCGGAATGGGAACATGTTGCCGTGATGTCGGGCAGTATCAAGCCGCAAGAGCTGGCCGATCCTGCGCTGCCCCTAGAAGAGATTGTGTGGCGATTGTTTCATGAGGAAACCGCCGTACTTATTGAAACAGGGGAAGTTTTGTCCAAGGGATGCCGGTGCGAACTGGCGCATATCCGCGATGTTATTTCGCGTTTCCCCGCAAGCGAACGCAGCGAGATGGCGAATGACAGCGGCATAATCGTCGTTGACTGTAAATTCTGCTCACGTGATTTTCCCATCACCTTGGCAAGCTTTAACAATTAAAACAGTACCTTGTATTTTTGTGGCAAAACGGTTCGTCGCAAAACTCTATCTATAGTCATTCATCGTTCATATCTTTCGGTCTAACGCTCTGCTCGCCAGTCTTTAGACGAGTGTTTGGATTGCTCTTAAGATGCCAGTAAACATATTATCAACGCCGGAATAATGATATGATACGCTTTTCTCATAAGAAGCTTGCTTTAGGCGCGCTAATTTCGCTGGCTTGCGGCTATACTGCTATATCTTATGCGCAAACTGCGCCCGCCAATATGCTGGATACGTTGGAGCATGGAATGTGGCAATTTCGTGCAATTGGCGGCGGTCCAACAGGATCGGCGATTGATAAATTATGCGTTGGTAACACAGCAAAGCTGGCGCAGATCCAGCATGCATCGAATGATTGCAAGCAGCTTGTTTTGCGCTCAAGTCCAAACTCGGTAACGATTAGCTATAGCTGCCGGGGCATCGGCCAAGGCACAACGACTATCCGTAAAGAAAGCAGCAGGCTGATCCATATCGATTCGCAAGGGGTCAAGGACAGCTCGCCATTC
>JAYWFI010000009.1:0-32064 GCA_043778865.1 Sphingomonadales bacterium
GCGTTTGGGCATCGGCCATCCCGGCCACAAAGACCGCGTAACCGGATATGTGTTGGGCAATTTCCACAAAAGCGAGATTGACGATCTGACCGATTTACTGGGTGCGGTATCGGCCGAAGCCCACTGGCTTGCCAAGGGCGATGATGTGCGGTTCATGAACGATGTGGCGGTTCGGTTGCAGGACAGTTAAGGAAAACTGGAGTGGCACGATTTCCAACAGAATTACTTTGCCCCAAAACCGGATCTATGGGCACGCATCCATTTGAGGGATATTTCATTCGCGTCCCTCTCGAGCCATTCCAATTTTTCGGTGACACTGTAAGTACATCAGTCCGTCTTGATCGCGTAAGCTTGCCAACAAGCGATCTTGCTAAATTGTCGGGCCAAACGCAGACATTTCCTTTAAATCCAGAAGATGGTTATATTGACGGCTCGATCTATGTTGGAAACGGTCACCATCCCCTTGATGTGCAACAAATAACATTCGGAAAAGCTGATAAGAAATCAATAAATGCGGTAATAGATTGCGCCATTGATTTCGAGTTTGAAGGGTTAGAAGATTTTGAAAAAACTGCCTGGAAGTTCGAGGTAATACTGGGATGGACAGACGAGCCGCAGAATGCGTAATTCAAAAAATTGATTAGAAAAATAATGGGTTTCAAATGTGGTATCGTCAGACGACCTAAAGCACCTAATATCTCGCATTAACCTGCTGGCGGTTCCCATAACTCAACGGGATTTCCCTCGGGATCATGAATACGGGCGAATTTGCCAGTTTCAGGACTATCCCACTCTTCACGCGTTTCGGCATAAAACTCGGCGACTTTTAAGCTTTCAATCATTGAGCCAAGTTCGCTAACCCGCAAATTGATCATGAATTAATTGGCGACTGGAAAATAATCTGTCGATTGTTTGAACAGAGCAAACACAGCTGGCCCTCCAACCGTATTCCAAAACCACTCATTCACATCGCCATCACCAGCCGAATTACAACTAGCGCCGACCCCCAGTTTTTCCTTATACCAAGCGTACAAGGCGTCTGGATCATGCGCCCGAAAGAACAACCCGCCAATTCCAAGTACTGCCATGATAAACTCCTCTAGCCTTTGCGATTTGAAGAACGTAGAGAGCGCTTTGTTTACAGCGGAGTCAATCATGGGTTTCAAATGCGGTATCGTCGGGCTTCCCAATGTAGGCAAGTCTACTCTGTTCAACGCGCTGACACAGACGGCGGCGGCGCAAGCGGCCAATTATCCGTTTTGTACGATTGAGCCTAATATCGGCAATGTCGCGGTGCCCGATGACCGGTTGCAGACCATTGCCAAGATCGGTGGCTCGGCCAAGATCATCGAAACCCAACTGGGCTTTGTCGATATCGCGGGGCTGGTTCGCGGTGCGTCAAAGGGTGAAGGGCTTGGCAATCAGTTCCTTGGTAACATCCGCGAGGTTGACGCCATCGTCCATGTGCTGCGCTGTTTTATCGATGATGATATCCAACATGTCGATGAAAAGATCGATCCGATATCCGACGCCGAAACGGTAGAAACCGAGTTGATGCTGTCCGATTTGGAGTCCCTTGAAAAACGCGTGCCGGCACTTGCCAAAAAAGGTACGCAGGGCGATAAAGAGGCCAAGGCGTCCGCAATAGTGCTGGGAAAGGCACTCGACCTGCTGCGCGAAGGCAAACCTGCACGGCTGACCAAGCGCGATGATGCCGACGAAGAACGATTGTTCCAACAGGCGCAGTTGCTGACCGCAAAGCCTGTGCTGTATGTCTGCAACGTCGAAGAGGCGAGCGCGGCAAATGGCAATGAACTCTCAGCACGCGTATTTGAAAAAGCCAAGTTGGAGGGCGCAGAAGCGGTTGTTGTCTCCGCCGCAATTGAAGCGGAAATCTCCACCATGCCGCCTGAAGACCGAGAGGTATTCCTCGAAGACCTTGGCCTTACCGAAACGGGCCTTGCCCGGGTCATTCGTGCTGGATACGAGCTGCTGCACTTGATAACATTCTTCACCGTCGGCCCCAAAGAAGCCCGCGCATGGACCATCCATAAGGGCGACACGGGCCCCAATGCCGCAGGCGCAATCCACAGCGATTTTGAAAAAGGTTTCATCCGTGCCGAGACAATGGCCTATGCGGATTATGTGCAATATAACGGCGAGGCAGGCGCGAAAGAAGCGGGCAAATGGCGGTCAGAGGGCAAAGAATATTTGGTGAAGGACGGCGATATTATGTTGTTCCGATTTAATGTTTAAGCCGCTATACAAATGTTATGTTTCGTAACTTTATCCTCGGGTTATTTCTGATAGCGCTTTCTTTTCCGGCAGGTGCCATGACAATGGCTATACCCGAAAATCAAACAGTAGCGGTAAGTTGCCATGATACTGCGCCAATGAAGCATGACCAAAAAGACAATGGTCATAGCCAAAGCGCAGCGCATAAATGCATCGGCTGCGTCCCTTTGATATCAGCCCCAAAAGCATATGCCGCGCTACAGTTGCCCGCAATGTCACCTGAACCATCTGTATTGCCAACCTTAACAGGTACATCCCCACCCCCTGCAATTCCTCCACCGCGAACCTGATGCAGCCAAGAACCGAAGCGAAAATCTTCACCTCTTTCTGACAAGGTATATTATGTATAAACAATCTCTTTTTGCAGGCGCAGCCGCGCTTGCCCTCACCGCCGCGCCTGTACTTGCTCAGGATCACAGCGGCCACGACATGTCGCAAATGCCAATGGAAGCTCCGCCCGAAACTGGCGATACACAAATTGTCGATCATCATGAAAATGGCACGATGCCTATGCGTGATGCGCCTATACAGCCCGCCGAAGGATCGGGCACATCACGGCTTCCATTGGCCGAAGGCGCAATGCACGGCGTCCACTTTATGCCCGGCGGCGGGTGGATGGTCATGGCGCATGGCTATGCTTGGGGGGTGTATACCAACCAATCGGGCCCGCGCGGCGACACCAAAATCTATGTGCAATCCATGGCAATGGTCAATGCGGAGCGCGAAACCGATTGGGGCCGTATACAATTAAAATCGATGATGAGCCTAGAGCCGGTCATGTCCAATCGCGGTTATCCCAATTTGTTTGCAACAGGCGAGACCGCAGGCGGCAAATCTCTTGTCGACCGGCAACATCCCCATGATCTGTTCATGGAGCTAGCCGCACGGGTAGATGTGAATATCGCAGATGATGCCAAAGTGTTTATCTATGGCGGACCTGTCGGTGAACCCGCACTTGGCCCCAGCGCGTTTATGCACCGCGGCTCTGCTAAACTAAACCCAGAAGCGCCAATTACGCATCATTGGTTTGATAGTAATCATATAACTTATGGCGTCAGCACGGCCGGTATTGCAAACAGCACGTTGCAGGTCGAAGCATCTATCTTTACGGGCCGCGAACCTGATGAGCGACGCTGGAATATCGAAAAGCCGCGCTTTGATAGCTGGGCGGTTCGCACCACATGGACGCCGAATGCCAATTGGGCCATGCAGTTTAGCACAGCGCATTTGAAGCAGCCTGAGTTTCTGATCCACCCCGATGAAAATGAACAACGCACAACGGCATCCGTTCAATATGCGGGTGAGTCTGGCTTGTCCGCCATGCTGGCTTTTAGCGCCAAAGATCGCCGCCCGGGCCCGACCTTGACTGCATTCCTTGCTGAAGCAAATTGGGATTTGGGTGAACATCACACCCTGTTTGGCCGCATCGAAAATGTTAAGAATGACGAGCTGTTTCCCGATGAGGCCAGCCCGCTGCATCAAACCCCGTTTCGGGTGACAAAGTTTCAGGCGGGCTATGCCTATCGCTTGCCGATTACCGGACCGCTGAACTTGGCGCTTGGCGGCACGGTTTCGGCATATGCCAAACCTAATGCACTTGATGCGGCGTATGGTAACAGCCCGATGGGCGCGACAGTGTTTGCCAAATTATCAATCGGGCGATAATATAACATATGTTCTATTTTGAAGATTTTGTTATTGGCGCAAAGCAGTGGTTCGGATCATATGCTGTGACTCGCGAAGAAGTTATCGCGTTTGCCACAAAATATGATCCGCAGGCTTTCCACCTTGATGATGCCGCCGCTGCCGATACGCATTTTGGGCGGTTATCAGCTAGCGGATGGCACACATGCGCCATGACAATGTCGATGATGGTGGAGAATTTCAAAAGCCAGCAATGGGCCAGCCTCGGCTCGCCGGGTGTCGATGAACTGCGCTGGCTGAAACCCGTATACCCCGGCGATACATTGCGCGTCGAGTCCGAAACAATCGAAAAACGCCGCTCTGCAAGTCGCCCCGAAATGGGTATCACCAAAAGCCGCCAGATGGTGTTTAACCAACATGATGAAGCGGTGTTGTCGATGGTCAGCAATGGGTTGATTAGGGTGCGCGGGGATTGAGTATACCGCTTTATTGATAGTCTTAGCGCAATTTTGTATGATTGCGTATGGCAGAAATGAATGTATCTCTTCCCGATGGTTTGAAAAACTGGGAAGAATCTAGGGTTGCCGAAGGTCGATACAGTAGCACAAGCGACCTTATCCGCGATTTGCTTCGCCGGGAGCAGGATTACACGACCCGTGTTGAACGCTTGCAGGCGGCTATTGAAGAAGGACTTTCGTCAATAGCTACGGGCAAGTCCATTGAAGATATCATTGAGCAGGGCTTTGCTAGGCTTGCTTGATACCGAAATCCTTGAACGCGCGCAGCACGATATTTTTAACATCATCGAATATGAGGTGAACGAGTAAAGTAAAGCCGCAACACATGATTATGTAGATAAAATTAGGACGCGTATTAACTGGTTGTGTCGTAGTCAGGAGTTGGCGCTATTCCATAGCAAACTACTCGGCGGTAGTCGATCATTTCGTCAAGGACAGGATAGGATTTACTATTTAACCAGTGCCACAAAAATAATAGTGGCAAGGGTTATGCATGTTTGAATGGATGTAATAAATCAATTTAGATAATTCGAGAGCATCAATGCTAATTAGAGCAGGCAGCATCTAACCTGCATCACTGCAAATCCTCCCCGGCACGGGGAGGTGGCAGCCGCAGGCTGACGGAGGGGACCCACAGCTCCGGCAATCACTGGGCTTTTTTACTAAAGTGGGACCCCTCCGCCCTTACAGGGCACCTCCCCGTTCCGGGGAGGATTAATGCACATTTATGGCGCAACGCTATAGCTTCAAGAAAGCTTGTATCAGAATTAAATGCTAAAAACTTCTTGAAAGCTTTTAATCTACACCACTCCAATCATCGGACGCTTTTGACCAAGGCTGGCCAATTGCAGCGCGGGTTACCGACCAGCCGGGTGCAAGATCGGCAATTTCTTCGAGTTCTGGGTGGAGGCTTATAATAGTAGACATGGCAACTACCATTGCCTCCCCTGGATCAAACAGTTTGTCATCTGTAAAAGCCCACGAGTGATCATCCTGATAATGAACAACGGTAAGAACGGGATTGCCCTCAATCACTGATTTAGAGGCTATACATGCCGCATTCGGCTCTTGATCGAATTTCCAATTCATTTGTTTCTCCTTGCTCTACGTTCATATCACTTTCGCCCAAACAACTTCTCGACATCACCTAGCGCCAGTTTCACCCATGTGGGCCGGCCGTGATTACACTGTCCCGAATGCGGTGTAACTTCCATCTCCCGCAAGAGCGCGTTCATCTCCGCGACATTTAGCACGCGGCCTGCGCGCACGCTGCCGTGGCAAGCCATGGTCGATGCGACCAGATCGATGCGTTCTTTAAGGCTTAACGCCTCATCATATGCCGCCAGTTCATCCGCCAAATCCTGCACCAATCCGCAAACATCGCCGCTGCCCAGCATGGCAGGCGTGGCGCGCACGAGCACGGCACCCGGCCCGAACCGTTCCAGCTCTAACCCGAATGCGGCAAGTTCTTCGGCGCGGGCCTCCAACCGGTCACATGCCGGTTCATCAAGTTCAACGACATCGGGGATTAACAATGCTTGAGAAGGCACCGCGCCGCCTGCCTCTGCCAAATCACGGCGCATACGTTCGAGCACCAGCCGTTCGTGCGCCGCATGCTGATCGATGATCACCAATCCGTCCTCAGCCTCTGCCACAATATAGGTATTGGCCACCTGCCCGCGTGCGATGCCCAGGGGATGGCGCAATGCTTCGGGTACAGGCTCATGCGCCTCATTTGCGCGGCCCATTAACGGAGCAAGATCTTCACCCCTGATACCACCAATATCAGCAAAGCTTGACCGATTTTCGTGCAATGATGGGTAAGCACGCGGAGCATAATTACCCTGATATCCGTGCATGAGAGGAGCAGCAGCAAAGATATCGCCCTGCCCCGTGGTAACGCGCCCCATAGGCTCGCTCTGCCAATTCACATCGGCGGCGCGCTGAACACTTCGGAACCCTGACGCATCAAGCGCATGGCGAAGGCCCGATACAATCATACCGCGAATAAGTGCGGGTTGTAGAAAACGGACCTCCGTTTTGGCAGGGTGCACGTTCACATCAACTTCGGATGGCGGCAGATCCAGAAATAGCGCCACCACGGCATGACGGTCCCGCGCGAGCATTTCCGCATAAGCCCCGCGCACTGCGCCGATTAGCAATCGGTCCTTTACTGGACGGCCATTAACGAACAAGAACTGGTGATCTGCAACGCCGCGGTTGTACGTAGGCAGGCTGGCGATACCGCCAAGCGTTATGCCATCGCGGGTATAGTCCAATGCCACGCTGTTGTTGGAAAGATCGGCGCTGGTTAACGCGGTAACACGCGATGCACGGTCCATATCACCTTGTACGGAAATGCTGCGGCGGCCATCATGCTCCAGTGTGAAAGCAATATCGGGGCGGGACATCGCCAAGCGTTTGACCACATCCAACGCAGCCGCGTATTCGGCCCGCGCGCTGCGCAGGAATTTACGCCGCGCCGGAACCTTTGCAAACAGGTTTTCTACGCGCACCATTGTGCCAGGTGGGATTGCACTTGGCCCTTCATATATCAGTATGCCGTGATCAACTACTCTGTGCCAACCTTCACCGCCGCGCACCCGGCTTTCAATTGTCATTTGCGATACACTCGCAATCGATGGCAATGCCTCGCCGCGAAAGCCAAGTGTTTCAACCAGCTCGATTGCTTCATCTGGCAGTTTTGATGTAGCGTGGCGTTCCAAAGCCAATGCAATATCGTCCGCGCGCATGCCGCAACCATTATCGCTAACCTCAATCAAATCCAATCCGCCAGATGCCAGCCGAATTGATATTGAGGATGCTCCAGAATCAATGGCGTTTTCCACCAGTTCTTTTAACGCGCTAGCTGGCCTTTCTACCACTTCGCCAGCAGCAATGCGGTTGACCAAATGTTCGGGAAGCCTGCGGATCGTCATGCAGTTGACGCTAAACCAAACGGTGCGTGCAAGCGACTATTTAATCGTGCAGATTTCTATAAATAGATGTTTCGAAATATGGTAAATTCGGCTATGGCCGCGCTATTGCAAAGCGGTTGCTATAAATAGGGTTGAAACGGCCTTATCCCTCACAGCGCAGATGGATCACATATAATGAAAATGCCGAGTTTTTTACGTTTTAACTCTCAAGATATGGCGATTGATTTGGGTACAGCCAACACCGTTGTTTATGTTCGCGGACAAGGCATCGTTTTGAATGAGCCATCGGTTGTGGCAATTGAGACGTTAAACGGTATAAAACGCGTTAAGGCTGTGGGCGATGACGCCAAATTGATGATGGGCAAAACACCCGACAGCATCGAAGCCATTCGTCCGTTACGAGACGGCGTTATCGCCGACATCGATGTTGCCGAACAAATGATCAAGCATTTCATTCACAAAGTGCACGGCAAGCGCCGCATGTTTAGCTATCCTGAAATCGTGATTTGCGTACCATCGGGTTCTACCTCTGTTGAACGCCGGGCTATCCGTGATGCCGCATCAAATGCAGGCGCATCTGAAGTGTTCTTGATCGAGGAACCTATGGCCGCAGCAATCGGTGCCGACATGCCTGTTACAGAACCTATTGGTTCGATGGTTGTCGACATCGGCGGCGGTACAACCGAGGTTGCTGTGCTTTCATTGCGCGGTCTCGCTTACACTACCTCGGTGCGAACAGGCGGCGACAAGATGGATGAAGCGATCGTATCTTATGTTCGCAGGCATCATAACTTGCTTATCGGCGAATCTACCGCAGAACGAATTAAAAAAGATTTTGGTACCGCACGTCCGCCGGCAGATGGTATAGGCCATACGCTGCACATCAAAGGCCGCGATCTAGTCAACGGTGTGCCCAAAGAAATTTCGATCAACCAAGGTCAAATTGCCGAAGCGCTTAGCGAGCCGATTGGCACGATCTTAGAAGGCGTGCGTATTGCGCTCGAAAACACCGCGCCTGAATTGGCTGCAGATATCGTTGATCAAGGCATTGTTCTGACGGGCGGCGGCGCATTGATGGCGGGATTGGATGAGTATCTACGTGATGAAACAGGTTTGCCTGTAACCGTGGCAGAGGATCCGCTTACCTGCGTTGCAATCGGCACAGGCAGGGCGATGGAAGACCCGATCTTCCGCGGCGTCCTGCTTACTGCGTAAGGCGATAGGCGATGGCGCCGCTCAAAAATCGGCGCGCGGGGTTTTCTCGAAAAGCGCAGTATGGATTGTTCGCAACGTTTGTTTTAACAATTGCGGGAGCCGTGTTTGCTGCGCTTCTTTTGGTAATATCGATCATAGATCCCTCAGGATTTTCTGCACTTCGCAAAGTCGGTACGGAAATTACCGCTCCTCCTGCACGTTTTTTCGATAGTATCCGGCGTTCTGTCAATGATATCAGCAACAATACCGCGGCATATTTGGATGCAGGTTCTAAAAATCGCGCACTTGAAAAACAGGTTTCTGCAAACCGGACAAAGATTATTGAGGCGCAAGCGTTAAAATTAGAAAATGAAAAGCTACGCAAACTGCTAAACTTAAACAGCGAAGAGTTAGGTAGCGTCGGCACCGGTCACCTTATTAGCTCATCTGCAAGCAGCAGCCGCCGCCTTGCCACGTTATCTATTGGTGCGAATTATGGCCTGAAAAAAGGACAGCCTGTACGCGGACCGGAGGGATTGATCGGGCGAATAATTGAAACCGGACCAACAACAGCGCGGATATTAATGATAACGGATCCCAGCAATCCCATTCCTGTGATGCGCGTAGCCGATGGTGTTCCAGCATCGGGCGAAGGAACTTCAAACGGACTGGTGGTTATTCGGCCTGTAAACTTGGGCGTTAATCCGTTTAAGAAAGGTGATATTATTGTGACGTCGGGCAATGGCGGTTTGTTTCGTCCCAACATACCCTATGCCGTAGTGATTAAGGTAACAGCAGATGGCGCAATTGGCCGTCCTTTGTGTGATCCTGCCCAAACGCCATATGCCATGGTCTTGCCAATTTATGAGGAAGCCGCAGCAATCATGCAGGACACTCCGGAAACATCCTCAACTACGAAAGCACGGAAATGAAGGGCCCGGTTAAAGCCTTAACCAAGCCACTGCGCCCGCGCCGCGCTGGCCGAGATTACAAATCGCGTCTAAACCGCGAGCAATCAGCAATTAAAATGCTGGCTATCCCAATTATCACTATAGTTCTTGCATCGATGATGACAGGTATGCCGTTTATTACGGAACAAGCATTACTTCCACCATTTGGGCTTATGTTCCTGCTTGCTTGGCGGCTTATGCGTCCCGGACTCCTGCCCATGTGGGCAGGCCTGCCGTTCGGGCTGATCGACGACATGCTGAGCGGGCAACCATTTGGCAGTGCCGGATTATTATGGTCGTTGGCGATGGTCGTTATTGAATTAATTGATACACGCGCGCCATGGCGTGATTATTGGCAGGATTGGTTTATCGCTTCGTTGCTAATCATGGCCTGTATATTTGGAGGGTTTTGGTTTGTTGGCCTCGTATATACGCGTCCAGCCGCCATCACCTTATGGCCTCAAATCCTACTGTCTATATTCACATATCCGCTTGCTGCACGCATTGTATCGCGACTGGATCGATGGAGACTGGCAGCATGATGAAAGAAAAGCCAGTTTCCTCGGCGCAGCAAAGCTTTACTTTTACCCGGCGGACAATGTTTGTGGGCGGCGTACAGGCCGCACTCGGATTGCTGCTTGGCGGCCGTATGGCGTATATTTCAGTTGCAGAAAACGAGAAGTATAAGCTAAAATCAGAAAGTAATCGCGTCAACTTAACGCTCATACCGCCGCGGCGCGGGTGGTTTATTGATAGATACGGCAAACCTATTGCTACCAACCGGGCCGACTTTCGTGTAGATATTATCCCGGATAGATTGGTGGATAAAAACGCAACAATGGCCACCTTGGCCCAGTTGCTATCGCTTACCCCTGATGATTTAGAACGCATCAACCGCGAATTGAAAAATAGCAGTGGTTTTCAGCCTGTACAAGTTGCTGAAGGACTTGATTACAACAGCTATGCCCGTGTCAGCGTGCGCTTGCCCGACCTTCCCGGCGTTAGCCCGCGTCAGGGTTTCTCACGCTATTATCCAAGCGGCGCTGCGGTCGGTCACCTGATTGGATATGTCGGCGCTGTATCGGCAGAAGAGTATGAAAAAAACAAAAATCCTTTGCTGATTACACCAGGTTTCAAAATCGGCAAGGATTCGCTCGAAAAACACTTTGAGCCTGTATTACAGGGTAAGCCTGGCGCAAAACGTGTCGAAGTTACTGCGCGCGGCAAAATTGTGAAGGAATTGACAACCCGCAGCGATACTCCAGGAAAACCGGTGCAGCTTTCGATTGATATCGACCTGCACAATTATGCTGCACGGCGGTTGGGTTTAGAATCAGGTGCAGTAATTGTCGTGGATTGCGCAACTGGTGAATTGCTTGCGATGCCGTCCATGCCATCATTTGATCCCAACAGATTTTCAGATGGCATTGGCCGGATGGAATGGAAAATGCTCAATGATAATGACCATATTCCTTTATTAAATAAAGCTATGCGGGGTTTGTACCCTCCCGGATCAACCATGAAACCGATGGCAACGCTGGCGCTTCAGATGCAGGGCGTTTCCCCCGAAGAGCGGGTGTCATGTCCCGGCGGCTACCGGCTCGGTAACCGCTTCTTCCGGTGCGACGCCGTACATGGTTCTATGGATATGCGCGGCGCAATTGAACATAGCTGTAATACTTATTTCTGGAGCATGGCGCACCGTGTTGGTTATGATACGATTGCGCCTGTAGCGCGTGCGCTCGGTCTCGGGCAGGAATTCAATATCCCAGGGTTAGCGCAGCGATATGGCACGATACCCGATGCTGCTTGGAAGATGCGGCGGTATAAACAAGAGTGGAGCGCAGCGGACTCGCTTAACGCTTCAATCGGCCAAGGCTACGTGTCTGTCTCTCCTTTGCAGCTTGCTGTGATGACGGCGCGTATTGCATCAGGCCGCAACCTGCAACCTTCGTTGTTGTTGGGTAACAAAAATACATTAGGCCCCGCATTTACATTTACGCCTGAACAACTTGCTGTGGCCCATGACGGCATGTTTCGTGTTGTAAACGGTTCTGGAACAGGCGGCGGTAGCAAAATCAACATTAACGGCGTTCGCATGGCCGGAAAAACAGGTACGGCTCAGGTTCGCGCATTGGTCAGCCGCGGTCAAGTGGGAGACTGGAAGACACGCGATCACTCTTTGTTTGTATGCTACGCGCCAACAGATGCACCGCGTTATGCTATGGCCGTTGTTATCGAACATGGCACATTTGGTGCACGTGCCGCAGCGCCTGTTGCAAAGGATGTTATGACGTTCCTATTTGACCGTGACACTGCGATGGCATCACTTGAAGCTCTTGAAAAAGGGTGGGGCGGCAATTTGGAAACACGCATGGATGCGGCGCGCCAAGCATATAAAACGCGCGTTACTGTGCCATCTACACTCGCTGATGCAGCGCCCGCTTTGACAAAAGAGCGCGAGGAATGAGCGTCAGCCGTTCTATTATTCCGGCCCCCATACTGGGCCTGCCATGGCGAATTATGTTCGTGTTGCTGGCGCTTGTAAGCTTCGGTTCTGTCGTGCTTTATTCAGCGGCTGGAGGCCATATGAGCCCCTATGCTGGCAAACATATGGGCAGGTTCGTGATATTTTTGGGAATGTCGATTGTCATGTCTCGATTTTCATTGGAATTCTGGAAAAATATCACGTTTCCTGTTTATGGCATCTTATTGGCGTTGTTAATTGTTGTCGAAATGGTCGGCTTTGTAGGAGGCGGCAGCCAGCGTTGGATAAATATAGGTTTTATGACATTGCAACCCTCGGAGCTGATGAAGCCAGTTGTTGTGCTTGCAGTTGCATGGTTTTATGACCGGTTACCACCATCGCACATTTGCACTTTCAGTGCGCTGTGGCCCCCAGCTCTGATTTTGGGTGTCCCGTGGTTTTTTGTGGCGATACAGCCTGATCTTGGCACGTCTATTGCCATCCTGTTTGGCGGGATCGTTGTCGCATTTCTAGCGGGGTTGCCGCTACGCTGGTTTTTTGGGGCGGGCGCGGCAATGACCGTACTTATTCCTTTGGGGTACTTCTTTGGCCTAAAGGAATATCAACGCAACCGCGTGCTTATTTTTCTTGATCCTGAATCAGACGCATTAGGTGCAGGATACCACATAACACAGTCGAAAATTGCAATCGGTTCAGGTGGATTTTTTGGTAAAGGGTTTTTGCAAGGTACGCAAAGTCATCTTGACTACCTGCCCGAAGGCCACACTGATTTCGTGTTTGCAACTATGGCCGAAGAATGGGGCATGCTCGGCGGACTTGGTATTTTATTCGGCTACTTCTTACTGCTGCGGTGGGGCCTTAGTGTGTCAATGAAAAGTCGAACACGTTATGGCCAATTGGTCGCCGCGGGGCTTACTTGCACGATGTTTTTCTACATGATGATTAATCTGCTCATGGTTATGGGGCTTGCGCCTGTTGTTGGAATTCCTCTGCCCTTCATTAGCCATGGGGGTTCATCAATGCTGACAATGATGATCTGCATAGGCATCATAATGTCCATTGAACGCCACCCAGGTTCGCGTCAGGGCCAATTTGGCTAATCCTTATTTTTGATGTTATCCGCGGCTAACGTGTAGCAATGTGGCGCTTGACAACGCGTCCAAAACCAATCAAACGCGCATCAGATTAGTTAGTATTATACGCTACTCAATAATGGACGCATAGCTCAGTTGGTAGAGCAGATGACTCTTAATCATCGGGTCCACGGTTCGAGCCCGTGTGCGTCCACCACCTTTTTTTGCAAATTTGTCTCTCTAAGCTGGCAATTATTACGCGGCTTCCGGCATATTACATTTCCGGAAATATCGAAACTAAACTGCGTGCACCTGACATGCTGGGATGGTGGGAATCAAAATATAGTGGGACGCCATTTCTTGCCATTAAACAGGTATCTTTAGGACACATCAAAACTGCCGGATCAATGATGATGACACCCATGCCGCGCCACGATTGCATATAAGGCTGCATCCATTCGATTTGCATTTTATAATCGGCCCTGGGAGTGCCCGCACTGGCGATCATGTTAACGCGTGAAGTGCCATGGTGCTGCGCGATCATTGCTAGATGCCGCGGCACATTATAATCTTGAGACGGTATAGACCCTATCAAAATAACTCTGCGTTGCTGCGCAATCAATGTCCGGATGGTATTATCCAGAGCTTTTGCTTGTTTACCGTACGCTTCGTGCGCCCAATATCCTGCCAACACGACATTTTTAAGATTTTTGTTTTGAACAATTGTCTGCATCACATCTTGATTAAATAGTGCACATCCAGGGTCAACCTTGGTTTTATATCCAATGATCGGCGGGCAGCTTGCACGTGTTCGCTGAATCAGCGCCGCGTTTTTTACTCGCAGCTTTTCGGATAATGCCCAAGCAATCTCTACTCCGTGGCTATCCGCCCACACTATTGTTTGCGGAGTTGCGTTTGCGCCCAAATGACATCGCGGACGAAGGCCCCCAATTTGTAGTGTGATGCAATCTGCTCGCGCTGGGCTGATATCGTTACTCGCAGCGTCCAGCCGTAACGTTTCGGCATTAAAACGTGATGGCCAACCATTTGTCATAACCATAGCGCCAGAAATGATACAAACCGCAGCCATCGTGCATCCTGACCCCACGAAAGTGGCATTTCGGCTAAGCCTGCCGTGGCTGCGAAACGGCTGTTCAATAAATCGCCACGAAAGATACGCTGCACCAAAAGACGCGGCAATAACCGCTATACTTTGAAACCCATCTAAAGGTTTTTCTGTCGCATATTCGGTGAAGACGATAATTGGCCAATGCCAAAGGTACAAGGAGTACGATATCATCCCAATACCGACCAATGGCCGTGTAGAAAGTAACCGCCCTGTCCAGCTACCGGGCGCGCTATAAATAAGTGCCGCTGCACCAAGTACAGGGAACAGAGCATTTACGCCGGGAAATACTGTATTCTTTGAAAAGGTAATCGCTGAAAAAATGATAGCTGTCAGCCCAGCAAGCGCAATGCATTCTTTCAACGGCCTATATTTTAAGATTGGAAGCGGTGCTACAGCCAAGAGTACGCCAATAAAAAGCTCCCACGCACGAGGCGGAAGCAAATAAAACGCAAAGCCCGAACTGCTATTCTGCGTAACAACCGCAATCGTAAAAGATAATGCAGCAATTGCAGCAACTATTGCCGTACGCCCGTTAGGCATCCAGCGCGCTATGAGCATGAGCAGTATTGGAAAGCCGAGGTAAAACTGCTCTTCTACTGCGAGTGACCAACTGTGTAGCAGGGGCATCGTTTCAATGCCGCCTGCAAAATATCCCGTTTCCATAAAGAAACCGACATTGGAAACAAACAATGTTGTCCAAACAGCCGAGCGCGGTACCTTTGCAAAATCGCTGGGTAAAAAATAATAGCTGGTAAGCAACAGTACTGCGGCAAGCATCACCATGAGTGCTGGCATAATCCGCCGGGCACGACGTTCATAAAAACGGATAATGGAAAACTGGTTTTGATCAACCTCGCGGGCAATAATCCCAGCGATTAAAAATCCCGAGACAACAAAAAATACATCGACGCCAATATAGCCGCCCGAAAATAAAGTGGTTCCCGAATGATAAAGCAGCACAGGTATAATTGCCAAAGCCCGCAATCCGTCGATATCGCGGCGGTATAGTGACTTAACACTGCAAGATGTGGGGGTATGTTCGGACATGTTGATTGCTTTGATACTTATACGTACGCTAGATATATTTATATAAAATTAAGCTCGTGATTTTATACATTTAACCCAGAAAAATGTTGTTTAGCGTCCTATCTAAACACAACCTTCTTCAATGCGTAATGCTTTGCGGTCAAGTTTGCCGATCATCGTTTTGGGCATATCTTGCCTGATGATAACCGCGGCGACGCGTTCGTGTTTTCCAAGTTGCGGGTTTAGCCATTGCATTAGAGCATCGCCGCTCACACATGCGCCCTTTTCGAGTGTTACGAATGCTTTAGGCCGCTCACCTAGATACGAGTCTTGTATTCCTATTACTAATGCCTCGCGAACGGATTGATGGGTGTATAGAACATCTTCGATACGGCTGGGAAACACCTTAAATCCGCCAACCGATATCATATCCTTGATCCGGTCCACGATATGAATAAAACCGTCTTCATCAATCGTTGCAACATCACCCGTACGCAGAAATCCGCCTATAAATACTTCTTTGTCAGCATCAGGACGGTTCCAATATCCGCGCATAATTTGCGGCCCTGATACCGCAAGTTCTCCAGGCTCTCCAAACGGCGCAGGTTTGAATGGATCTTCCTTATCCAGCAACTGCACAGTTGTACCGCAAATCGGCTGGCCTATGCTACCTGCCCTATTTTCACGTTCATAAGGATTACACGAAACAACGCCCGCACTTTCGGTTAAGCCATATCCCTCAATCACCGTCGCGCCTGTGCATTCTTCAAACTTCGCCTTCAACTCTGCCGCCAAAGGCGCGCCGCCTGATATACAAATCCGCAAAGATGTGAAGTTGGTCTTTGCAATATCAGGACAATCAAGCAGCGCCTGATACATGGTAGGGACGCCGGGCATAGCGGTAATTTTCGTACGCGTGATCGCAGCCAGCACTTGCCGCGCATTAAACCGGGGCAACATTACAATCTCGCCGCCATTATTTACCGTACGATTAAGCACCGTAATATTGGCAAAAACGTGAAACAATGGCAGCGCGCCTATTATTCGGTCTTCGCCGGGCAGAACTGGATTATTAAAGCGTGAATGCGGATCAAGCGCATTTACCTGCCGGGCATTAGCCGAGATATTTTGGTGGCTAAGCATTGCGCCTTTGGGCGTACCCGTGGTCCCACCCGTATATTGCAATACGGCGATATCGGTTTCAGGATCACAGAACGGCGTATCAAATTTACCATCATTGCGAATTAAATCTGCATAAGCGGTTATTCGGTCATCAATCGGTATCGCTGCAATATCGGCACGCTTTATGATACGGTACGCAAAACTTTTAAGGGCCGGTAGCGCTTCTGCGACAGAACCAACGATCAAGCCCTTCAATGACGATTGATTCAGCACCTTTATCGCAGTGGGT
The DNA here is from genome assembly GCA_043778865.1 of Sphingomonadales bacterium. GTDB lineage: Bacteria > Pseudomonadota > Alphaproteobacteria > Sphingomonadales > Sphingomonadaceae > Sphingorhabdus_B. Next base: position 16,668 of record JAYWFI010000009.1, read on the forward strand.
AACAGTTCAGCGGCAGATATCGTGAACAAGACCGATGTACCGCTATCTTCGACTTGCAGCGACAGTTCTTCAACGGAATACAGCGGCGAAAAATTCACTATTGTTGCGCCGGCCGCCAATGCGCCATAATAAGCTGCAACATAATGCGGCACATTTGGCAGAAACATACCGATACGGTCGCCCTTCCCTATGCCGCGCGCTTGCAGTCCAGCGGCAATCTTTGAGACGGCGATCACCATTTGCGCATAGCTATATTTGCGGCCCATAAAATCGAGCAGCGGCGCGTCACCCATCCGAGAAGCTACATCAAAAAACATTGAATGGAGGCTAAGTGGTGGAAATTCCGTACTCCACTTGGCGGGATGCAGGTAGCCTTTGGTCCAATCATGAACTGGCCCGTAAGCCTGCGCATCTGTCATGCGCTATACCATCCCACTCCGCCGCGTATTTCAAGTTTAGCCCGGCCTGCGCGTTCCAAATATCGCAAATGCGCCACTGCCTCCCCTGTAGCAAGGCCATAAATGCTATCATCAATTGCACGGCCAAAAAGCAAACCGAAGGTATCCACAGCACGCATTTCTTTTTCGCGAAGTGCGGCTTCCAGTGCGTCCAATTGTTTATGATGACCTTCTGCAAGTCTTGTAAGCCGCTGTTGCACGCCCTTAAACGGAAACCCATGCGCAGGTAACACCAACATATCGGCGGGCAAACCCGTCTTAAACTTTTCAATCGAGGCAAGCCATTCACCCAGCGGATTGGCATCAGGTTCAGTATCCATCACCGACACATTTGATGTGATACGCGGCAGAATTTGATCGCCTGCGATAATCACACCACCTGTATAATCAATCATGCAAGCGTGTTCAGGCGTGTGCCCCCCGCCGGTCATAATCGTCCAATCACGCTTACCTATGCGGATCACATCGCCGTCATCCATACGCACATGAGAAGTTGGCAAGTTCGATACGACTTTGGAGAAATTACCCCATCCCGACTTGCGCATTTTTTCAACACGGGCATCGTCATAGCCATAAAATTTACGGCGTTCGAGCACCTCTTTGGGCGGTTCGTCGCGCTTATCAGTTGTTAGTAAGCGGGCCAGTAGCCATTCGGTTCGGTTCATCCATATCGGCACCTTAAACTTGTTGGCTAACCAACCTGCACATCCGATATGGTCGGGGTGGAAATGCGTTACGAATATTCGCGTGAGTGTTTTATCGCAAAGCGCACCATCAAACATCGCCCGCCATGCAGCAATCGTATCGGGCATGAATAGGCCGGTATCTGCAATCGCAAATCCGCCAGCGATTTCGGCATCGTCATCCAACAACCATAAATTTATATGCGCCAAACTGCCCGGCACTGGCATACGTGTCCAGCCAATATCACCGGCAAGCGGATATATCTGACCATATTCGGGCGCGTGATCACCCAGCGGATAAACCAAGCCCTTAAACGCCTTGGCTTCAAATCCATGATCACTAAGCGACATATCATAGGATATCGGTAAAGGTTTATTCATGCCTAAGCTTGGCGCAAATGATACGCGTACGCAATGGTGACGTTACGTAAGAGTTCGCAAATAAAATCCTTACTTCTTAAACAACGTATCAGCGGTCAACTCTTCCTTTGCTTCGACCTCTTCTTCGCCGTTTAACAATGCCTCGGCCTTGCGGCGGCTTTCATCACGTTCTGCGTGCAACTGCGAAATAAGTGCCTCTCGGTCACTGCCCAAACGGCTATCTTCTACGACCACACTTTCGATACCAGCCTTTTTGGCTGCTTTTGCCGCAATGGCGTCTAGTTCACGCTGCGAACAAAGACCAAGCGTTACTGGATCTTTCGCCTGAATCTCTGAGATGTTCCAATGCGAACGATCCCGGATAGCGCCTATTGTATGCCGCGTAGTACCGATTAGTTTACATATAGCTCCATCAGACATCTCGGCATGATTGCGAAGCAGCCATGCGATACCATCTGGCTTATCCTGACGTTTAGAGACAGGCGTGTAGCGCGGACCTTTTGTGCGGCGAACTTGATCAGGACCTTTGCTCATTTTAAGAACATAATCCTCATCCGCTTGACCTTTTTCGATTTCGTCCATGGCCAGCTCGCCTGCGTGAACAGGATCACGTCCCGTGTATTTCGAGCCCGTCATGTCATCGGCCATCGCCTGAACTTCCAAGATATGCAATCCGCAATATTCAGCAATCTGCGGAAAGCTGAGTGCGGTATTATCGACAAGCCAAGCAGCAGTTGCATGCGGCATCAATGGGGTTGGTGTTTCGTGAGCCATCAGGCCTTCTCCAATTAAAAGGGCCGCCCCTTGTCGGAAGCGGCCTAACTTACTTGTAGTGTTACTAGGCGAGTTTTCGATAATCGGCAAGAGCCTACCTCTAGGTTGTTAGCACAATCTTTCCAACGTGATCGCCTGCCTCCATGTGCATGTGAGCCGAGGCAGCATCATTAAGCGTAAATGTACGATCAATTTGTGGACGCAGGCTGCCGTCGGCTACCATTGGCCACACGTTTCTACTAATTTCGTCGGCAAGTAATCCCTTGAATTCGGCTGAACGCGCACGCAGCGTTGAGCCCGTCAGCGTTAGGCGTCGCATCATGACCTGCGCCATGTTGATCTGTGCCGTCATGCCGCCTTGGACTGCAATCGTTACATGCCGGCCATCATCGCGTAACGCTTGCAAATTGCGCGCAACATAATCACCCGCAACCATATCGAGGATCACATGCACGCCCTGCCCGCCGGTTATGGATTTCACCTCGGCGACAAAATCGGCCGCGTTATAATTGATCGCATGATCCGCGCCCATTTCAATCGCAGATGCGCATTTGCTGTCGTTACCGCAGGTTACGATCACCGAGATATCGAATAGCTTGGCTAGCTTTATCGCCATCGTGCCAATACCGCTGGTGCCGCCGTGTACCAATATTGTTTCGCCGCTGCGTACATAAGCGCGTTCAAACAAATTATGCCATACTGTGAATAATGTTTCGGGTAGCGCGGCGGCCTGTGTTATTTCCAATGAAATAGGAACCATCATGCATTGTGCCGCAGGCGCTGTGCAATATTCGGCATATCCTCCGCCGGATACTAATGCGCAAACCTGCTGCCCGATAAGATCACATGCTACATCCTCGCCAACTGCTACAATTTCTCCTGCAATTTCTAGTCCTGGGATATCACTTGCGCCAGGCGGGGCAGGATATAGACCTTTGCGCTGTATCACGTCGGGACGGTTAACGCCCGCGGCGGCCACGCGAACAAGCACTTCACCTCGTACCGGAACAGGTACTTGGCGCCGACAAGGCACAAGTACCTCGGGTCCGCCGGGTACACTAATTTCTATTGCATTCATGTATTCAGGCAATTCGGTCATTGGTCGCATCCCCCATTTGCCATCGTTGTATTTGTTATAACGCTGAAAATCTGTCCTGCTTATTGACTTCGTGCGCCTATCCGTCAACTGTTGCTTATGGACGCTGATGACAATTTACCTTCGCGCAGTACTGATCCACTTGCCGCGTTACTTCGGCAAGACATTGATCCATTGTCGGTTGATGAACTTGATGCACGCATCGCAGCTTTACAGTCTGAAATCGAACGCTGTGCAGCAAAGAAGCAAGCCGCAACAAACCACCGATCCGCCGCAGATCAGCTATTCAAAAATTGAACGGGCTCTATTGCAACTGCATTGTTTCGTTTTTAGGATAATTGATTGTTAATAAATATTGCATGTTGAAACCGGCATAGTTCGATACAACATAGCGTAAGAAGCCAAAAGCGGATTGCGACACCCCCCGCCTGCGGACCTAGGAGTTACATATTATGCCTTCATTTGCAGAATCGCTTGAAACCACGCTGCACAACGCTTTGAAACATGCTGCTGACCGTGCGCATGAATATGCAACATTAGAGCATTTACTGCTCGCGTTAATCGACGACCAAGATGCCGCCGGTGTTATGCAGGCGTGCGGCGTCGATATGGGTGAGTTGTCTGATATCGTAATTACATATTTAGATAGCGAGCTTGAGAGCTTGCGGGTTGAGGGCAAAGTTGATCCATCGCCCACCAGCGGATTTCAGCGCGTCGTACAACGCGCGATTTTGCACGTACAATCATCTGGCAAGGACGTTGTAACGGGCGCAAACGTGCTAGTTGCATTATTCTCTGAACGTGAAAGCTACGCTGTATATTTTCTGCAACAGCAAGACATGAGCCGTCTTGATGCTGTATCTTTCATCAGCCACGGGATCGGCAAGGACGGCACGCTGACACCCACCAGTGTCAAGGGAACAGAAGACCGCAGCGAGGAAAGCAGCGGCGCTGAACCCGGTAAAAGCAAAAAAGAGAAGGAAAGCGCGCTCGATCAATTCACGGTAAACTTGAACGAAAAAGCAAAGCAAGGCCGCATCGATCCGTTGATTGGCCGCGCCGAGGAAGTCGACCGTACAGTACAAATTCTATGCCGCCGTTCCAAAAATAATCCGCTTTATGTTGGCGAACCCGGCGTTGGTAAAACCGCAATTGCAGAGGGGCTTGCCCGCCGCATTGTTGAAAAACAAGTTCCCGAAGTATTGGAACCAGCGGTGATATACTCGCTTGATATGGGTTCATTGCTTGCCGGAACGCGGTATCGCGGCGATTTTGAAGAACGACTAAAGGCCGTAGTTAATGAGCTTGAAAAGCTACCTGATGCCATTCTATTTATTGACGAGATACACACCGTAATTGGTGCAGGCGCAACCAGCGGCGGTGCGATGGATGCCTCCAACTTGCTTAAGCCTGCACTATCCAACGGATCGATTAAATGTATTGGATCTACAACTTACAAGGAATTTCGTAACCATTTCGAAAAAGACCGAGCCTTACTGCGCCGGTTCCAAAAAATTGACGTTAATGAGCCTAGCATCGAAGATACTATCAAAATCATATCAGGTTTGCGCAGCGCGTTTGAAGAACATCATAAAGTTAAGTACACTAATGATGCTATCAAAGCAGCCGTAGAGCTGTCTTCGCGGTATATTAATGATCGTAAGCAACCCGATAAGGCGATTGATGTAATTGACGAGGTTGGCGCTATGCAAATGTTGTACCCGCCATCAAAGCGGCGCAAAACCATTACACAGCGTGAGATAGAGGCTGTTATCGCTACAATAGCGCGGATACCGCCAAAAAATGTTTCATCCGATGATAAAACCGCGTTGGGTAATTTGGAAGGTGACTTGAAACGGGTCGTCTTTGGACAAAATGCCGCAATCGAGATATTGGCATCAGCCATTAAGCTGAGCCGCGCGGGCTTGCGTGATCCAGATAAGCCGATTGGTAACTACTTGTTTAGCGGGCCTACAGGAGTTGGTAAAACCGAGGTTGCACGCCAGCTATCTTCAATATTGGGCATTCCGCTAAAACGGTTTGATATGTCCGAATATATGGAGCGCCATTCGGTTAGCCGCTTAATTGGTGCGCCTCCTGGCTATGTTGGATTTGATCAAGGCGGGCTTCTTACCGATGCAATCGATCAAAACCCCCATTGCGTTTTGCTGCTTGATGAAATCGAAAAAGCCCATCCTGATCTTTTCAACATACTGTTGCAGGTAATGGACAATGGCAGGTTAACCGATCATCACGGCAAAACTGTCGATTTCCGTAATGTTATATTGATCATGACCACAAATGCGGGTGCGTCTGATATGGCGCGTGAAGGCATCGGATTTGGCAACAACATCAGCAAAGAGGACGCAGGTGAAGAGGCCGTAAAGAAGATGTTTGCGCCTGAATTCCGTAATCGTCTGGATGCAACCGTGCCTTTTGCATATCTGCCAACAGAGGTTGTAGCGCGCGTTGTAGATAAATTCATTCTACAATTGGAATTGCAACTTGCGGATCAAAACGTACATATTAAATTAGACGATGAGGCCCGCGCTTGGTTATCTGAAAAAGGGTATGACAAGCTATATGGTGCCCGGCCAATGGCACGCTTGATTCAAGAAAAGATCAAGCAACCACTTGCTGAAGAATTGCTATTCGGTAAATTGGTTAATGGCGGCGAAGTATCGGTTCACATGAAAGATAGCAAACCTGTATTCGAAGTAAGTCCTGCCCCGCCAAAAGCCGAAAAGCCAAAGAAGCCACGTAAGAAAGCAGCGGGCAAAGCCGCAGCCGATTAAGTTTGATTTTACCTATTTTTGTTCAGTAACTCATTCAACATGGTGTAAAATAACTAATAATTCAGGCAGTATAATGAAATATTAGTTATTTGATCCTATTCACTCTCAAGTGATGGGGATTATGTAAATGGGCTACGATCAACGTACAAGCGTGGACAAGAATGGTGTTTGGTTAACCAAGCACCTGATAAAAGAACATTTTGGTGTAATAAAAAGTTCAGTAGCCGCAAATATGGCTAACGCCATAATTGTAACGGTTGTATTTTATAATTCTGTACATTTCATATCATTGCTTGTGCCCGCAATAATAATGGCAATCCTGATAGTTTGGCGAATAAGCAACAGCATTATCTTTGATAAGATACAAATGGATGCTGCGCAATTAAACAAACTACTGCAGTCTGTGGAATGGAATGCCGCATTATTTGGTGCCTGGTGGGGCGTTATAGTATTTTACCTCATGTATGGAGCCACTCCGGCGCAGCAGGTTTTGTGCACGGCCATAGGCAGCGGAATGATGGCAGCGGGCGCGGCGACATACCGAACCTTAAGACGCGCCGCAAATATGTTCGTTGGCTGCTGTGCAATAGGCTGTTTTTTTGCAGTCATGTCACAAAATAACCTGGCGGGTTATGCCGCAGGCGCATTGGTACTATGTTATTCGATGGTGCTGTTTGCGAATATCAAGACAACTGAACAAGGTATCAAGATCAGATACGAGACCGAAGCTGAACTTCGAGACTCCGCTGAAACGATAAATCTTTTACTCTCGGATTTTACAGAGCAGGGATCTGACTGGGTTTTGGAAATGGATGGCCGCGGCTGCATCATTAATCCAAGTGAGCAGTTGGCGGTAGCGTCACAGCGGCCATTAGAAACGCTCATTGGTTTGCCACTTATTGACCTTGTTGACAAAGGCGCTGATCGTGATCAGTTGTCAGACCATTTGTCGCTTGGTCGCTCGTTTAGAAATCATCCTGTATCTCTAAGCATTGGCAAAGACCGCTTATGGTGGTCAATTAGCGCGCGTCCTTCACTAGAGCATGGCGGCACATTTCGCGGTATCGTGACTGATATAACTGCACAGCGTCAGGCCGAAGATCAAGTCAGTTACATGGCGCATTTTGACTCGTTAACTGACCTGCCTAACCGGTTTCAATTCAATCAAAGACTAAGCTGGATGTTGCGCGATGAGCGCGATGAAGTAGGGTTGATGTTTCTAGACCTCGATCAGTTCAAAATTATCAATGATACTTTAGGACACGGATTTGGTGATTTGCTATTGAAAGGCGTGGCGCGCCGCTTGGAAGCTTGCATCACAGGGGAAGAAATGGTCGCCCGATTGGGCGGTGATGAATTTGCGATTTTGTTCAAAAATGGCTCGCTTGATCACATGCAAATGATAGGATCGCGAATCATCAGTGCGCTAACCATGCCATTCCGCTTGGATGATCATGACGTGATTGTGGGGACCAGCATCGGTCTGGCGATTTCACCTAGTCACGGTGATGATGCAGTAACTTTATTGCGCAACGCTGATCTGGCACTCTACGAAGCCAAAGCACAGGGCCGCAACCGGCAAGTTATATTTGAGACAGGCATGGACGAAGCCGCCCAATTGCGCCGTGCATTGGAATTGGATCTGCGAGGCGCACTTGGAAAGCGAGAGCTTTGCCTGCATTATCAACCTTTGGTACGTATCGAAGATAGCGTAACTTTGGGGTATGAAGCGCTCATCCGCTGGGAACACCCAGAACGCGGCGTAGTAATGCCCGACAACTTCATTCCGATTGCCGAAGAAAGCGGAATGATTATTCCCATCGGCGAATGGGTGATCCGTCAAGCGATTGATGACCTAACGTTGTGGCCAGAGGAGATGACAGTTTCAATTAACCTGTCTCCTGCACAAATGCGGAGCTCCAGCCTGATCACGACGCTGATTCATGCGCTGGCAAAAACAGGGGTTGAACCCAAACGCGTATGCCTCGAAATTACCGAAAGCGTATTAATGCAAGACAGCGTGGCCAATCTGGAAACACTCCATAAGCTTCATGAAATTGGCGTCGAAATTGCCTTGGATGATTTTGGAACAGGATATAGTTCGCTCAATTATCTTCGCAGCTTCCCCTTTGATAAAATTAAAATTGACCGCTGTTTTGTAAATGAAATTGATACCCGGGAAGATTGTCAGGCGATTGTAAGATCCGTTGTCAACTTGGCCAAAAGCCTTGGAATGACTACGACAGCAGAGGGTGTGGAACGCGAAGACCAGCTTGAGCAGTTACGTCTTGAGGGGTGCATGAACGTTCAGGGATATTTATTCAGCAAAGCTGTTCCGCAGGATCAACTAACCAGCCTGCGCCTACCAGTGCATTCGCATTCACAGCGGCTGGTAGACCTTGAGACAACGCGTAAAGAAAAGAGGGCTGAAACAACAGGTACCGCGACCGCGCAGCGTAAAACAGGTTAAAAGCTTATACTATTAGCTATAATAAAGTCCCGCCATCAACTTCAATAAAGTGGGCTTGCCCCTCTAAGTCTCGGAATAATCCTAATTCTGTACCTGTCATCCACACTTGGCAACCTGTTTGCGCAAGCTTTTCAAACAAAGCGCGCCGGCGAACAGGATCAATATGCGCAGCAACTTCATCCAATAAGATAATCGGCGGCCCGCCCCGTTGCTCAGTAACTAGCGTAGCGTGCGCCAACACTACAGACAGCAGCAATGCTTTTTGTTCCCCCGTTGAACATGAAGCTGCGGCTTGGCCATTGCCCGCGTGATGCACAATCAAGTCGGTACGATGCGGGCCGAGCAACGTACGTTTTGCGGCTGCATCACGCGAACGCGCGCGGCGCCATTCCTGTTGCAACTGTCCAACGTCTTCACATGCTGGCATAGCCAATTGTAGCGTAGGCACAGCAAACGGCCCAGTGGGCGCAGAAGCTAACTTCTCACTTAGTTGTGCTAAGGTATAATTTCGGCCCGCGTTAATTCTTGCCGCATCTTGTGCCATTTCACTTTCGATAGCATCCATCCACTGCAAATCGAGACGTTCGCCAGATTGCAATAACCGGTTGCGTCCTTGCACTGCTTTTTCATAGCGGCTGCTGTGTTTTGCGTGTGAGGGATACAAAGCAAGCACAAGTCTATCCAAAAATCGCCTACGTACGCCTGCACTATCGGCAAACAATCTGTCCATTGCAGGGGTCAACCAAATAACAGCCAGCCATTCTGCCAATGCATTTATTGATGAGGATGCGCCATTGATGCGAACCTTTCTGCGGTCCAGTGCGCCCTGCTCTGTGCCGGTTCCGAGTATAATATCGCCGAGACAAGCAGAGACTGCGAAACCATTTTCTCCATCTTTGCGCGACATTTCTTGTAATGCTGCTCGCCGTAGCCCGCGGCCCGGCACAAGTAGCGACACAGCCTCTAGTATATTAGTTTTTCCCGCACCATTCTCGCCATGTAAAACGATAAAATTCGCTGTAGGACAAATATGCGCCGTCGCATAATTACGAAAATCTGTGAGCGAAAGCTGAGTTAGAGCCATACCATGCGTGCTAATGCTATCGCGCGCGGCGTCAACAGCCAATTCATATACCGATCTATTTTTGCATGAATCCTGATCCTAATATTTGGGATATAACCCCAACATATATGATGATGTAAAATTACATATTCTGCAAATATGGTATCATATGACTGTATACATGAACTTTTAATAAAATGGCACGATCCCTGCTATGTATTCCATGTAACAAGAAATTACCTCACACCTGCACTCACTTATAAGCAAACAACAAAGGAATACTAAAATGACACTTTCAAAAGCAAACAAATTCGCAGCTGTATTTGGATCAATCCTCTGCGCTTTCATCACGATCGGCTTAACGGTTGCACCTGCAATCGTAACTACTATGCAAAATGTTGCCTAATAACTACGTTAATTAAAGGGATTTGAAATGGATAAGCTTACACTTGATAAAGAGAACAAAAAAATATTGGGCGTCTGCGCTGGATTGGCACGCTGGCTAAGCGTGGATACAAATATTGTCCGATTATTGTTTGTAATAACAACACTTATCGGCGTTGGTTCACCAATTTTAATTTATATCGTTCTTGGCCTAGTCATTAACTAAATGTAAGAAGAACGCAGGTAAACGGTTATAAGTACAGCGTAATCATTTGCTTGTGATGGAGTTCACGTCAAAGGGGATCGCACCGCAGGAGCGTTAAAATGTCGGTCAGTGAAAACACAAATCATGACGATAATCATTGGTTTAATGCACGCGAGCATGACCGTGGTGACGTGCTTATTTACGCCGATATTCGTGAGCAAGGAGCAGGAAAACACAAGGTAAACATAATTGATTTATCATGCTCCGGCTTTCGTATCTATTCATTGACCTATATCAAGGTGGACCGAAAAGTGTTCCTTACAATACCAGGATACGCTCCATTAGAGGCCCGTATCGCTTGGCATAATGGTGATTTATACGGCTGCGAGTTTTCCGATGGCTTACATATCGCGATTTACGAACATATAATTAAGACGTTTCCGTCGTTACAAGCAGGCAAGTAAGAGGTTACATCAAAACTGCTGCTAGTAATGTACTCTTGTTATTCGCGAAAGTTTATCAGCCTTTTCTGGTGATTCTGGCAATCTCTCGCTCAACCATTGAGTCAACCAATTGCGGAAGATTAGCATCGAGCCATTCTTTTAGCATAGGTCTAAGCAATTCGCGCGTTAAGCCCTCAAGCGATGTTTCACCCGAACGCACTATTTGCGGCGCAGCTCCGGGCTCTGCTAAAGTTTGCAATGTTGAAAAGCTACGCGCCAGACTTTGCGCTTTATTTTCGTCAAGCAAGTCACCTTCTTCGAACTCAATTTCAGCGGTTTGGGTTAACTCCAAGACTGTTTCGTCGTCAACATGCGCTTCTTGAACCTGCGTAAGTACAACATCCGTTTTTGCTGCAGGCTTGGGTGCAGATTTTTTGGTCCGGTCATCATCTGCTATAATTTTTTTAATCGAAGACAGTATCTCATCCATTGAAGGTTCGCTCCTGTTGTCTGCCATCTTAGTTGCCCCGTTTGCTGCGCCTTAAAGGCGGCTTCAATTCTGTTAATAGTTCTATGTCTGCTTTTTGCGCAGGAGAGTCAATGTTACGCGTTGCTTGCGCTACCGGATCGGCGCGGCTTGACCAATCATTCCAGGCCCCCTGAACTGTTTCGTAATATTCAGAGGGATCATACAGCGCGCCGCCATCTAGGCCCAGATCACGGGCCTCTGCACGGCCCATCGCAGCCAGTAATGTAAATCCTGCGACATAAGAATTGCGCCGCGCGGTTACTAACTGCACTTTGCTGTTCAGCAATTCTTGTTCTGCGTTCAATATATCTAATATTGTACGGTTCCCAACACTGTTTTCGGCGCGTACTCCTTCCAACGAAAGCTCATTGGCTGACACAGCACGCTCCGATGATGCGATGACCTCGTTTGACGCGCGCCAGCTTGCATATGATGCGCGGGTTTGAGCAATCGTGTCACGTTCCGCTGCAATTTCGGCTTCCTGCGCTTGGCTCAATCGCGCCTGTGATTGGCGAATACGCGCGGCAGGTTCACCGCCTTGATAAAGTGGGATAGTGGCACGAATGCCAAATTGTGCCGATGTTTGGCTTTGGTCAATATTGGCTGAGGCCCCGTTGAAGCGTGATGATCCCAGCGCATTACTGTAACTACCACTGGTAAATGCCCCCACAACCGGAAGCCGCGATCCATTTGCGCCTTTGCGGTCATATACCGCTGCCTCACGCAAAACCTGCGCTGATTTCAGATCAGGGTTGTTGGCAAGCGATATCTCCACCGCAGCATCAGGCGACGCAGGAAGGTTTGGTAACGGCGGCGGCGCATCCAAATCACCGGGAGGCAAGCCAACAAGTTGTATATACGTTTCTTTTGACCGAATAAGCTGCGCCCGTGCAGATTCCATGCCGCTAATTGAAGTAGCCAATCGGGCTTCAGATTGTGCGACATCGGTACGAGTAAGGTCACCAATTTCAAAACGATCGCGCGTTGCTTGTAGGTTTATGTTTAGTACGCCGACTTGCGCGCGGTTCAACGATACAACAGCTTCATCGCGAATTACGTCCATATATGCGCCAACAACCGCAGAAAACAGGCTGCTTTCTGTGGCGCGCAGATTGGCGCGTCCGGCATCAACGCGCATTTCTGCTGCGCGGATCGCATTTTTTATCGCGCCGCCATTATACAGCGGCACCGATATAGTGGGGTTTACCGAGACCGAACGCGCGTTTGTGAATGCCTGCGTGGTTGAGGAGGTATATATGTTTTCCGTATAAGTAGCCGTAGCCGATGCGCTCGGCCTGCTTTGCGCCTTGGCCAAGGGTACGTTTTCATCAACTACGCGCTGCCCTGCCCGCGCGCCTGCTAAACTGGGGTTGGTGCGATATGCTTGCGTTAAGGCATCACGCAATGTTCCTGCATTAACTGGCATCGTAGTGGCGCACAGCGTAGCGCCCATTAGCAGCCTTGTACGAAATAAAATTCGGATCAAAATACAAACTCCTTTGCAGGCGCGAACCCTGGTAACATCGCAATTTCAGTATCAACGAATGCACGTAAAGTAAGGCTAGCACCTCGTTTATACCCTACCGCAAGTCGGCGTACAGCACCTTCGGCAAGCCCAGTGACGATCCTACCGCCTTCTTCTATTTGATGCATAATAATATGCGGCAACGCTTCAATTGCACCGTCAATTAGTATTAGCGAATAAGGTGCATTGTGTGCATCACCTGCACACAGCGGTGCATCAACAAGCGAAACATTGTCCTGCCCCGCAAGATTAACCTTTGCTAGCGCCATAAGCTCTGTTGATTGTTCAATTGCAAATATTTTAGCGCCGGTACCTGCAAGCAAAGCGGCCATATATCCCGTGCCCGCGCCAATTATCAAAATACGGTCATTGGCGCGAACCGCTGCCTCTTGTAGCATCAATCCTGTTGCCAGTGGCGGATTGAGCATGCGTCCTGCGCACAGCGGAATACCGCGGTCCATATACGCAGTGGAATGCAACAAGGCAGGCACAAAATTCTCACGAGCCAATGTGCTCATGGCGGCAATCACAGCAGGTGCCATCACGCCGCTAGTACGCAGCTGGCTATCTACCATGGCACGGCGATTGGTTGAAAAATCATTCATTGATATTCTAATTCCCAGATTTACGTGCAAACGGTTTATATCCTACGCATTGCATAGCGTATTATTGGAACAATACAGTTACGCATTGATGTATTAACCAGACTAACCAAAAAGTCCAAGCAGGATTCAAGCTAAATTCCTATTTTTGGCTCCAAGATGCTTTGTGGGCAAATCTGTAGCAATCCGAAGATAGATTTTATGAGAGATTCCAATGTGCCACACAAAACAAATCTCCATTGCATTGCCGCAAATCACCCGCTAAGCGCACGCTTGTAAGTAAGTGAGGCCCGATGGCGGAGTGGTGACGCAGAGGACTGCAAATCCTTGCACCCGAGTTCGATTCTCGGTCGGGCCTCCAGGCATAAATATGTTATTTATCAATATCTTAGTTCTTTACTAAGACCGCGCAATTCCGCCATTTTGGTGCCCATAATTTGATTTTTTATTGTCTCACATAATTGAGAAATATGGCGTTTTATAGACGTTTTAACCCGAAGTCTCTACAGTCCACTTGGCCGTGACGGTTTCACAAGTAGCTGCCTTATATGACTAGAGTAATTCTTCAGAGATCACAAACATTGCTCAAAAAAAGCAAATATTGCTAATATTCCGGTCGTTAAAGCGCTTGGACCGCGTCTCCGAAACTTGCCATTTGTTAAACTGCTTGCAAGCGGCTCTAAGCTAAGGTGGGAAAGTAAGGAAAATTGGCCGCGCGCATAGCCTAGCTGGCATTGCCTTGGTCAGACGCCGGGACCGGCGGCGCGAGGGGCAACCGATGTCAAAACAACCCTGTTATCGCACCCTGAGCGTCAATTCCGATCCTTTCGGCGGCAGGAGCCTTTGGTAAACCCGGCATCGTCATAATTTCTCCGCAGATTGCGACAACGAAACCAGCGCCAGCAGCCAGCCGCACCTCGCGCACTGGCACGATATGGCCGCTTGGCGCACCTAGCGCGGCGGGATCGGTTGAAAAGCTATATTGCGTTTTGGCCATACAAACGGGCAAATGCCCGTATCCCGCCGCTTCCCACGCTGCGAGCTGATTCAACACGCTTGGATCAGCAACTGCAGCGGCGGCGCGGTAGATGCGCGTTGCGATGATGCTCATCTTGTCAAACAGCGTTTCATTGTCGTCATAAATCGGTGCGAACTGGGCTGCATTGCTGTCTGCTAGCGACGCGACTTCATGTGCCAAATCTTCGGCCCCCTCACCGCCGGTTGCCCAATGATGGCAGAGGATCGCATTGCACCCGTGCTCTGCCGCTGCCGCCTGGATAACCGCGATTTCAGCACCGGTATCGGTTCCGAAGTGGTTGATCGCGACAACTGCAGGTACGCCAAACTGACGAATATTCTCGATATGGCGGATCAAATTGACGGAACCGCGCTGAACCGCGTCGATATTTTCGTACGCAAGGTCAGCCTTGGCGACCCCGCCGTTCATCTTAAGGGCACGCACCGTAGCAACGATGACAACCGCGCTTGGGGCGAGGCCAGCCTGACGGCATTTAATATCAAAGAATTTCTCGGCCCCTAAATCAGCGCCAAATCCGGCTTCGGTAACGACATAGTCACCAAGCGACAATGCGGCCTTCGTCGCAATCACCGAATTGCAGCCGTGGGCGATATTGGCAAACGGGCCGCCATGGAGGATCGCTGGATTGCCTTCGAGGGTTTGGACAAGATTGGGCTTGATCGCTTCAGCGAGCAAAACTGTCATCGCGCCGTCAGCTTTAAAGTCGCGCGCGGTTACAGGGTGACGGTCACGAGTATAAGCAACAACAATGCGGCCCAACCGTTGCTCCAAATCTGCCAAATCTTGAGCAAGGCAAAAAATTGCCATCACTTCAGAAGCAACCGTAATATCAAATCCGCTTTCGCGCGGATAGCCGTTTGCCACGCCGCCAACTGACTGGACAATGTTACGCAGCGCGCGGTCGTTGACATCCATCACCCGCCGCCAAACGATCCGCCGGACATCAATAT
>JAYWFI010000010.1:0-23868 GCA_043778865.1 Sphingomonadales bacterium
TCACAAACCCTTAAATACGAAAGCTTGTGCAAGCGGGTAAATATAAACAGCGCAAATAGCACGCCTAGCGTCCCGCCATGCAGCGACATTCCGCCCTCCCACACGCGGTAGAATTTATCAAACGCCAACAGGTCACGATCATAAAATAGGATGTACCCAAACCGCCCGCCCAATATAACACCAAGCGTCATGTACATAATAAGGTCATCGGCATGCACACGCGAAATCGGCGACCCGGGGATGCGAATGAGTTTTAATAAATACCAGTACCCGAGCAATATCATCACGAGGTAGCTTAGTGAATACCAACGTATCTGAAAAAATCCCAGGTCAATCGCAACCGGGCCAAGCCCCAAATCGGTAAATTTTATATGGTTGGCAGTTTCAACCAGTGTCTGTAGCAGCAATTTAGTTCCCCATAATTTTAACATTGCTATAGAGCGAAATAGGATGGGTACAAAGCGTAAAGGAGAGATTCGCTATGCCAACTGCTTTAGATTTGGAAATTGACGCTACGGTCAAGCGGCTGATGGATAATGATGGACCGCTTAAAGTAAGCTATATCGAGAAATTTGGCGTGCAAATGCCCATGATCGCACAGGCGCCAGCCACACTTTCTGAATATTATCAGATGTTTTGCGCTGCACACCAAGATAAAGAATTTTTGATTGACGGCGATATTCGTCTTACATTTGGGGAAACTTATGCCGCCGCGCGCACTTTGGCGGGCGGGCTGGTACATGGGCATAAAATCGCAATAGGCGACCGGATTGGTATAGCGGCCCGCAATTCAGCCAATTGGATAATTGCATCGATGGCAATTTCGATGGCAGGCGGCGTTGCTACTTTGCTGAATGGTTGGTGGCAAGGCAGCGAGCTAGCCGGCGGAATCCGCATGGTCGGTTGCCGCATGATATTGGCCGACGAGCAACGCGCCGCGCGTATGGCAGGCCAAGATTTAGGCGGAGCAGAGATTATCCTGTTCGAACATGACTGCGCTCCGCTTACTGGCCTTGCTGCATTGTTATCAAAGGGCGGCGGTACAGATACACCGCTGCCGGTGCTTGATACGCTGGATAATGCCACAATCCTGTATACCTCGGGATCAACAGGGCAATCAAAGGGTGCGGTATCGGACCAGCGCGCTGTGATACAGGGCGCGATGAGCTATGTTGCGCAGACATTAGTGTTCTTTGAAATACTATCTAATAACGGCGCGGTGCTTCCGGCTCAGCCGTCTTCGCTCGTCAATGTACCCTTGTTCCACGTAACGGCTTCTGTACCGCTGGTGCTGCAAAGCTTTGCTGTTGGCCGCAAGCTGGTGATGATGCCAAAATGGGATGCCGAAGAAGCAATGCGGATCATTGAGAAAGAAAAAATTTCCTACTTTGTCGGCGTTCCGTTGATGAGTATTGAAATGGCCACCCACCCAAACCGCAGCAAATATGATCTTACCAGTTGCACGACATTTGCCGCCGGAGGTGCGCCGCGTCCTGTGGATCATGTCCGCAAAATCCGTGAAGAAATGAGCTGGGGCTATCCAGTGCTTGGTTATGGATTAACTGAAACCAACGGCGTTGGCTGCGGTAACTTCACCGAAAACTACCTCGCAAAACCCGAAAGTACCGGAACCGCAACCAGGCCTATCGTCGAAGTTGGGATATTGGACGATGACGGAAAAGCTGTGCCGCAGGGCGAACGCGGAGAGGTATGTATCCGCACAGTTGCCAATTTCAACGGTTATTGGAACAACCAAGAAGCCACGAACGCCGCATTTACCAGCGATGGTTTCTTTCGAACAGGCGACATCGGATATTTGGACGAAGACGAATATCTGTTTATCGTAGATCGCAAGAAAGATATCATCATCCGCGGCGGCGAAAATATTAGCTGCCCAGAGGTTGAAGCCGCGGCATATGAGCATGAAAGCATAACCGAGCTGTCTGTATTTGGAATAGCCGACGATCGTTACGGCGAAGTGCCCGGGCTGGTCTATTATTGTAAACCAGACTCCGATGTAAGCGGTGATGAGCTGAAAGACTTTTTGCGCTCCCGCCTCGCAGGGTTCAAAGTTCCGGTATATTTCTGGTGCACAAAAGAACCCTTGCCCCGGTTAGGTACACAAAAAATTGACCGTGTTACGCTGCGCCGTGAATATAATGAAAAAGTGATTGCGCCCGTGTGACACTAACTGACGTTGTCTGACACTTTGCATTCAGGTCTGGCTATTGTTATGATGGAGATATGAAACACGTCGCCGAACCTATTATCAAACAGCGCGCGATTATTAATCGCAAATTGCTTGCTGATGATATCGCCGAAATTGCAGCAGATGGTAATGCTGCAAACGGCCGCAGCCAGATCGTGGCGCTGCTGCAATCTGCATTAGCCGCAGGGCGCGCCGAAATCAGCAACAGGTTGCGTCTGCATCCCTCTCGCGGGCATCAAGCCGCTGCAGAGCAAGCTTTTTTGGTCGACCAGATTGTTCGGCTAATTTATGATCATGTGACAACAAACCTGTACCCTGTTGCCAATCCATCTGCTTCGGAACGGATTGCTATATTGGCTGTTGGCGGATACGGCCGCGGCGAAATGGCGCCGCATAGCGATGTCGATATCGCATTTATAACACCGCATAAACGTACAAGCTGGACCGAGCAAGTCGTTGAAGCGATGCTGTATTATCTATGGGATCTAAGCCTTAAGATCGGGCAATCAAGCCGGTCGCTGGATGAAACCGTAAAAATGGCAAACAGCGACATAACTATCCGCACAGCTTTGCTGGAAAGCCGGTTTGTTTGGGGTGATATCGAAGTTTATAATGAGGCCGCTACACGGTTCTGGACCGAGGTTGCCAAAAACACCGCGCCCGATTTCATCCGGCAAAAAATGAAAGAGCGTGATGATCGGCACACCCGAATGGGGGATAGCCGGTATGTTGTAGAGCCCAACATCAAAGAAGGCAAAGGCGGCCTTCGTGATTTGCACACGCTATATTGGATTGGGAAATACGTGCACCGCGTGCGCTCTGCATCCGATCTGGTGGACGTTGGGTTGCTTACTATACAGGAATATCAGCGTTTTCACAAAGCCGAAAACTTCCTTTGGGCGGCGCGGTGCCATATGCACGATATTACCGGCCGAACCGAAGATAGGTTGACGTTCGATTTGCAAAGAGACGTGGCCGAACGCATGCAATTTGCCGATCGCCCGGGCCGTTCGGCTGTTGAACGGTTTATGCAGTTCTATTTTCTGAATGCCAAAACGGTTGGTGATGTGACCGGATTGTTTCTTGCGCATTTAGATGAGACGCTCGCAAAAAAGGGACGCAGGTTTTTGCCCGCGTTATCGCGCCGCCCGCGCAAATTAAACGGATTTGTACTCGACCGGGGCCGGCTATCGCTACCGTCGGATACCTTTTTTCGAGAAGATCCCGTGCGGTTAATTGAGATGTTCCAGCTTGCCGATAAATTTGGTTTGGAAATCCACCCGCTTACAATGCGGTCTGCGCAGCGTGATGCAAAGCTGCTGGATAAAAACATCCGGCGTGATGAGCGGGCGAATGC
Source organism: Sphingomonadales bacterium (assembly GCA_043778865.1). Classification (GTDB taxonomy): domain Bacteria; phylum Pseudomonadota; class Alphaproteobacteria; order Sphingomonadales; family Sphingomonadaceae; genus Sphingorhabdus_B. Next base: position 3,567 of record JAYWFI010000010.1, read on the forward strand.
TCTGTTCATGGACGTGCTCACATCGCCGCGGGATCCTGAAACCGTGCTGCGATGGATGAACGAGTCCACTGTATTCGGACGGTTCGTACCTGATTTTCAGCGTGTTGTCGCGCAAATGCAATTTGATATGTATCATCACTATACGGTCGATGAGCATTCGATCCGAGCCATCGGATTACTGGCGGAAATAGAGAATGGCGACCTGAAAGAGGACCATCCGCTTTCCACCGCAATCATGCGCCAAATAGTAAGCCGGCGCGTGGTGTTTGTGGCCGCATTATTGCACGATATCGCAAAGGGACGCGGCGGCGATCATAGCGTATTGGGCGCGCAGATTGCACTATCGCTATGCCCGCGTTTTGGATTGTCGGCGGCGGAAACAGAAACCGCCGCATGGTTGGTGCGCAATCATTTGTTGATGTCAGCAACCGCGTTTAAGCGCGACATTTCTGACTTCAAAACAATATTGGATTTTGCGCAAATAGTGCAATCGCCCGAACGGCTAAAATTGCTGCTGGTGTTGACAGTGGTTGATATCCGCGCAGTTGGGCCAGGCGTTTGGAATAGCTGGAAAAGGCAGCTGCTATCTGATTTGTTTGAAGCCACCGAAGAAGTGCTTCGGCTTGGCCATAAACAGCGCGGCCGCGATGACCGGATCTTGGCAAAGAAACAAGAGTTGCAAGAACGCCTCGGTATCCCAGATGCGCAGTTTAACAAATTGGCAAAACAATTGCCTAGCCCGTATTGGATCGCCGAACCGGCCGATATTATTGAGCGTAATGCACGGCATCTGTTGGCTAATGCCGAAACCGATTTGGCGATTGATGCATGCTATTATGCCGAGCGCGGAGCGACCTTGATCACAGTGTATGCCGCCGATCATGCTGGTTTGTTTTACCGTATTGCGGGCGCCATCCATCTGGCGGGTGGCAACATAATCGATGCGCGCATTCACACCAGCAGCGACGGCATGGCGCTGGATAATTTCTTGGTTCAGGACCCATTAGGCCGTCCATTCAGGGAAGCTTCGCAGATCGAGCGGCTGCGCATATCGATCGAAGATGCCTTGGCCAACCGCAGCAAAATGGCGCTAAAGCTAGATAGTAAACCTATCGCTTTGCGCCGTGCAGAAGCATTTGATATTGCCCCTGCTGTGATGGCCGACAATCAAGCTTCAAACCGCTTCACCGTATTAGAGGTGAACGCCCGCGATCGCCCGGCATTGCTGTATAACTTGGCGCAAGCATTGTTCCAATCAAAGGCGACATTGCATAGCGCGCATATTGCCACATATGGCGCGCGGGCGGTTGACACATTTTATGTAACCGATCTGCTTGGCGCAAAGATTGAAAATAAAACGCGGTTACGCTCGCTGGAAGCAAGGTTATTAGAAGCAGCGTCTGGCTCCACAAGTGTCCAGCTTAAATCGGTTGCCTAGAACGCGATAACTTTCAAAAGAATCGCATAAATAAATACCGTAGCCCTGAGCCTATTGATGGGCGCTTGCGAAAGTTGCTTGTCGGCCTGGTGCGCACCGGCAAGCTCTGGGCTGAGGCTTGGTTCAACCTTATGTCATTCCGCTTTAGCGCGTGATGCGATTAAGTGGGTACCGGTTAATCGTATAAAATCACGCGGCCACAAAGAGATATAGAGCATGATGCGATTCATCTCAATCGCATCATGCTCTAGAGTATAACGCGATGAACCATCCACGCATTAAGCACCTTGCGTTAGACCTTATAAAATCTGAGCAAAAAAGGGGCCAGTCTTTCGACCAGCCCCGTTCTAATAAATCCACGTTTGGCTTAGTTGCCGGAACCTGGGCCGTATGATACTTCCACGCGGCGATTTTGTGGCTCACGCTCACCATCAGCAGTCTGGACGCGCGGAGCGGTTTCACCAAATGCTTGTGTTGTGATCGATCCGTCAGTGATGCCCTTAGATGCAAGATACCCACGAACGTTTGTGTTACGACGTTGTGACAAACCAACATTGTATTTCGGCGATCCTGAACGATCGGCATGACCGGCAAGCATAACCTGAGCATTGCCGCAATTTGCATATTGCGCAGCAGCATTATCAAGAACTTGTGCCGCGTCAGGACGCAGATCGGATTTATCCCAATCGAAGAATACGATGTATGGACCCGTGTTACACACAACCTGTGCTGGCGGTGGTGGTGGCGGAGGAGGTGCTTCCGGTGTTACTGGAGCAGCGGGTGCTACAGGAACAGGCTCAGGAGCGCCGCCAAAGTTATAAATCAAGCTACCCATGATGCTGTGTGAACGGAAACGTGTTTGAACATTGTTTCCGAAACGATCAACCAAATCTACTTTTGGTGCGTTGAAGAAACGGTATTTCAAACCGACATCCCAATTGTCACTCAATGGCGCGCGAACGCCTGCCAGAGCTTGCCATGCAAGACCTGTGTCCGAATCGTTGAGATATGATGGTGATGCGTAGATTGTGTTTACATCAACACGAGCAACGCCAACGCCGCCGCCAACAAAACCCTGAAGGCCATCATCGTCGCCGAAATCAAGCAAGCCATTTAACATAAAGCTAAGTGCGTTTGCATTGCCATTTACAGGTACGTTACCACCAACCAGTGCGGTACCTGGACCTGGATTGATAAATGGAGTTGTGCCGCGAGCAGCACTCATTGCTGCTTTGCGATAAGAAACTTCTGATTCAAGACGGAAACCGCCAAAATCATATCCAACAACGCCGCCAAAATCAAAACCCTTTTTAAGGTCCAACACAGCAGAGCGCGGAGAAGGTGTCGTTGTGACCGCACCTACAGTTACAGGGATTGGTGTTATTTTCAGATCGAGATCTTCGACCAACATGGCACCACCATCAACTCCAACATACCACTGTTTGTCACGGGCTAATGCCGGTGAAGCCAGAGCGGTAGAAGCGAGCGCCAGACTTATGGCAAACTTACGCATCAACTTTCCCCTTCTATTATTAGGAACAATTTCGAGTAGTATCATCTACCGAGACTCCTATACCGATGCAAGCCTACTTTGTTCCATAGTGTTGCTTATATGTCTCCATTATTATCCGATTTCTGAAAAATAAGCTTATTTTTGGCAGAATAGCCGCAGTCTACGCAGGAACGATCCCCAAACCTCTTAGCGTAAATAAAAGCTGATTCAGGATAAGCCGTGCTTCAATATCGACAACAGTGCCGCCTGTTGCATTATTAATGGCCGCTGGAGTTTGCCAACCGCTCCCAGCTCCGCTCGCAGTATAAATCATGTCACATGCCAAGGCTTTATTACGCAATCGCAACCCCTCTGTGGCCGCAACAAAGCTCCAGCCGCTGCCGTTCCAGCACGCGATCTGTCCTTGTTTACCGGCCCATTCGCCTGCCGCGCCCGTGCCCACTAGCCAGCATTTTCCGGCTTGCGTGCCCGTTTGTATTGCAGGCGGCGTAGCGGCGACCGCTTCCACCATAGGCTGCAGCAAAGCGTCGATGCGCAGTAATGCTTCGTTATGCGTAATTTCTTTTTGCGCCTGGCTAACCACCAAATAGGGCAGTTGGTAACGCGGCGTCGCTGTGGCGGTCATAATATTCTCCTTAGATATAGTTAGGTAATCGGTGCCGCTATTGGCCAAAGATCAGAGCGTCTGATTGTGCAAATTTACCGATTTGTTTGACTCGGTATTGCAGGTTATTTGCAGAACCAATATTCCACGAGGCGATCGTTGCCGCAGATAGAATTGCGTCATTACGCGGCGTATCGATAACCGCCAGCTGCAGCGTACCAGACCAAATGCTGACAGTATATTGTTCGTAATCTTCGGCAAGCGGTTGATCAACGCCGTCTTGCCAGCCAAAATCAATGCGCGCGCGGCGTACCCACGACAACACAATATCGCCGTTTATCATAAGCACCGCGCGGCCATGAACAGGTGCAAGCGGCTTTATTGCCAAAGCAGCAACGTTCAGCTGCGCGGTGGCGGGGGTATTATCGCCAATACCAGCCGCCTCGATTACAATTTGCTGTCCTGCTGCGGTGCTTATGTCATCCAGCAGTCGCAACGTACCTTGTTCAAGTAAGACAAATCTATCGCCTATTTGGTGCGCGCTTATATATGCCTCCGTGCCGTTGCTACCGCGCACCAAGCGGCTAATACGGTAGCGCGCGTCGCCAAGATATTGGGCGAGGCCGTAACGCAGTATTTCACCGGCCAACCAGATATACGGCGCATCTGATGATAACGGATTGCCCGGCCCTGCAGGTAACTGCATATCGTCATGCGCCAGTTTCACTATAATCTGGTTGCTGTTATCGGTTAGCCAAGGCGAATGCGAAACCAAGCCGTTTTGCGTAAACCCGATAATGGCCGGTGCCGCTGTGCTACCCGCCGGGGTCAGGCTTCCGTTAGTATTCAAGCTAAGTGCCGCGCTGCGCCATGCTTTATTATTACCCGCTGCTACAATCGCAATTTGCGCTTTTTGCGGATCAACAGCCAAAAGCGCAGGCAGATCGAGCGCAACGATCTGCGTTGCGCCAATAACGAAATCATCCGCAGGCAAACTACGTCCAGATTCTGCGCCGGCAATACTCTGCGGGTTTGCCATTATGGCCTGACGCGCAGCGATCCGGCTTACCAGACCCAGATGTTCAATCTCGGTGATTTGCCAAGTATCTACTGCTACACTGCCACCTGAACCATGCTCTGAACCATACCCTGCTTCTTCGGTAATCCAATCGCCTGCGCGCAATATGTCTGCACTAATCGCGATATGCCCGCTCCAGCCGCGCTGCGTCCGTTGCATCTGAAGCAGTTGTAAATCCGCAAGCCGGCGGGCCGCGTTTGCGATTAGGGTCGCGGGCAATTCAATTTGTACAGATGGGCGCCCTGTGTCCGCGCGGCTGCTGCGCTGTATACCGATTTGATATTCGCGCGCGGGATCATAATGCCGCACCGATAGCGATCCCGGCGCAGCGCCTTTATGCAAACGGTATTGTTCGGGGGGAGCATAACGTGCATTATCCTGACGCGAAATTATCTTAACGCGCGTGCTGATGCTGATGCTGGTGCTGGTGCCGGACTGCTGCCAGTAATTGTTCATTTGCAACGTATCGCCATTGGACCTTAGCAATACAGGCACAGTGGCTAGCAACGATGACAGACCTGCCCTGCCATCCCCGCCCTCCAGCGCGTAACCATCAACGGCTTCGTCGCTGTTGCTGATGATCAATCCGCGCGATGCGGCACGCGCGATATCAATCACCGGTACCTGCGCATCGCGTTCAAATATCTCAAAGGTCAATGACGGAATACGGTTGCCAAAATCGGCCAGCTGCAATCCTTCGAACATAGCATACGCAATGCCGCGAAATGCAGGCGTGTTTGCCGTACCCTCAGCAGAGGCGATTAGCGGATCAGCAGATTGATCATCATGGCCGCTGTAAAAACGAAACGTACACGGAACCTTGAAATCGCCGGCCGCGCCGCGGATTAAATTACCGTCCGCCCATATCCGGCCAACCCGCGATAATGGCCTGCTGGATAATGCCACCGCCATATTGACGGAATAGGAGTAGGTCACATTGGCCGGCTTGCCTTTACCGCCGCTTTTTTTGCTGCGGTTCTCAATTAAGTCTGTCGCCCAAATGACGCTGCCCGCCACACGCATTGCGCCGAATATCGCCGGGACCGTATTGCCGTAACTTGATGTTTGAACGTTGAGCTCTTTCAAACGCGGACCTTCGCGTGCAGGGCCTTTGAAAATCTCTGCGTCGATTTGCTGGCCAATAACCGCGCCGATTAAGCCGCCAATCGGCCCGGCTATTGCGGCGCCTGCTGCCGTCAGTATTACTGTTGCCATTATAATTTCCGTTTCTGTGTACTGCGCGCATAGGGCCGCCAAATACCTAGTATTGGCCAAGGCGAGGGCAGCGGCATCAAAACAATCCGGCGCAAACCGGCATGGCCGTGGACAAATCCGCTGCCTACACGCACCACCAAGTGCATCTGCTGCGGCGCGGTTTGGCATAATATAATATCGCCAGGAATTGCTTCGTGCGACGCATCCAATTTGCGATAACGTGCGCGCGCCAATACGCAGTGCACTCTGCCTGCATAATCACCGCGCATGGTGTAATCAGTTGGCAGGTTAGCGCCCCGCTTTCCCAGCGCCGCATATCCCGCAAGCCCGGCGCAATCGAGCGCAATACCGGGAAGCCGGGCGTGCAGCCGGTATGCCACGCCCACCTGAGATAGCGCGCGTTTTTCGGTCATCCGCGCCGACATCAACTTGCTCCTGGATACCGGGTGAGTATATCGTTGCCCGGCAAATGCGGCTCTCCCCTGAAATTAATCGCATTGCCGAACCGGGCGGAACAGGTCGCAAGTGTTTTGTCACATCCCTCGGTTGCCTCAAAGCGTGCGCCGGATAATGGCGGCGCAGAAGGCGGCCGGGCAAGCAAAAAGCTGTTTGCGTCGCTGCTAATAATATCCGACCGTAACCCGCAATTTTCGCCGTCCATCCACCGCAAGCTACCATAGGAAAACGCGCCTGCGCCGCTGGGCAAAGTAGCGGCGGGCAAGGGTGATGAGACCAACACTCTGTCACCTGTAACGTTGCCAACGCGCAGCATATGCCGAAACCGCTGGGCATTCAGCCCGCATGCCGCATCGCAGAAATCTGCGCGGCATCCCGGTGACGTTTGCGGCACAATCGGCGCGTCCAACATCGCGGTTAACCCGCGCAGGTCGGCTTGAAATTCTGCATTCGAAAATCGAACCTCGCCCAGCTCGCCCGACGCAAGGTTGCGTTTGCCTGCCAATGGCTGAGTCCAATCAAACAGATAGATTTTAACCTTTGCGCCGTCCCAATATCCTGCGGTTAAATCATTCTGCGTAATCGCCGCCGCATCAATCGCGCCTTTTACTTCTAGACCGTCTGTATCAAGACCAAGGCTTTCCAAAATCGATGTGGGCTGCATTCCGGGACTGGACCTGTGGAGCAGGCCGTCCAGTTCAACATCGCGGTCGTGCGTGGTAAAGCCAAGCGTAACGCCGTCGCGCCGCTCCAACCGCCATCCATATACTGCACTGGTCAGCGGGCCTGATAACCATGGCTCGCTCATGCTGCATCCTTTATTTCGATCAGGGGAACAGACGCCATTTCGCCTGCACCAAATGTCGCGCGGCTGATATCAATGCGGTCTTGCGCAAAGCGGACGGGCACATCAAACAGGAACCCTGCGGTTAATATCACGCCCGCTGCAGGCGCGGCATCAAACGCGATTTTGCCGCTCGGTCCCAAAGTCCAGCCAGAGGGTATTGCCGCGCCGTTCGCTGCAATCAAGACGCTGCCTGCGACAGGATGCGTAATATAACGCACCTGTGCATCCGCGCCCGCCCCATATGTTTTGTTCAGGGCAAATATCGTACGCAAACCGTTTCCTATACCAAGTGGTTGATCTTGGTTCGTTGCCGCGCCCGTCATCGCGTTTGAGCTGTTATCAAACGGGTCGCGAAACCGGAACCCGGCCGCCGGGCCGCGGCGCGCACGAAAGAACGCGAGCAATACGCCTAGCTCTTCTTCTGACCGGACGCCTGGCCCGGCATCATAACTCAGCCGTGCATCGGCCCAGTTGCAGTTGCGGCGTTCATGGCCCGACAGGCTGGTAATGACATTGGTGGAAAATTCCGCTGATGCCTCTGCTTGCCGTCCGATCTCTAATGGGAAAGTGACGTTCTCAAATGCCTGCATCTCTGCCTCCTGCGTTTTGTTCATTTCAAAATAGGTAAACCCGTCCCGCGCCACTTGCGGCAGGGCCCAGATATAGGTTTGCGCTGTGCCGCGATCCTGGCTGCGATCGGCTGCCTCTGTTATATCGCGCCACTGTCCCGGATCCTGCGGGTCTACGGCAAAGCCTGCAAAATAATGCTGCTGTGACACCGGATAACCCAGCCGCGATGTGGCCTGCGTAATCGCTTTTTCGGTGTCGTTATGCCGGCCTGCCGTAACCCAGTCATAATCCTCCAGCTGCAATACATCGAACGCCGGTGACGCCCATGCCAGCGGCACATTGGCGCGCTTCGCCTCGGGCGTAACCGGATCAAGTACCGTGGGCAGAAACACGAGCAGATGCGTCGTCGCCCCTGCTGTACCTGCCTCGTCGCGTGCCGCCTGCGCCAATGCGGCGGTGGATGCGGCCAGTATCTCGCCTGCCTTATCCAACATCGCGTTTTGCGCCGCCGTTTTGGATCCGCCAATGTTGGGAATGGCTACCGACAGCGCGCCAAACGCTGCCGCAGCCGCGCCGTCATATAGGCATATCTGCCCGCCCGGATTAACCCACCACCATGGTTCGCCCACCTGAAATTTTACGGGCAAACCTGCTTCCTTAAGCACAAAACAAAACGCCCGGGCCACTGCCTGCAGATACCCCATCGCGGCGGTATTTGCGGGCGAGAGCAACGTGGACGGCGGGGTGTATCCGGTTTGCGCCGCGCCGCCATTTGCATCGCGCTGTTTCCAATCGTTCCAGCAATGTGCGTCGAATAACTCATAGGACAACGAGAATATCAGGTCATATCCCATCGCCTTGGATAGAGCCGCAAAGCTTGCATGCCATGCGCGGCACGGCACATTCAACGCGCCGCCTGTAAGGCTAACGTAATGCCCTGTGCCAAGCGGTTCGAGCCGGAAATAATGGCTCATCCCCGCATAATGGTTGATCGTACCCCGGTACCCCAGTGCGCGTATTTGGCGCAGCAGGCGCGCAGGCGTTTGGTTATACGCATCGTCATATCCGGTTGCCATACGCAGGGAATGTTCGGGCAGCATCACATCGCCTGTATTCAACATTACGCCTGCTCCGTCGCACCGGATTTGCGATATCTGAACCGAGGCCCCCGCAGGTGCCGGTAGCATGCCCGGTGCGCCTGTATAACCCGGCGGGATCAGCGATATAAACAATCGGTCAATGTCGCCCGCATACACTGGATCCGCTTCACCGGGCAGAATGAAGCCCCCGTTCAGCGCGCTGAATTTCAGAGTAACCTGCGCATCGGCGGGCGTGCCTTTGGCATAATTCCACAGCCGCACATACCAGCTTTTGGGTTGTCCGGCGGCATCGCGCCCCGTGATCGTCATAACAGGGCCATTGATCGCATCCAGCGGCATGATGCCGTCCGATTGCCACCGAAACGAAAGCGTCAGCCGCCGGTAATCCCGGTTCGTTTCATACGCAAGTAGGGGATGATCCAGCGTATCTTCACTTTCCCAAATCAGCCCCGCCAGATCATTGCCGTTATAAAATACCGCGTCCGCCCGCAGCGATTCAGGGCCAGTAGTTACGACAGACGCCATCATTGGGCGCGGAAAGTTCACGGTCCAAAACCGCGGGTCAAACCGCATGACAGGCGTGCTATCCTGGGACCCTCGTTTATCACAAAGCCAATACGCCATGGTCAATCCCCTCCGCGCTGCAAAGCCTGGCGCACCGCGCGCGCCACGTGCCGCGATGATCGCTGCAGCGTTTCCGGCGCGCTGCCCCGGCCGTTATCCGATATGTTGATGGTCAGGTTTACAGGCGTGCTATTACCCATGCCGCCGCCGCCTATTTCAATCCGCCCGCTGCTGGTTGGCACAAAAAGCTCGGGGCCGTTTTCGCCCACCGTATAGGCCCGGCCCGGCGATACCGGCCCGCCCGTTGCCCGGCCGGGCGAGCCGCCAAACAGGCTGCTGGCGACCGAGATCAATCCGGTAATTAATCCGGCTCCGTTACCGCCCGAACCACCTGAGCTGCCTAAACCGGCGGATCCGCCGCCAGAGCTCCCGCCGCTAGCTTGTGATTTCAGCGCAGCGGCGGCGATTTCGGCAAACACCCTAATTGCCACGCGGCCCAAATCTTCAAAGCCGAATTTGCCGCGCTGTACGGCGCTGATCAGGCTTTTGTCGAGCACTTGGCCAGCGCGTTCGAGGCCCGCAGCAAACGGCCCGTCCAGCTCCGCCCGCATCGCGCCCACATCATTTGCAAAGCCGCGCGTATCGGCACGCACCGATACCACCAGCCGTTCGATTTCCTCACTCATCGGGAAATTGCTCCTTTAATTTTTTGATTAGTTCGCCGTCTGGCGGTGCATGCGTTTGCGGCTTCATTGCATTCAATATGCAGCCCAGTTCCGCAGGCGTCGCCGCCCAAAATTCCTGCGGCCGCCACCCCAAAAGTAACGCGGCAAACCCGCACAGATGGGCCGCCCCGTTTGCAAACGTAGGTTCCATGGTGTTTCCAATTTTTAGGGATTAGGGGTATACTTTGTCGATCTAAGAAAACGTCATTGCGAACGAAGCGCGGCAATCCAGAGCGGTTTACTCAAACCCTAGATTGCCGCGTCACATCGTTCCTCGCAATGACGAAGACAAGTGTTCCCCAGCGCTTTTTTCTGCGGTGCACCCCGGCGTCTATATTTGCCGTGTGCCCCGGCGGAGGCCCCCCGTTATGTCAGGGACCATTTGCATATGCGGCGTTGTCTACCTAGACCCCGGCCTACGCCGGGGAACACGGTTAATAAGCACGCCGGGGAACACAGCTAATATAAGCGCAGAGGCACGCGGCAAATATACACGCCGGCGCACGCATGCGTTTCTAATCCTGAATATCCCTACCGCTCAATATCTGTCCCAGCAGTATTTTTAGCGCAGGGGTGGCCGCCGCCAAACCGCATGCGGCAACGGCTTCGGAAAAATCTGCTCGAGCAGCAGCCTCCTGATCCGCTAAGCAATGCCAAAACAGCGCCGTCATTTCCGACAGTTTTAACTGCCCCGCCGCGGCGCGTTCAACTAGCGCGAACAGGCTGCCAATCTCTTCCTCGGCGGCAACCAGGGCCGTGAAGCAAGGGCGCAATTTATGTCCTGCCACCGCCGCCTCACCCCTAATCGCGTTGGCCGTTATGATGCCACCCGTCACGATGCCACCACCGCGCCGGAACTTTCCAGCGCCATCGTGTAGGATCGCTCGCCGTTAAAATCGCCTGCATAATCCAGCCGCGTGACCAGGAATTTGCCGCGCAGTTTTGCGCCGCTTTCAAAACTCAGCTCGTAATCATCGACCGTGCCTGTCATCGCATTGGTGCGGATGCGGGTTTCGGCCGCGCTGCCCGTAAACACCCCCGCGCCCGATACCGATACCGAGCGTACGCCCGCCCCCGATAGCAAATCACGCCACCCGCCAGAACCTTTGTTGGTGATAACCACCGCGTCACCGTTGATCGATAACTGCGTCGTACGCAGCCCCGCGACTGTGCTGTAAACAGGCGTCACTGCGCCATCGCCGACCTTTAACAGGAAGGCGCTCCCTTTTTCTGCTGGCATTTGAAATTCTCCGTTATGTTATGCACCGACCAGCGGCGCTTTGTTAAAATAGCTCGTCATTGCGAGCGTAGCGCGGCAATCCAGCGTTAGGATATGCAACACTGGATTGGTTGACCTACGGTCGCCTTCGGCTCGCTTCGCTGGCAATGACGATGAAATTTAAGTCCTAACCCGCGATTACCCGCAGCCTGTGTTCCACCAGCCCCGCCCATGGCCCCGCCGCATCGCGCGCCACAAATGATCGTAGGAACACGTTGCTGGCCACCCGCCATCCGGGCAGGTCGCGCGCCATGGCCGCTATCGCTTCTTCGGCATGGTCCATCAGGTTGTGGAGCCGCGTGGCATTTTCGCCGTCATCCCACACCGTAATCGCCAGCCGTATTTCGCGGCCAATCTCGGTCTTTGTGCTCCAATCAGACGACAGCCCGTCTGCAACCGCGATATAGGGATAGAGCGCACGCACAGGCGGGCCATCATAAATTCCCGTGAGAATTTGCGCGAGCACAGGATGCGCCTGCAGCGCAAGTATCGCGGCGGCCTGCACCGCTTGAACCGCATCAGTCATGGGCAAAATTCCTTAGTTGCGCGTCATCCATCATCCGGCGGCGCAGGCGTTTTCCGGTGATTTCTATGCCGCCGTTCACTGCCTTTATCGTCACATCAGCGGGCAGTTTAGCGCGGCGAACAATCCGGTCGCGCAATGCGTCTGCGGCGCGCTGGCCAATCGCGCCGCCTTGCGCCTCAATGTTCATCAGCTTCATCGTATCTCCTCACAGGTTAGCACCATTTGCGATGGCTCGCGCGGATCGCTCACCACGCTGCGCACCGCCAGATATCGGCCGCGCCATGTCAAGCGCACACGCGGGTCGATGCCTTCGCGTTTGCGCATAATCACTTGCCAGCGCGGCATCGCGCTGAGCGATGCGGCTTGTGTCAGGTCCGCCGGAACCAGCGGCATGAGCGCTGCCCAAGCCTCGCCTGCGTAGATATATTTGCCGGTTGCGCTGGCCAGATTATCACGCTGCGACGCGCGCGTTTCAATCACCACACGTTCACGCAAAGTGCCTACAAAGCCACTCATGACAATTGCATCCGGCGGTAGGGGCTTAGCAACGCAGCAACGGCGGCGGGCGGCCCTGCATCGTCCGGCGCATCGCGGTGCAGATGCAAATGTCCGATCAAGCGCAATATGCCCAGCCGCAATGCCTCGGGTAATTCGGCCCAGCTTGCGGCAATGCCCGCGGTATACACCACCTCGGCGCGGCCTGCTGCGCCTGGCTGTATAGTGCGGAAATGGGCATCGCCGCTGGCATCGATATCGAATGCATAATGCGCGGGCAGCATCGCAAATCCTGCGCCATCCGCAGGAACGCCGGTCGCGCTGGTTAGCGCCGTTACAGGCGATGCGCCCAAACGCCGCCACTGCGATGAGGCAGGCACCGTTTCGCGTAACTGCCGCCGGATCAGTATTTGCCGCGTAAACGCCTCGGCGTAGCTAATCGCGGCAAGGATGATCGCGCCCAGCGGCGCATCCTCCGCTTCGTTTTCAATTCGCAAATAAGCCTTCGCCTCGTCCAGCATTGCGCCGTCGAGGCCGAGCGCATCTTGGCTCAGCATACGTAATTCCTTTTTATTATGTGGTGTGACGGGGGTATTCTTAAGGCCCGAACGCCGCGTGCGCCGGGGCAGGCCCCGTTATGTCAGGGTCCATTTGCATACGCGGCGCCGTCTATCTGGACCCCGGCCTCCGCCGGGGCACACGGCTAATAAAAATGCTGGGGAACATGGCTAATAAGCGCGCCGGGCATACGCAAAGTACCTCAAGCAGCAACCTCACTCGCCGGAATGCCCAAACTAGACTTAATTATATTGCGGTTCAGCATGCTCAATTGCTCCAAGGTAATCGCTTTGGCTTTTATGCCATTCAGCAATGCGGTGGACGATAAGCTTACCAGCGTTTCGCCCGCCGATGCAGGCGTGACAGACTTTAACAAGCCCTCTGCGCCAATTGCCAGCGTCAAATAATAGGTAACGCCCGCGCCATAATTGAACTTAAATTGGCTTGATCCTGTACCTGATCCAAGCTGGATAGTGCGCGCCGCATCGCCATAAATGGACCAGCTATCGGTGCCTTCAAACCGCAAATAGCTGTTGGCCGCGCCGTCTGTATATGCCGCCGTTACAGACGCGCCGCTCGCAAGCGTAACCAGGCCCGACGTTTTAAAGGACGTAAACTTTGCGCCCGCCGCCAAAGCTGCCGACTTGATCGTGATCGTATTGGTACCTGCATTGAAAGCGAACGCCGATGCCGCCGCTGCATCAATAACAATGTTGCGGGCCCCGGCGTCCAATGCCGAACCGTTCACCGCAAATAACGCCGCGGTTTCCCCTGCGTAATTGTCAAACAAATACGCTTTTGCCCGGTCGTAAACGCGGTCTAACGTGTCGAGCGCCGTATAGGCATCTACGGCCGCCTTGACCAATTCGGTGACCGACGGATCCTTAAGCTGGACGACGGTCGCACTTTTAATGCCTGCACCCGCCAGATTAATGGGCGTGGTAACCGCCGGCTGCGACAAGTAACTAAAGCAGGCAAACGCATAAAGGTCATCTGTCTGCGATACCGATCGCCGCACCATCGAAGCGTCATTCATCGACGCCGCAATCAGCACATTGAGCGTCGCCACCCCCGCACCGCTCGACAGGACGTTATATGTTTTGCGCAGCGTATAGTTTGTTGCCGTTGTCCCCGCGCCCGCCGGAGCGCCGGTATTATTATCCCGGTGATACGCCTTAAACAGCACTGCCGCGCCCGCTTCATTAACGCCGGTAAGCTGTAAATCCGCCGTACAGTAATTTTCGTTATTCACGTTATTGGGCGCATTCCAAGGGCCAACGGTCACAGCGCCGCCCTTTACCGGATTGTTCAGCCGAGTTGAACCGCCGCCATACATAGCCAGATCAAACACAGCGCCCGTAGAATCGAAATCTTGCAGCGTTTTATTAAGGCCAAAGCCATTGCCAAACCCGCGCGACACGAATTTAGGCTTCAACCGCTTAAGCTGCGTAATTACGGCGTCCTTAAGGAACATCGAAGCACCGCGTATCTCAAGTCCGTCGATGTCCAGCGTGGGGTTGCCATCTTGCGTGGTTATCTGACAATCATTGGTGACGCCTAGGCCTACTGCGTTTCCCTCTGCATTGATAATCACATCGCGGTATATAACCGTACCGCCGCTCCAATACTGCCCGCCGTTGCCGATGATTTCGAGCTTGGCAAAATCAAGGATACCACCCTGCAAAAAAATCAGGTTGTTGCCATTGCCGTTGTAGTTATTGTTCGCAGGCTGCGTGAATATCATCGGCGGCATGATGCGCCAATCGGTCAATCCGTTTACTGTCCGTGCCTCTTTGTAATTCCAGCGCCCTGTTGCTGTTACCACCACTTCGTTTTGCGGCGGGCTGGCATTGCGGCTAAACGTAAACGCCGATGCCGACGTGTTTGTCATCGTACCTGTGATCTGCAATCGGTAAGGTATAATCAGCCGCGTTCGCCCGGACTCGGTGATGGCCGTCACGCCCGCGATTGCCGAAAGCCCGCTGATGGTTGTCGCGTCGTTATCGGTGCCTGATTGCGTAATCAGGTTTCCTGAAAGTGCGAATGTCATGTCATGTTATCCCCTTGTCGCGAGCAGGCCGGACAAAACGCCGGCGGTATAATTGGAATAAAATGCGTCTTGCGCAGGCGTGTAAGAACTCGGAACAAGCCGGTAATAATAGCCCGCAGCGCGTGTGTATCTGTACACATCGCCTGCGGCTATCGCGGCTAGTTTGGCCGGAGCAACCGACCATTCGGAGGCATATGAAGTCCAGCCAGCCTCGTTCTGTTTGGCAAAAGCCTGATGCGCGTTTGCCGCTGTACCGACCGTCAGGCGCGCTTCATCGGTAATCAGATATACCTCACCTGCCTTCAGCCCGCCTGCTGCGGCTGCCGCATTTATCTGGGCGCGGGTGCCGCGCTTGTGCATAAGGGACGGCATGGTTTAGAATATCCCGCAATCAACATCGCCGACCGCAAGCGTAACAAACGCGTTGCCCGCATCCTTGGTCCACGCCACCGATGGGTTCATACGGATTACCCCGTTGGTGCCATCTGTACCCCAGATATAACCGGATGTGCCGCCCGCAACGACGGCGGCTTTTTCATCTAGATCGCTCGCCGGAATATTCATCGCCGTGCGCAGCGCATTAACGGTCAGCTTCATTTCTTTCTGCCCGGCCGCCGATGCGTCATGAATAATCAGCAAATCTGCCGCGCCGTCCACTGCGCCAATTGTGGTCAGATCGTCGATGGCGGGAACAACCGTCAGCTTTGCAGTTGCTCCCGTGGCAATGTGCAAACTGCCTCTGTCGGTGGTAAAAAACTGTTCTCCGGCCAGCATTGCCGCAGTGGGCAAATTGGCTTTAAGGCCGCGTTTAATTTGCATTCTTGGCATAGATATTTCCTTTTAATTATACGTTCCGGCATCAATAACCGCGGCGGACATGTCGTATGCAGGGCCAGCGGGACCAGCAGCACCCGTGCTTCCCGGCGGGCCGATGATCGCGGCAATCGGCGTTTGTGGATTAGCGATGGCGGCGGCGATGACCTGTGCATCTGGCCCGCGCCACTGCGTCATGATGGACGGCGCAGGCATCCGCCACACCAGCCGCATCATGCGCTCACCGATGGCTGAATACGAAGGGCGATGCTGTCTGTAATAATCACGCCGCCCGCCACCTGTATCTTGGCGTCCGCAATATAACTTCCCGGGGACAGGCCCGCGCAGATACCCGCAGGCAAAGTTACATTCCAACCCGCCGGAATATCACCGGACACGCCGCGCGGCGTAACAACAAAGCTTGCCGCAACAGGCACCGCACTATCCACATAGGTTCGTCCAGGCGCGAGCATCTTCATACTTGCGGTAATCGCGGTAACAGACAAAGGATCGCCCGTCACCGCATCCAGCGCGAGCGATATCGTTTCGCCGCGTTGAAAAATATAGGGGGTCATATGGGTTCCTTTTATTTAGTTTGTAGGTGGCACCCAAATCCTCTCCCGGAACGGGGAGGTGGATTGCCGCAGGCAAGACGGAGGGGACGGATGAGGTTACTTGCTACCTATATTTTAGGTATCACTGCACCCACCCCCTCCACCACTTCGTGGTCCCCCTCCCCGTTCCTGGGAGGATTTAAGACCCGTTTAACTCACCGCAAATTTCAGCAACTTAATCGCTTCCGAATTGGAAACTGTGCCGCCCACGCGCTTGGTCGCATAGAAATGCACATAGGGTTTGTTGGTGAACGGATCACGCATAATCGACGTTTCTGCGCGTTCGGCGATCAAGTATCCAGCCTTGAAATTACCGAATGCAACCGAAAGACTGCTTGCTGCGATATCGGGCATATCTTCGGCTTCAACGACCGGATAACCCAGCAACGTATCGGGTTGCCCCGCACCAAGACCCGCCTGCCACAAGAACGCACCATCGGCAGTTTTGAACTTGCGGATGGTGGCTAGCGTTGATGCATTCATCACCCACACCGCGCCCTGACGGTACGGCGCACGCAAACTGTGAACCAGATCGATCAGCTTATTTTCAGGGCCCGATACGGCAAACGCGCCTGCTGCGCCCGTTGCAATATACTGCAATGTGCCAAACGGACGAGTAGTATCGGTGATGGCTGCATTAGGTACCGTTAGGAACCCTTTTGGTTTGTCTGTACCGTTACCGTTCACAAACGCGCTGCCCTCTGCCTTGGCAAACTCGGTCGCGATTTCCCCTGCCAGCCATCCTTCAACATCAAACGCCGCATCATCGAGCATCGTTTGCGTCGCCGCCGGATTGGCATAGAGATCCCCGAAATTCGGCACAATCTCATTGAACTTTGGCGTTGTCGTTTCCGGGCGGCTAGCGGTTTCGGCGGCCCAACCAGACGCAACGCCGTTTTGCGTCACCAGTTTGCGGTATCCCGACGATCCCACGCGAACCACATTGGCGATGGCACGAATGGGCGAGATGGATTTCAGCGTTGCGTCAATCTCTGCGTCAATTTCACGCGGTACGGCAAAACCGCCATCTGCCGATACTGTGCCGCTAATGCTTTTGAGCTCTACTTCGCTGCCATGGCGCAAATAGCCATCAACAAACGCGGTACGCGACGCACTCGTCATCAACGCGCCCGATAACGCAGGGCGCGTAATCGCCACAGGCCGGGCCAGCGCAGTATCAAACGCTGCGTTCAAACTATCGGCTTTGGTTTCATAATTCATACTATTCTCCATAAAAAAAGCCGCACCAATAGTGGCACGGCTTGGGGTGATATTTTGGGTTTTTCGGGCGCGTATTTTGGCGCCGTGACATATACGACATCCGCGTGCCCCGGCGCAGGCCGGGGTCCATGAAGCGCGCTTTACTTGTGACCTCTGGACCCCGGCCTACGCCGGGGAACACGGCAAAAAACAGCGTTGGGGCACGCATATTCGAATGCGTTTAAACCTGCCCCTCCACCGCCAGCACGCGGGCCAGCGGTTGCATGGGGTGATCGACCACACTGATCTCGATTAAATCCAAATCGGTTAGCTCGCGGTAGTCGCCTTTGTGCATCGCGCGTACGCGGTATCCGAACGAAAGCCCGCTGCCTGCATGCACTCCGTCCAAGCCATCATCCAGCGTTGCAATCACCCGCAGCCCGCGTGCATCTTCAGTCACGCTTTCGACGTACCCGATCCGGCGCGCGCTATCATGTTGCCATAATAATGGTATGCCGCCCTTGGCCGCGCCTGCAAATGCCCCTTTGCGTACGATATCGCCGCCGCGATCAGGCGCATCGAATATGGCGGCGTACCCGGCAAACCTCATGCGCTCACCAAATTGCCAAGGCCTAGTTTAACCGCAAGCCCAATTAGCAGCAACGCAAGCACCGTCTTCACTACCCAGCCGATAACGGCACTGCGCGCCGACCGTTTGGCATCGCGCCATGCGGATAATAACTCACGCAGTTCCGCCATATCCACAGGCGCGCGCTCATCGGCCAAGCCCAATTGTGTCAGCGCACGGCGCGCACCCGTTTCCGAAGCCTTAGCGAGCAACTCGCCAAGCTTTTCATTTGTAATTTGCATTTTTGTGGTTCCTTATTACCTTTTAGCGCGGCGTGTCTCGGCCGGTGCAGAGGCACATATCGTCTATATTTTAGCGAAACTTATGTCGAACTCCGCCTCTTATCTTACCTCGTCTTTCGTCAGAAATTCGTGAAGGGCTTATCGATGCCAATACATCAGCACGCAGCATTCTGGGAACAAATAGCCAGTTCGTGACTATGGTACGGCGTTTTCAAATACGTAGCTTTGTAATTCTCAAATATCGAAACAATATGTCCGTTTTTTAAAGCCACAACCTTGAAGGCTTTGTTATTGGAATACACTAACTGATACGACAATTCGCATTCACTGGGATGCCAAACAGATACTTCATTAGATTTTGGAAAACTATTTTTTCCACCGTAACATGAACTTTTGATTTTAAGCTCGTGCCAGGTGCGAGGATATCTGTGATATTTTATGAAAAATGGTTGAAAATTCTCTTTTACAGTCATGTCAAAAAACAACACATCTTCATCGGTATTAACATCCGCTCGCAGCTCACTACCAAATAGCATCAGCATGATTAAAAAACATAAGGTATTATTTGCTTTTTGGCTGACTTTCTGGGGCTGTGACATATCTAGTCCTAATATTCTGACGAAGCATTCCTTTGTTGGATTCTTTCAATCTGCGTTCAAGTTCAAAATCCTTATCTTTACGATATTTTCGCTGTTCCCGGTAAAGCTGTAACTGATATCCATTAGTCAATGTTTCTTGTTCAATCGAATTTCCATCTGGCTTACGACCAGTGCGTACATATTGAGCGGAGAGCAAAGCATGTGCTGCCTCATGTATTAATTCTGATGCGATATCATTTACATGGCCCGCCATCTTTGTGTCAATGGTAAGGATACCAGTGGCATAGTCCCATTTGCCGCGCAATCTGTTGCCGCTGGCATCGGTGGTGTCGGCAATAACAATTTTACCGGCTTTACGTAACCGTACAATTTTATCGATCACAAATTTTCCAGATTTGGTTTTGCCAAATTTGCTTTTCTTGATTTGGGTAATGGCGTTTTCAACCGTTGGTTTTGTCGAAGCGGAAAAATATGTGGCTAACTTTTCCGCTTTAGCTTTCCTGGGAGCGGCCCCGCTTACACTACTCATAATGGCTTTTGGCTTGGGCGCATTGATAGGCTTTGTAATAACATTTGTAGGCTCAATACGATCAGGCTTTTTAAGTTTGGCGGATACTGCAAAATTTAGGGGACTTGTCGATATACCGTTAGCCAAATTGCCTGCGCCGCCGTCACCAAATTTTTGCCCTTGTCCAGCAGATGTAAACTTGCCATCTTGCGTATCATGCCAAGGATTGTATTTGAGTTCCAGAACGCCGGATGTCTGTACCTCGGGTTTTGGCTAGGCCTCCACCTTAGTTTTCAATGGCGCAAACCCCGTCATCTCTCGCTTCTCATCCATCGTCAGGAAATCTGCTGCGCTAACCTGCGTCCATAATCGTTCGCGGTCCTCCGACAATGCTGGGATTTGATCCAGATCCACAGATAGCGACAGCTCCGGATACGCCCGTGACAGCCCTTGCGCCAGCGCGTCCAATATCTTACTCGTCAATGGCAATATCGTTTGCCGCCACAGCGCTTTGTTCGCCTCGCGGTAATTGGCGTAGGTCGCATCACCGGGTAGGCCCAGAAGCATCGGCGGCACCCCAAACGCCATCGCAATCTCGCGCGCGGCGGCCGATTTCAATCCGGCAAAGTCCATATCGGCGGGCGTCATCGACATCGCCTGCCACTTTAATCCGCCCTCCA
>JAYWFI010000011.1:0-1962 GCA_043778865.1 Sphingomonadales bacterium
TGCGCGGCGAAGCGGTGGCGGTGGATTTACCGGATGGGCAGACGTTGTTCGTATTGATCCCCGATACATATGCGGTGTTGAAGATGCTCGATCCAGCAGGACCGGAGGGCTGGATTGAAAAGGCATTTCGGGTGGCAGGCGGTGATACGCCTAAGGGCCCGCAAACGTTCGCGTTTTCATCACCACAAAACTACGGTAAAGGCGCTGAATATCCGCTGTTTGTGCGGTTCAAGGACATCAAAGACCCCAAGACAGTAGAGCTGGTGATGCCCAACGATTTGGCCGCGAGCTTTGGCGCGGGGGTGCGGCTCAAACGGTTTATGGCCGAAGTGACCGATGAAGATGTGACGGTCGGGATTGAGAGACGGTTGCCTAGTTTTGGACCAGAAACTGAGTTTGATAAATGGCGTCGAACTATTCCGTTTGGTGATCCGCGGGGCATTTCAAAGAATAGCTTTAAATCAGGGAATTTATAATGCCAAATGATCTAGCTAAAAGAGATTTATTATTAGCAATCCTTGCAATGGATTCATACAATCGCGGATATGATGTAGGAATTAAAGTTCCTGCTGGAAATACACTCGGTGGCGTCACCATCAAAATAGACTCGAGTATATTAACCGAGGACGGTGTTAGAACAGATATTTCCTCAGGTTTCTACGCCATTGCCTATGAATGGAATGGCGAGACGATCATTTCGATCAGAGGCACGGATAACCTGAACCCGTTTAGCAGCGTCGATGGCGGCGTTGATTTTACCGCTTATGGCATTGGCGCGGGACAGCCTTTTGCGTTGACTGGCGGGCTGACCGCGCAGGCTCGGCATACGATTGAGTTTTACCGCGCTGTAGCAGGTGATGGCGTCGATCCCTTTGCGGCCAACATTACGTTGACCGGCCACTCGCTGGGTGGCGGGTTGGCTGGCTATGCCGCAACGCTTTACGGCAAAGAGAGCACGATTTTTGCCAATATGGCGTTTGAAAATTCCGCCGCTGTAACGCGCGGGGCGGCGATTGTTGGTTCAATGCTTGGCGTTGACCAGACGTTGGTTTACGGCGGCGGGCCGATCTATGCTTTGGATCGCAGCAAAATCAAGGCATACGCAGTTGGTCAGGAGCTTTTAACGCGAAACCGGCTGCGACAAGATACGCCCGTTGACACGCTGAATAGTCAAGATGGCGATAATCTTGGGCTTGTTGATCTGCATTCAATGGCGCTGCACACCCTATTATTGTGGAACCGCATTTACGGCAATCAGGACTGGGTGCCCGCCGCACATGAATTGTGGCAGGCTTACTATAACCTCGATGTTGCAAAATCAGTGCTGGGTACAACAGCACTAACAGGCACCCAGAACGAGGTTGCTGTCATCGACCGCGCCATCGCCTACAGCGCGATCTCCGAAGGCGAACGTCCCTTTGGCGACACGGCGATTTGGTCGATGTTCAATGATGCGGGCGATTTGGGGCGGGTACTGGGACGCGCGGATGTGCCGCAGGTTATTCGGGATGCAGCAGCGGGTCTGGGCCAGATGCTGGTGCAATATGCAGGCAAGCTGGCGCTGGGTGATGTGGAAACTGCGCAGGATGATGCCGCCGTTACCGAGGGTATATTGACGGCGTCACCGAATGGCGGGTTGCTGAGTGTGGATATGAGCGATGCGCGCTGGTCCCACGGCGCAGCAACCGCCAATTTGTTCAACAAGGCGGCGGTGAATGATAACATACGGGTACAAAGGACAGCAGCATGATGGCGCGCAGGACATTTAGTGGAATGGTACTCGCGGGTTTTGCGGCGGCGGTGTCGGGGTGCGGAGTATTTGGTGGCAATAGTTTTCGATACAAACTTATGGTTGAGGTAGAAACACTCGCAGGCATAAAATCTGGGTTTGCGGTACATGAGGTTGAATTCAGCAAGAGCAGTGTTGATTTGGGGGAACTAAGCCCAAAGCAAAGCAGCCGG
>JAYWFI010000012.1:0-3444 GCA_043778865.1 Sphingomonadales bacterium
ATGCGCGCGTGGGTTAATGATTTATTGGGCACGGCGCGCATCAGCCATATCTTTTGTTTCTCGGGCCAAATGGCGCAGTATGTTCCAGCGGACTTTGCCGAAAAATTCATCATGGATTTTGTCGATGTTGATAGTGCCAAGTTCGATAGCTATGCCCAGGATGGTAACCCGTTCATGCGCTGGATCAATGCGCGAGAGGCCAAGTTGCTTGCTGCGTTTGAGAAGTCCATAGCACTCCGCGCAGATATGAACCTGTTTGTTAGCCAGCATGAGGCAGATGTTTTTATGGTGCGCAGCATGTTGCCAAAAGAGCGTATTCACCCGCTAGGTAATGGTATCGATACTGCAAAATATGATCCCATGAGCGATATCCCGCATCTGCAATCAACTCCTAATGGCAAACTTATCGTGTTTACCGGACAAATGGATTACCGGCCCAATATCGAGGCCGTATGCGATTTTGCGGCGAATGCATTTCCTGCCATTCGCGGCGTGCATCCAGATGCCGTGTTTGCAATAGTAGGCCGCAATCCGGTGCCCGCAGTTATGGCCTTAGCCAAGCGAGACGGCGTGATTGTTACAGGCGCAGTGGATGATGTGCGCAGCTGGTTGCTCGCGGCAAAAGTGGTTGTTGCGCCGCTGAGGATTGCCCGCGGAATACAGAACAAAGTGCTGGAGGCGATGGCGATGGCCAAGCCTGTAGTTTTGTCGCCTGCTGCTGCGCAAGGTATCGATGCGCAGGACGGCGTACATTTTCGCATTGCCAAAAATGTTCAGGATGAAGCGGTTCAGGTATGCGCGCTGCTTTCCAGCCCAGCTGCCGCCGAACGTTTGGGGGCAATTGCGCGCGTGCATGTTACAGAACATTATGCATGGACGCAGCAGTTGTCGTTGCTGGATGATCTGATGGGTGATGCTGCTGATATTGCTGATCCCGATCTTGCTGACACTGATATTGCAGTAGCCGCCGAATGAGCGCTGCTGTTTTATCATCAGGCAAGGCGTCGCAAACCAAACCCGGTGTATGGACACGGTCGCTTCAGTTTCTGGGTGCGGCATGGTTGGCGATACTTCTCATATTTTGGCGCGATGCCGCCGATATGGCGATGATCTGGTGGAACAGTTCAACATTTAACCACTGCTTGCTGATCTTGCCAATTCTATGCTGGTTGGTAATCCAACGCAAAAGCTTGCTTATGCAATTGTTCCCGCAAGCATGGCGGCCTGCTTTACTGTATGTGAGCGCTGGCGCGGCGTTTTGGCTGATCGGGGATGCCGCAGGGCTATCGGTGGCGCGGCAATTGGGGTTGATCATGATGCTGCAAGGCGCTGTGCCTGCGGTGCTCGGTGTGAACGTTGCGCGCGGCTTATTGTTTCCTTTATTCTATATGCTCTTCCTGCTTCCCATCGGCCAAGAAGCGGTACCGATGTTGCAAATATTGACCGCCAAAATGTGCATGATATTACTCGGATGGACCGGCATTCCGGCACATATAGACGGCATATTCATCACAACACCGGGCGGCTATTTCAAAGTGGCCGAGGCCTGTTCAGGCGTAAAATTCTTGGTCGCAATGATCGCCTATGGCGCGCTTGTCAGCAATTTATGCTACAAAAGCTGGAGCAAGCGCGCGGCGTTTATGGCAGTATGCGTGATTATACCCATCATCGCAAATGGCGTGCGCGCATTCGGCACAATTTATATTGCGCAATATCAAGGCGCCGAATTTGCATCTGGGTTTGATCATGTGTTCTACGGCTGGATATTCTTTGGCATCGTAATCGCGCTCGTCATGGCCATAGGATGGCGGTATTTTGACAAAAGTGCCGATGCGCCTGCGTTTGATCCAGCCATGTTGCAATCGGTTTCACGCAGCGCCGCTTCAGCAAAAACTATGCTAGCGGCAGCAATATGTATTGCGGCGTTACCTGCGGGGTGGTCGGCAATTGTGCAGGCGCAAGTATCCCCCGTCCCAGCGCGAATAGTGTTGCCAAATGTTGCCCGATGGAAAGTGGTTCCGTATTCACCGCACCGTGCTTGGTTACCGCGATTTGTAGATGCCAGCCACACGCTTATTGGCCGCTATCAAAGCGTATCTGGCAATGAGGTTGATCTATATATCGCCGTATATGACCGGCAAAGCGATGGCCGAGAGCTGATCGGGTTTGGCCAAGGCGCGGCTGATACCGCCAACAGATGGGTATGGACCGCAGACATAACGGCACCTGTAAATGGCAAGGCAGAACGCATCACCGCGCCGGGCCCGGTTGCCCGTGATGTCGTCAGCTTTTACCGCGTGAACGGCGTAACCAGCGGATCATCGGCCACCATAAAGCTTGCGACAATGCGCGCGCGTTTACTGGGCGATAACCAGCAGGCTGTGGCGATTTTGGTATCGGCGGAACATGAAGGCGCGCAAAGCCAGCGTGCAGCAATCGATGCATTTGTAAATGATATCGGCAATATTGGTAATTTGGCCGATAGAATGGCGGGCTTGCGTTAGCATGCCTAGCTTGCGCACTATCATAGCCTTGCGCATTATGGCGCGCCTACGCTAAGCGATTATCATGTGCGGCATAGCGGGTATATTTCATATTGAGACGGCCAAGCCGGTTGATCCAGAGCGGGTCCGCCGGATGACCGATGCGATTGAACACCGCGGACCGGATGGATCAGGCGTGTGGACTGCGCCAGGCGTCGGCCTGGGCCACCGCCGTTTGTCGATCATTGACCTTGGCGGCGGAGCGCAGCCAATGCTGTCTGATGATG
This sequence comes from Sphingomonadales bacterium, assembly GCA_043778865.1. Lineage (GTDB taxonomy): Bacteria > Pseudomonadota > Alphaproteobacteria > Sphingomonadales > Sphingomonadaceae > Sphingorhabdus_B. The sequence continues at coordinate 2,771 of JAYWFI010000012.1, forward strand.
GCCAGATTGCCGTCACGTTCAATGGCGAGATTTATAATTTTCAGGATCTGCGCCGCCAGCTTGAACTGGCCGGATATGCATTTCGCACAGATAGCGATACTGAGGTAATCCTGCACAGCTGGCGGCATTGGGGGCCGGAATGCCTGTCATATTTCCACGGCATGTTTGCGTTCGCCTTATATGACGCCAGCAATCGCTTGCTGTTTATGGCGCGCGACAGGCTGGGCGTAAAACCCCTACATTATGCGCAGCTATCCGATGGCAGTGTGATTTTCGGATCAGAGCTTAAGGCGCTGCTTGCGCATCCGGCCTTGCGCAGGGAACCTGATCTATCCGCCATTGATGACTATCTGGCGTTTGGATATGTACCTGATCACAACTGCCTTGTGCGCGGCGTTAGCAAGCTGCCTGCCGGGCATTATCTGGTGTTGCAACAGGGCAAACCCATGCCGCAGCCGACCGAATATTGGGACATTGATTTTTCGGCCCGCGCCAGAGGTAGCCAAGAGGAACTGGAAGAAGAACTGATCCGGTTGATACGGCAAGCAGTGGCATCGCGCATGGTGGCCGATGTGCCGCTGGGTGCGTTCCTTTCGGGCGGAGTGGACTCGTCCACCGTTGTTGCGATGATGGCGGAGCTTTCCAAGCGGCCTGTAAAAACGTGCTCGATTGGG
>JAYWFI010000013.1:0-5334 GCA_043778865.1 Sphingomonadales bacterium
GCCGACGGCCTGGCTACCCCATATTACTGAATTGGGCCCGCGCAGCAATTCTACTTGGCCTATATTTCCTGTCAGCATTGCACCAAAATCATAAGCGCCATTGGGAGAAGACGGATCATTCACGCGTGCACCGTCGATTAAAACTAAGGTCTGCGAGCTATTGCCGCCGCGAATAAACACACTTGTCTGGCTTCCGACTGGCCCCTTTTGCGCAACGCTAACCGATGGTAAAGTACGCAATACGTCGGCGATATTTATACTTTGCAGACTATCGATACGGTCACGGCTCACTACAGTAATTGCTTGGCCTGTTTCGAAACTAGGCTGTTCAATACCGCTTGCAGTAACAACGATAATTTCTTCACGAGTATCCTGTGCATAAGCCGAAACATTAGACAGAGCAGTGCCAGCGATTAGCAAAGTTTTGAAAAAATTCATGTAGCTCCCCTATAACAACATTAGAGGAACGCACGAAACAAAGCGAATAGATATCCTATTGCGCACGACCCAAAATTAAGCCGTCACGCGAGGAAGCCTCGATCACCATACAGTTCACCCGCCTGCACAATAGAACGACAGTGCGCGGCAGGTCTCCTGGCTCCCGGGTCAACATCAATGCTTCGCCTTCCCAGATGACTATCCAGTGGCATATGAAACAAATACTCGCCGGTCACAGTTGCGGGGGCAGCCCCGGCGCATGAAACGCACACAAAGTGTGCTTCAATTCCGAGTTCCCTTTTCATCTTATTTCTAAGAACCGTACACTTTGCCCCGTATTGTGCAGAGCTGTCTTAAATGCAAGTTGAAAGCGGTGGTTCCGCAATTACGTTTTTAGTGCTTCGACAATTTTCTTCACATCTTGCGACTTACCACGCGGCAATATCAGAACATCATTGCCGCTCGCCACAACAATCATATTTTCCATACCAACGGTGTGAATTCGAATTCCGTCGCTGCGTATTAGATTTTCTTTGGTATCGATTTCCATAATAAGTTTGCTCGGCGTATTGCCGCTTATTTCATAAATAGCATCCCAGCTGCCAACGTCGGACCAGCCCATTGCTACAGGAACCACAGCGACGCGCGCTGCCTTTTCCATCACGGCATAATCGATACTATTAGAAGGCGATGCTGCAAAAGCGGCTTCTTGCGGATAAATGCGGTGACCGTCTTGATGCCTGCTATGCATTGCCTCTTGCGCAGCAGCAAGCATGTCTGGCGCGTGTATTGACAATTCGGCAAGATACATATCTGCGCGAAACAGGAATATGCCTCCATTCCAAACATGGTCGCTGCCCGCAATCATTTCGGCTGCATATGCTGCATCTGGTTTCTCAATAAACCTAGATACTTGATTAACGCCGCTGGCAATCTCACTACCCATTTTAAGATACCCATAGCCTGTTTCAGGGCCCGTGGGGGAGATGCCAAAGGTTACTAGCCAGCCCTGTTCTACCAGTGGCAACGCAGCATTGATTGCGGCGTGAAAGGCGGGTAAATCCGATATGACATGATCGCTAGGCATGACCAGCAATGGCGCCTTTACATCGTGCGCACAAAGAGCGGCTAATGCTATGGCCGGCGCCGTATTACGTGCACATGGTTCAAGCAGTATTGTAGCATCTACAAAACCTGCTTCTGCAATCTGGCTTTCTACCAATTCGGCATGCGCTGTATTTGCTACTATGATTGGCGCGCTGAACAAAGCGCTTGGAGGCGTACGTTCCAATGTCATTTGAAACATCGTCTTGTCCCCTGTTAATGCCAGAAACTGTTTTGGACATTCGGGGCGCGACATAGGCCAAAGCCGCGTTCCGCCGCCACCAGATAATATGACTGGGGTAATTTGCATATTCTACACTGCTCCAACAATTTATACGCTGTAATAACGCATAGCTTACATAGGACAAGCATTACTAAGTAGACTTTTATGACTGCAATTTAGCAGCTTAAATTATTAGTGTAAAATTAAGCGACACTTTACCTTTCGTCGTTATCTATAAAACTCGAAACAAGACAAAGGCTATAACCCTAAGTGATTAGGCTGTTCAAACATTACATTCCCTATGCTGTCATATTTTTGGCAATAGTGGATTTGTGTTTATTAATTGCTGCTGCGGAAACGGCTTGGGTTATTCGTGCCCACCAAATCGGGATGCATGTTGATTACATCGGCAGCCGGGTGGCACCTCTATCAACATTTGCTGCATCTGTGCTTATGGCGGCGATGGCCGTCGGTGTTTACAGCCCCGAAGCTTTGCAATCACTTCGGTTCGCAGTAGCACGCTTGCTTGTTGCTATATCACTTGGCGTTATATTTCAGTCGGTAATGGGATTTACGATGCCAGGGCTTACGCTATGGCGGTCAAATTCTTTATACGCCATGGGGCTCGCGTTTGTATATTTGGCCGCGAGCCGCGCAGTTCTAGGTAGCCTTATTGGCGGAGAAGCGTTCAAGCGCCGCGTATTATTGCTGGGAGCTGGAAAACGGGCACAACGCATCAAGGATTTAGAGGCACAAGCAGGCTCTGGTTTTATCGTTGTTGGTTACATTGCGATGAACGAGAATAAGCGTGTGATCCCCGAAGCGATTAATCGCGAAGCTATTTATAATCTTGCCGATTTTGTTGTAAAAATGGGAGCCAGCGAAGTGGTTCTTGCACTTGAGGAACGGCGCAACGCGATCCCGTTGAGTGATCTGCTCCGGATTAAAACAACGGGCGTTCACGTAAACGAACTGTCCAGTTTTTTGGAGCGAGAAACAGGACGCGTTGATCTGGATAGCGTCAATCCAAGCTGGCTAATATTTTCAGATGGGTTTTCTTCAGGACGCAGGTTGTCCGGCATTACCAAACGGCTGTTTGATATTATCGCAAGCTCGGCGCTGCTTGCACTCTCGGTTCCCATCATCATCGTTTTTGGCATCCTAATTAAATTTGAAAGCAAAGGTCCTATATTATACAGACAACAGCGCGTTGGCCTTTTTGGGCAAACATATTATGTCAACAAACTACGCTCAATGCGCAGCGATGCAGAGGCAGCCGGCAAAGCGATTTGGGCATCCGAAAGCGACCCGCGCATTACCCGCATCGGCAGTTTTATCCGCAAGGTACGTATCGATGAGCTTCCGCAAACATGGAACGTACTAAAAGGCGAAATGAGCTTTGTTGGCCCGCGTCCGGAGCGCCCAGAATTTGTCGAGGAATTGACCGAGCATTTATCGTATTATGCCGAACGGCACATGGTAAAACCCGGGATTACAGGGTGGGCGCAGATTAACTACCCCTATGGCGCATCGATCGAGGATAGCCGCCAGAAATTAGAATATGACCTGTATTATGCAAAAAACTACACGCCGTTCCTGGATGTGTTGATTTTGCTACAAACACTGCGCGTGATATTATGGCCAGAGGGCGCACGGTAAATGATTGCGTTACAATCCCTCCTGAGTTTTTGGGGCCACGCTTCGGTTGGCTTTTTATATGCGGTTCTCGCGATATGGGTATTCCACCGCTACGGCCATGAAAGCCGTCAGCAGATAATTCTAATAAGTGCACTTGCGATCACCTCAATGTGGGGCATTTCTTGTATCCTTACAAACCCATTGGATATCATTGCCTTAACGCTGGAAACCATGCGTAATTTAGTTTGGCTTAGCTTTATGTTCTTTTTGCTGCGTAGCGGAGAGGGCCGTAAACAGCCGCGGACCATAAATGCGTTATACGCTGTTATAGCTATCCTATTGTTTTGCCAGCCGCTTGCTGATGGGCTGAGCCTAGACAATACAATACAACTTTTTGGCCAGAGTTCGAAAGCTGCATTACAAGCTGGATTACTGTTAAGAATGATCTTTGCAGTTGGCGCAATTGTGTTGGTGCATAATCTATATACTGTATCAGCGCCCGAAGCTCGGTGGGGAATTAGTTTACCAATGGCTGCATTAGCGGCGATGTGGACGTACGATCTTAATCTTTACACCATTGCATATTTATCAGCGCAATGGCCAGCCGAACTAATCGCAACTCGCGGTATTGCCATGGCCTTTTTGGCACCTGTGTTTGTTATGGCTTTGCGGCGGAATAGTAATTGGCGACTACGATTATCGCGGTCGGTTGCGTTTCAATCGGCTTCGCTGGTTGCAATTGGCGGTTACTTACTAATGATGATCCTGCTTGCGACCGCGGTTCAGCTAGTGGGGGGCACGTATGCCCGGTTGACACAAATTACTTTGATCTTTGGTATGTCAACCGCAGCATTGCTGATCCTACCGTCTGGACGTTTTAAGGCATGGCTAAATGTAATAATCGCAAAAAACTTTTTTAAGCACCGTTACGACTACAGATCTGAATGGATGCGGTTTGCAGATACGATCGGATTTCCAAGCAAGGAGGCCGCACCGTTTTATGAGCGTGTGGTGAAATCATTAGCGGATATTTTTGAAAGTCCGGGCGGTCTTTTGATGGTTCCGGATGACCAGGGACGGCTGACATTACAAGCACGGTGGAACTGGGCCACTGCAAATGTTCCGACAAATAGCGTGACATCGCAAACTATGCCGTTTTTTGAATCAACGGGACACATATTGTCAATGGACGATGTCCGTAACGGCACAGATGCGCGGTGTGATCCACGCGCAGTTCCGCAATGGTTGTATGATGAAGAAAATGCCTGGGCAGTGGTGCCGCTCGTTCATTTTGGTAAGCTTGCTGGGTTGGCGGTTCTATCACGTCCGCGCATGAAACGTAATTTGGATTGGGAAGACTTGGATATGCTGCGCGTGGTTGGCCGGCAAGTTGCAAGCTATCTTGCCGAGGCATCAAGCCATGATGCACTCGCAGAAGCGCGGCAGTTTGAGCAATTTAATAGGCGCTTTGCATTTGTGATGCATGACATTAAAAATCTTGTTAGTCAGCTAAGTATCCTGGCTCATAATTCAGAAAAACACGCGAACAATCCTGAATTTCAGACAGATATGATCGACACGCTGCGTTCATCAGTTGGCAAAATGAATGATTTGCTGGCGCGGCTTTCGCAGCATAATAAAGTAAAGCATGCGGCGCCTCAACCTATTGATATAGGCGAAGCTGTGCTCAATGCGGTGCATGCCAAGCGCCTGATCTATCCAATTGAAGCCGAGCTTGGCTCTGGTATGTTTGCCGTTGCAGATGCAGCACGTGTTGAAACGATCATCGGACACTTGGTGCAAAACGCGATTGAGGCCACAAGCAACGGCGCAGTAGTAAAGATAACGTGCCGTCCGCAAGGCAGCGATATCGCGGTAAATATTACCGACACAGGTGCTGGAATGACAGAAGCTTTTATGTCCAATCAATT
>JAYWFI010000014.1:0-46706 GCA_043778865.1 Sphingomonadales bacterium
CACATGGGACAACTGATGCTGTCAGGCGAAGGTGTTGCGGCGGCTTTGCACAAGGTGATCCCCGGCGATGTTTCCATATTGGAACAAGGCCGAATGAAATATTCGTTATTGCTGGCTGAAGATGGCGGCATCCTTGATGATATGATGATCACCAATACGCCAATGGGCCTGTATCTAGTTGTGAACGGTGCCGTAAAATTCGAAGATATGGGATATCTTCGCAGCGAGCTGCCGGATGAAATTACGATCAACCATATGGAAGACCTCGCATTGCTTGCGTTGCAAGGTCCAAAAGCAGCGCAAGCCATTGCCCGTGTTATTCCTGCTGCTTGCGGCCTGCACTTTATGGAAGCCGACACATTTATTTGGCAAATGGAGCCACTGTGGATTAGCCGTTCTGGGTATACCGGAGAGGATGGGTTTGAAATTTCTGTATCTGCACAGCATGCGCAAGCATTGGCAGATGCACTGTGTGCGCAGCCCGAAGTAAAGACCATAGGATTGGGTGCGCGCGATTCGCTTCGTTTGGAAGCGGGGCTGCCGCTTTATGGGCATGATCTTGATTCAACGATTGACCCTGTGCAGGCCGATTTGAAGTTTGCGATATCCAAATCGAGAAGGGATGAGGGCAGCTTTTACGGCGCTGACCGTATCTTATCGGCATTTACAAACGGCGCAGATAAAAAGCGAGTAGGCTTTGCTGTTGAAGGTCGCATGCCTATTCGCGAAGGCGCTCCCATATTTGCAGGCATTCATGAAGTTGGCTTCATAACGTCAGGCGGATTTGCTCCAACCCTTGGAGCGCCGATTGCAATGGGCTTTGTTGCCGCCAAGTATGCCGATTTAGGCACGCAATTAGAGGCGGAGGTGCGCGGCAAACGCATTGCCATCACCGTAACTGCGATGCCGTTTATACCCCATAATTATCACAGGAGAGGAAAACTCGCATGACCCGTTATTTCACAAAAGACCATGAATGGATTGAGGTTGAAGGTGATACTGCTATTGTTGGCATTACCGATTATGCCCAAGAGCAGTTGGGAGATATCGTTTTTGCGGAGGTTCCCAGTGCTGGTGCAACGCTTACTAAAGGCGGAGATGCGGCTGTGGTTGAATCTGTAAAGGCTGCATCCGATGTGTATGCGCCTGTTTCAGGTACCGTAATAGAAGGTAACGCTGCATTAGAAGGCGCGCCCGACCTTGTTAATAATGATCCTGAAGGCGAAGGTTGGTTTTTCAAGATTGCTTTGTCTGATTTAAGTCAGCTGGATGCGTTGATGGATCATTCCGCCTATAAAACTTTTGTAGCCTCGCTCTAAATTTGCAGATTTGTTCTAAGCAGTAATACCTTGCCCAAAAAGGATGTTAAATGCGTTACTTACCCCTAACTCAAAATGACCGTAATGCCATGCTTGGCGTTATTGGTGCAAAAACGATTGATGATTTATTTGTCGATGTTCCTATGGAAGCGCGGCTTGATGGTCCGATCCGCGGTCTGCCAATGCATGCGAGTGAGATGGCAGTAGAGCGCCATTTTGCCAAGCTATCGGCGCAGAATATGACCGCATCGGCGCATCCGTTCTTTTTGGGGGCAGGGGCCTATAAACATCATGTGCCTGCTAGCGTTGATCATATCATCCAGCGCGGTGAATTTTTGACGGCATATACCCCGTATCAGCCAGAGATTGCACAAGGTACGCTGCAGATGTTGTTTGAATTTCAGACGCAGGTTGCGCGGTTGTTCGGATGCGATGTTGCAAATGCCTCAATGTACGATGGCTCAACTGCATGCTGGGAAGCCATTAGCATGGCCAGCCGCGTTACTAAGCGTGCAAAAGCGGTGTTGTCATCCGGGCTACATCCGCATTACGTTAATGTTGCCAAAACGATGGCGAAATATACAGGTGACGTCCTGCACACACAAGCGCCTGAGCTTTCCGCAATAACAGACAGCGCGCGGTTGCTTGCGGCAATCGACAGTGAAACCAGCGCAGTAGTAGTACAATATCCTGATATTCTGGGCCGGATACAGGATTTATCCGCAATCGCGGCAAAAGCGCATGAGCATGGCGCGCTGCTGATTGCCGTTGTGACGGAGCCTGTTGCGCTTGGTGCGATTAAAGCACCGGGTGATATGGGGGCGGATATTGTGGTGGGTGAAGGGCAATCGCTCGGCGTAGGCCTGCAATTTGGCGGGCCTTATGTGGGCCTGTTTGCCTGCAAATCGAAATTCGTTCGCCAAATGCCTGGCCGTTTGTGCGGTGAGACCGTAGACGCAGAGGGCAAGCGCGGTTTCGTGCTAACGCTATCAACGCGTGAGCAACATATCCGCCGCGAAAAAGCGACCTCGAATATTTGCACAAATTCAGGGCTTTGTGCGTTGGCCTTTAATGTTCATATGACGCTGCTTGGTGAAAAAGGATTGCGCGATCTTGCTGCATTGAATCATGCGTACGCCGTGCAAGCCGCAGAACGATTGGCTAAAGTACCGGGCGTTAGAATTATGAACGATACTTTTTTCAATGAGTTCACGCTCATACTACCCAAAGAAGCGAGGCCCGTTGTGCGCGCTTTGGCCGAAAAACAGGTGCTGGGCGGCGTGTCACTTGGACGGCTTTACCCGGGCGTATCGGCGCTTGAAAACGGTCTCGTCGTTGCCGTAACCGAAGTTGTGACGCCGGAAGATATTGAGACATTTGCATTAGCGCTTGAGGAGATTTTAGCATGAGTACGATCAATCAAAGTGGCTGGAAACCCGAAATGACCGAAACAAAGTTACCAAGCCCTAGCGCGCCGGCAACATATACAGGTAATCGCGCTTTAATGCTCGAAGAAGCGTTGAGTTTTGAAATTGGTACGATGCAGACAACAGGTGTTGATCTTGCGCCAATTCCGCAAGTAACTTCGCGGCTTGGCGGGTTGGAACGTAACCGAGACATTGGTTTACCCGGCCTATCAGAACCCGAAACGGTCCGGCATTATACTCGGCTGTCGCGCCAGAACTATGCGATTGACCTGGGTTTCTTTCCGCTTGGCAGCTGCACCATGAAGCATAACCCCCGGCTGAACGAGAAAATCGCACGTATGCCGGGCTTCCTTGATGTACACCCCATGCAACCTATCGAAACAGTACAGGGCGCGTTAACCGTGATACATGAGCTAGCGAATTGGCTGGTCACGCTTACTGGAATGCATGCTGTGGCAATGACGCCAAAGGCTGGCGCCCACGGCGAGCTGTGCGGTGTGATGGCGATTAAGGCAGCGCTTGAGGCACGCGGCGAAAAACGCGCTGTGTTCCTTGTGCCCGAAAGTGCGCACGGCACCAACCCTGCAACCGCAGCATTTGCTGGCTTCGCAGTTGAGAATATCCCTGCAACTAGCGAGGGGCGCGTTGATTTAGAAGCCTTAAAAGCGCGGCTTGGTCCTGATGTTGCCGGCGTGATGATTACCAATCCAAACACATGCGGGTTGTTTGAACGCGATATGAAGCAGATTTCTGATGCGGTTCATGCAGCGGGCGGATATGTGTACTGTGACGGCGCAAACTTTAACGCGATTGTGGGCCGGGTTCGTCCCGGCGACCTTGGCGTTGATGCGATGCATATTAACGTCCACAAAACCTTTTCTACCCCGCATGGCGGCGGCGGCCCGGGCGCAGGCCCTGTGGTATTGTCAGAGGCGCTGGCACCATTTGCGCCGATCCCTTATGTTACCCGCAACGCCGATGGAATGATGCACTTGGTTGAGGAGGCCGAGGCAGAAACCGCGCATCCGCAAAATTTTGGCCGGATGGTCGCGTTCCACGGGCAAATGGGTATGTTCACGCGGGCGTTAAGCTACATCATGAGCCATGGTGCAGATGGCCTGCGCCAAGTTGCCGAGGATGCCGTGCTAAACGCAAACTACATCTTACGCAGTCTTGAAAGTACCATGGATGCACCATTTGCGCATACCGGACCATGCATGCATGAGGTATTGTTTAGCGATGACAATATGGCAGAGGGCTTTTCTACGTTGGATATTGCCAAGGGCTTGATTGATGAGGGTTATCATCCGATGACCGTGTATTTCCCACTTGTAGTGCACGGCGCGATGCTTATCGAGCCTACTGAAACCGAGAGTAAGGCGACGATTGATCAGTTCATTGGAGCGCTTCGTTCGGTGGCAGAGCGCGGCAAGGCAGGGGATGAGACGCTTAAAACTGCGCCGCATTATGCACCGCGCAGGCGCCTTGATGAAACCCTTGCGGCACGTAAACCCGTGCTCGTATTTGCCGAGCCTGATATTGCAGTTGCGGCGGAGTAGAGGCTTACTTCTCCATCACATATTGCGCAGTGATGGTAACGCTGTTGGCCAATCTGCCGGGGCTAACGGGGGTTGAGGCGGCGACATCGGAAGACTTCATGGCTGTGACCACAATCTCGCTTTCGCCGCGGCTGTAAGAACTTACCTCGCTAAGTGTAAGCAGCCGCGCACGGGCAAACCCTGTATTTGCGGCATACTGCTGCGCACGTGTGTCTGCTTGCTTTATGGCTTGCTGCGTTGCTTTGGCGATGAGCGCTGAGTTGTCCACAATCGAAAAGGTCGGCCCCTGTATTTGGTTTCCGCCCGCCGCAACCATGGTATCCAATAATATACCCAATTTATCGATATTTGTTGTTGTGACGTTTACGGTATTGGATACGGAATAGCCCACAAAGCGAGGCGATTTGCCCGGCTGTATATTGTTGTAATCATATTCGGGGGACAGCGAAATTCCGCTGGTTTGAATGTCATCTGCTTTCACGCCTTTGGCTTTTATGGCAGCAATAAGCGATGTCATTTGCTGTGCATTTTGCGCCATAGCTTCCACTGCAGTGGCGGCAACGGTACGTACGCCGGAGCTGATTGCGGCTTGATCAGGGCGGGCGCGGACGATTTCGTTGACGCTTAATGTAATGACCGGATGATCGGGCGATGCAGCGATTTGGACCGATTGCGCATGCGATGAACCCGGCATCATGATGCCAGATGTGATGGCGGCAGATGCAAGTATTGCGGATTTTATATTGGATAAAGTCATAGGTTACTCTCGTCTGGTTACGTTACCCCCATTCACATCATGACCTATATTACCCAATTTATCCAGCAGTGTTGTTGCCTATGACTTCACTGGCGGATAGCCAGCGGGCCTCGGCGGCCTCAACCTGTTTGTCAATTTCACCGCGTAATTTGGACAATTCGCTCATCGTACGTTTGATATCATCGCCCTTGGCGGTGGCGGGATCAAACATCGCGCTATCAAGTTCGCTACGGCGCGCGGTAAGCTTGGTCATCTCAGTTTCGATGGTTGTTAGCACCTTACGCGCGTCCTTCTGTGCCTCGCGCAGCGCAGCTGCAGCGCGGCGTTCCTCTTTTTTATCCCGTTTGGGGGCAGGGGATTTGCCGCCGCTCTTATCTGCACCGCGCAGGATCAAGTCGGTATAATCATCCAACGAACCTGAAAACTCGTTCGCCTCGCCGCCGTCCACCAGCACTAGGCGGTCTGCGGTTAGCTCAATCATATGCCGGTCATGGCTGACGATAACCACCGCGCCTTCATAAGCGTTGAGCGCTTGAACTAGCGCTTCCCTGCTATCGACATCAAGGTGATTGGTCGGTTCATCAAGGATCAACATATGCGGCGCGTCGCGCGTAATTAGCGCGAGTGCAAGCCGCGCGCGTTCTCCGCCTGATAGTTTGCCGACAAGCGTTGTAGCCTTTGCGCCCGAAAATCCGAAACGGCCAAGCTGCGCGCGCACTGCGCCGGGTGATGCACCTTTCATTAGGCGTGTCATATGTTCCAATGGCGTGTCGCGGCCGTCCAGTTCCTCAACCTGATATTGTGTAAAATATCCCACACGCATTTTGCTGGATACCGCTATCTCTCCCTCCATCGCGGGCAGTTGCGCCGACAACAGGCGCGCCAGCGTCGTTTTGCCATTGCCGTTGCGGCCAAGCAAAGCGATGCGCTCGTCTGGGTCAATACGCAGGTTCAGACGGTTTAGGATCGGCGTGTTTGCTTCATATCCCACGGCCGCCATATCCAGCGTTACCAGCGGCGGTTTCAGTTCATCGGGGCTGGGGAAATCAAACGATAGCGTAGGGTCTTCTGATATCGCTGCAATCGGCTGCATCCGGGCCAGCGCCTTGGCGCGGCTTTGCGCTTGCTTAGCAGTTGAGGCGCGGGCTGAATTACGCGCGATATAGTCTTGTAATTTATCGCGTTGTGCATCTTGCGCCGCTTTTGCGGCGGCCAGTTGCGCAAGCCGTTCGGCGCGTTGCCGTTCAAACGCGTTATACCCGCCGACATACAGTGTCGTTTTGCCGCCCTCCAGATGCAGGATATGGTCGACAACATTGTTCAGCAGGTCGCGCTCATGGCTGATGAGTACCATGGTTGCACGATATCCTTTTAGGAAGTTCTCCAGCCACATCGTTGCTTCTAAATCCAAATGGTTCGATGGCTCATCAAGCAGCAATATGTCGGGCTGTGAAAATAAGAGCGCCGCGAGTGCCACCCGCATTTTCCAGCCGCCAGAATAGGTATCCAGCGCGCGGTGCTGCATATCTTCATCGAAGCCGAGCCCCACCAATATACGTGACGCGCGGGCAGGGGCGGTGTGCGCATCAATGGCAATCAGGCGTTCGTGGATATCGGAAATGCGGTGGTGATCGTCAGTCGTTTCTTCCTCCAACAGCAACGCGGCGCGTTCGGTATCTGCGGCCAATACCGTTTCAAACGGCGTCGTGGTGCCCGATGGTGCTTCTTGGGCAATGTAACCGATCCGCGCGCTACGGGCCATTTCGATGCTGCCATCATCTTGCTCGCCCATTCCTGCGATGACTTTCATTAGCGTCGTTTTGCCTGCGCCATTGCGGCCAATAAGACCAACACGGCTGCCCGTGGGGAGCGCCGCCGTCGCACGATCAAGGATAAGACGGCCGCCAAGCCGAACGGTAATTCCAGAAATATTTAGCATGTGAGCGCGCGTAGCCGAGTGTGACCGATGTTGCAACGCAGCATTCTAAAAAATTCAGCATATTTGGCGGTAACAGTACTTTCATAAACCCTAGGTTTTCTGCGCAAGTTGATAGTGTAGTGCAAAATTATAGCCTACCTTTTCTGCCTCATATTATTGCGTTATCCAATCTTTGAGTTCGGTTGGCAGGCATTGTCCTACATTTCAATGTATTTACGCAGCAGGCATTGGATCAAATCGCCGATAATGCCGTCATGACGTCGCATAATATTTCTTTATTACATATCAAGAGGTCTGGCAGATAAGTATCTGTATTATTGTATTTTAGCGGGGATCCGTCAACCCGTGAGCAATGTAAGCCCGCCGCCAGCGCCACCGCGACAGGGGCGCAATTGTCCCATTCATATTGCCCGCCTGTATGCAGGTAGATATCGGCTTCTCCGCGCACAACCGCCATCGCTTTGGCGCCTGCCGAACCCATCGGAATAAGCTGTGCACCAAGGATCTTTGCCACAGCCAATGCTTCTGCCGCAGGCCGCGTGCGGCTGACCACCATGCGAAGGGGTACGTTTATGGATTTTAGTTCAGGCGGCGCATCTGATCCCAAAATCAGGCCTAAACGGGGCAGGGCAACCGCGCCATCTGACGCCATGCCGCCGACCGACAACGCAACGTGAACGGCCCAATCCTCGCGGCCCTCGCTATATTCGCGGGTACCATCCAGCGGGTCAATAATCCACACGCGCCGATGGTTTAGGCGTTCGGCGGTATCACTTTCTTCTTCGGATAATATGGCGTCATTTGGTCGTGCGGCGCGAAGGGCCTCCATCAAGTGGGTATTGGCGATCTTATCCCCGATTTGCCCTAATTCTTTACCCTGCGCCGTTCCACTGCGTTGTAGTTCGAGCAATAATGCGCCTGCTTCGCCCGCTAATCGTGCCGCAAGCTGCGCGTCTATTTCGGCGGCGCTCATGCTAGCAACCGTTCGATAATGGCATCGGCGGCCTGCTCTGCGGTCAAGACGGCGGTATCAATCCGCAATTCAGGATTTGTAGGAGCTTCATAGGGGCTATCGATACCTGTGAAATTTTTCAACTGCCCTGCACGCGCTTTCTTATACAACCCCTTTATATCGCGGCGCTCGGCCTCTGCGATCGGTGTGTCGATGAAAACTTCGATATATTCGCTGCTTGCCATCATTGCACGAACTGTCTCACGTTCGGCCCGGAAGGGACTGATAAACGCAGTTATTACGATCAAGCCCGCATCTGCCATCAACCTGGCAACTTCGCCCACGCGGCGGATATTTTCGATCCGGTCTGCTTCTGTAAAGCCCAAGTCTTTGTTCAGACCATGCCGTACATTATCGCCATCAAGCAAAAATGTGTGGCGGTTCATTCGGTGCAGCTTCTTCTCTACTAAGTTGGCAATAGTGGACTTGCCCGATCCCGAAAGCCCCGTGAGCCATATAACAGCAGGTTTTTGGTTCTTCAGATTGGCGTGCGCATCGCGGCTGACGTCGAGAGCTTGCCAATGTACATTTTGGGCACGGCGGAGTGAAAAGTTCAACATTCCTGCCGCAACAGTGGCATTGCTGATCTTATCAATCAGTATAAATCCGCCCAATGTACGCGAATTTGCATAGGGTTCAAATATCAGCGGCCTGTCAGTCGTAAGTTCTGCCACGCCTATTGCATTAAGCTCTAATGTCTTTGAAGCTATATGCTCCATAGTATTGATATTTATAGTATATTTAGGCTCTTGTATTGTTACCGAAACAAGCTGTGTTGCCAGCTTTAGCCAATATCCGCGGCCGGGAATTAACGCATCGTCGGACATCCATACAATATTCGCTTCAAACTGGTCTGCAACCTCGGGCGGATTGTCTGCGGACGCTATGACGTCACCACGGCTACAATCAATTTCGTCTGTAAAACAGAGAGTTACTGATTGTCCAGCGACGGCTTGATCCAAATCGCCATCGGCGGTCACGATGCGGCGGACTGTAGAAGTTTTGCCGGACGGCAATACGCGCACCGCATCGCCCGGCTTTATAGTGCCGCTCGAAATCTGGCCAGAATAGCCCCGAAAATCAAGGTTAGGCCGGTTAACCCACTGTACTGGCATTCGCGCCGGTTGCTGCCGGTCAGCATCAGTATTTAGCGCTACATCCTCAAGGATCCTAATTAAGCTATCACCCCGGTACCACCTCGTATTTTCCGATAGTGTAGTGATATTATCACCCTTGAAACCAGATATCGGTATTGGCGTAAATGTTTCAATTCCAATGCTTTGCGCAAACCGGGCGTAATCATTAACGATCGCGTTGTACCGCGCTTCGTCATACCCGGTCAGGTCCATCTTATTCACAGCCAGCACAATGTTACGAATGCCAATCAGATGCGCCAAAAAACTATGGCGGCGGGTTTGCGTAAGGATCCCTTTACGTGCGTCTACCAGTATGACGGCAAGGTCGGCGGTTGATGCGCCCGTTACCATGTTGCGGGTATATTGTTCATGCCCCGGCGTGTCGGCAACGATGAACTTGCGTTTCTCGGTCGCAAAAAACCTGTAGGCAACATCGATGGTTATGCCTTGCTCGCGCTCGGCCGCCAAACCGTCAACCAATAATGCAAAATCAATCTCTTGGCCTTGCGTGCCCACGCGCTTGCTGTCTGCTTCTAATGCGGCCAATTGATCTTCAAATATCATCTTAGAATCATACAGTAACCTACCGATTAAAGTAGATTTTCCATCATCGACTGAACCGCATGTTATAAACCGAAGCAGCGATTTATTTTGATGCTGTTCCAGATACGCATCGATATCAGCGGCGATCAATGCGTCAGCTTGAAAAGAGGAAGTCATCAGAAATATCCCTCTTGCTTTTTCTTTTCCATACTGGCGCTCTGGTCATGATCAATCGCGCGGCCTTGGCGTTCCGAAGTGGCCGTTAGCAGCATCTCTTGAATAACCTGTGACAATGTCTCCGCTTTACTTTCAACCGCGCCTGTTAGCGGGTAGCATCCCAACGTGCGAAACCGGATCGAACGTTCCACGGGAACCTCGCCATCTGCAAGAGGAAAACGATCATCATCCACCATCAACAATGTGCCATCACGTACAACCGTTGGCCGCATTGCCGCAAAATATAGCGGGACGATTGGGATGTTGTTCAACTGAATATATTGCCAGATATCAAGCTCGGTCCAATTCGAGATTGGAAAGATACGGATACTTTCTCCGTTTGCTTTTTTGGCGTTATACAAGTTCCATAGCTCAGGCCGCTGATCTTTGGGATCCCAGCGGTGATTAGCCGACCGAAAACTAAACACGCGCTCTTTGGCCCGGCTTTTTTCTTCATCGCGCCGTGCGCCGCCAAATGCCGCGTCAAATTTGTAATGATCAAGTGCTTGTTTCAGGCCCTGTGTTTTCCACATATCGGTGTGCAGCCCGCCATGATCGAATGGATTTATCCCGCGCTCGTTGGCTTCGGGGTTTTTATGGACCAGCAGTTCCATGCCATACTGCGCCGCCATGCGGTCACGCATCGCGTACATTTCTTTAAACTTCCACGTTGTATCAACATGCAGCAACGGAAAGGGCGGAGGACTGGGATAAAACGCCTTGCGCGCTAAGTGCAACATGACTGCGCTATCTTTACCCACGCTGTATAGCATAACCGGATTTTCGGTCTCTGCCACCACCTCGCGCATAATGTGGATGCTTTCGGCTTCTAGCCGGTCGAGATGGGTAAGCCTATCGGTCATTGTCGCTCTACTCTGCAATCGCAAAGCAATCGCCGCAAGCACAAATGGCTTGGCGGATACAAAGTTAAACTATGTTCAGCGGCTAAGTTCAGCGGTTAACGTCCAATGCTGCTATATTCAAATCCCGCAGCTTGCGCATCAGCCTCATGATAAATATTACGCATATCAACGAGTATCTTACCCGTCATAACCTCATGTAGTTTCTTAAGATCAAGTGCGCGATATGCGTCCCATTCGGTAACAATGGCGACGGCGTCTGCACCGGCGGCGGCGTCATATGCACTGTTTGCCATGGTTACATCAGGCATAATTATTGCGGCATCGGCCATGCCTTCTGGATCATGCGCGGTAACGCTGGCCCCGGCATCAAGCAAAGTTTGCACAATGGCGATAGCGGGCGCATCACGCATATCGTCGGTATTTGGTTTGAAGGTAAGGCCGAGCAATGCGACTTTTTTGCCGCGGGCATCGCCGCCCATTGCGGCTATAATTTTACGTCCCATCGCGCGTTTACGCATGTCATTTGCCTCGACTACGGCAGAGACAATACGCACCGAAACCTCGTTATCCTGAGCCGTTTTCAGCAGCGCGAGTGTATCTTTTGGAAAGCAGCTGCCGCCGTACCCGGGGCCAGCGTGCAGGAATTTTGATCCAATGCGGTTATCAAGACCAATGCCGCGCGATACATCCTGAACATTTGCACCTAGCTTTTCGCACAAATCAGCCATCTCATTAATGAACGTAATCTTGGTCGCCAAAAATGCATTGGCGGCATATTTGATCAGCTCCGAAGAACGCCTGCTCGTGAATAGTATAGGCGATTCGTTCAGAAACAGCGGGCGATATACTGCCCGCATCACGCCGCACGCCCACTCTGCATCGCTGCCCACGATTATCCGGTCGGGCCGCTTAAAATCCCCAATGGCGGCACCCTCGCGCAAAAACTCTGGGTTAGAGACCACAGCAAATTCAAGATCGGGCCGAGCTTCTGCGATGATACGCTCTACTTCATCGCCGGTTCCCACAGGTACAGTTGATTTTGTAACAACAACTGTGCCTGCATCAATGGCATGCGCAATCTCTTCGGATGCTGCATAGACATAGCTCAAATCGGCGTGTCCATCACCGCGGCGTGACGGCGTACCAACCGCAATAAATACTACGGCACATCCCTTAACAGAAGCGGTAAGATCGGTGGAAAAAGTCAGCCGCCCTGCATCGGCATTCGTTTTAACCAGCGCATCAAGTCCGGGTTCGTAGATCGGCATGATGTTATCGTTGAGACGCGCAATTTTGCTTTCGTCCTTGTCAACGCATACAACTTCATGGCCAAAATCAGCAAAGCAGGCGCCCGACACAAGCCCGACATACCCTGAGCCAATCATTGCGATTTTCATGCGTGTTCCAATCTATACGAAAGAATTAAAGTATTTTCGCCATAAGCAAGTTCGATGTCGCGGGCAAGCTTATGAGGATTATCTATTGGGTATTATTGCGAAATTTGTAGTTACGCAGCCATTCAACGAATGCGGGAATGCCAATATCAATTGGCGTAGTTGGCGCATAGCCATGATCGCGTTGAATATCGGTAATATCCGCATAGGTTGCAGGCACATCGCCCGGTTGCATATCCATCATGATTTTAATCGCAGGTTTGCCGCAAGCCGCTTCGATCACTTCGATAAACCGGCCTAGCTCTTCGGCTTGGTTGTTGCCGATATTATAGATGGCATGCGGCGCAGTGCTGCCACCTGGTTTTGCGGTTCCATCATCACGCGGAGGTCCATTTAATGTGGCCAACACACCTGCGACAATATCATCGATATACGTGAAATCACGCAACATCTTGCCACGATTAAACACTTTGATAGGCCGGTTAGACAAGATAGCATCTGAAAACAACCAAGGTGCCATATCGGGACGACCCCATGGGCCGTATACAGTAAAAAAACGCAGTCCCGTCATCGGAATACGGTAAAGATGCGCATAACTTTCGCTGATTAGTTCGTCTGATTTCTTGGTGGCTGCGTATAGTGATACCGGGTGATCCACGCGGTCATCAACGCTAAATGGTATCTTTGCATTTTGCCCATACACAGACGATGACGATGCATAAACTAAGTGTTCGATATCGCGCGTTCGGGCCAGTTCCAGTATATTAAGATGGCCCACCAAATTTGCCTGCACATAGGCACGCGGATTTTCGATGGAATACCGCACGCCTGCTTGTGCGCCTAAATGGACAATATTGCGAAACTCTAAGCCAAACAGCGATGCATCCAAGGTTTCATGATCAGCAAAATCACCGCGGATAAAATGGAAATCGCCCTGTAGTTTGGTTAGCTCTGCCAACCGGTCATGTTTAAGCTGCGGATCGTAATAATCGTTAAGGCTATCCAAACCGATGACGCTTTGCCCAGCCTCAATAAGCTTACGAGCTGTATGATATCCAATAAATCCGGCGGCTCCGGTGATTAAAGTTGTCATGGCGTATACTCAATATCCGGTTTGCATATCAAACAGCTATTTTGCGGGAGTGATAGCCATTTCACTAATGGAAAGTTCGGTACCGTTCTGCCCGTCTCCGCCGCTTAGCCATATGACAAAGGATTGAGCAGGGCAGTTTGCTGGAACTGAAATAGGTTCATAGCCTTTATTGCTTAATAAATCGCCGTTCCAGATTGTTTGCGTGTTGTTAACCGATAAGCAATTAAGTTTTACAGTAACTAAAGCGTTTTCGCCTGTCAGACGTATCTCGCGCGATGCCTTGAATGTATAGCTTCCGGGCGTAAGATAAAGCAGTTTAGTTGCAATATTTCCGTTTCCACTGGGCAAGACAAATCCTTGCAGGGTCATTTTCCCTTTGATGGGTGATGCCGAAAAATCACCACCTGCTGCGGCCGTATTCACGGGCTGCCAAGTAATCGGCGCTCGTAAAGGGTTTACGTTATCTTGCGTTAAAGCCAAGCTACTGAGATTTACGGCTTTGGTCTTATCAAGTGATATATAATATCGCTGGGCTGTATTATGAAAGCTTTGGGCAACCAGAGTATTTAGCAGGCTACCTTCAAGCCCTCGGTATTTTTCATCGTTTTTTGGCAAGCCACCCGCCATCATTATGGCTTCTGCAACCTTATCAGGCGTTTTGCTGTTGTAGACATTATAACCCAGGAATGAAGCAAGCCACGGCGCATTATTTTTTATATACGGACGGAACATTGGATGAAAATCAGTTATACCCATTGCCAGCGTTAATCGTGGAAATAATATTTCCTGTGCTTCTGGACCCAGCCGCATTCCATTATCATAATAACGCAGGATAGCAGGTAGATCGCCGCGCCGTTCTCCATCTGCAATCATCCAACGTATAACGTTTATATCACGCCGTGATGTACGATATGCGAGCGTTTCAATTTTGCGGGCCCTGGCAATATTTGTGATTTTGCCCTCTGACAATGTATATCCCAATACATTTAATGCCGCAGGATTGATTGCTTGTGCCCGAAGCGATGCTTTTGCAAACCGCGCGGCCTCATTCAAATCTGCGCCCTTTTTGCCGCTATTTATTAAACTCTGTGCTTTTGCCAAGGTTGCTTCAGGATGGCCGGGAGACACCGAATATGTCATCGCTGCATTTAGGTCAGCCGTGATATTGCCCAACGCATCTTTTCCAGCCGCAAACGCCAAAGTAGCCGCAAGCATGCAATAGGCGGTTATACTGGCAAATTTCATAGCGTTGAACGGATTTTTCTTTGCGGACATTATATATTCACCAGGAAATGCTTAGCTTGCAGCAGAAGTTTTTTGGTCACCGCCATAGCCATAACCGTAGCCATAACCATAGCCATATCCAGCATCACGCTTATGTAATTTGGTCAGCACCGCGCCAAGGATATGCGCGTGCACCGAATGTAAACGCTCCAATGCCGCTTTAACGCCGCGTACGGGAACACCCTCTGCCTCAACCACAAACACAGTGCCTTCAACCGCGCGGCTAAGTAGCGGCGCATCGGCAAGACCTAATATCGGAGGGGCATCGACAATCACATGGTCAAAATGCTCCAAAAGCTGACGCACCAGCATTAGCATTCGGTCGCTGCTCAGCAATTCAGCAGCGCTTGGTGGCATTGGTCCGCCGGCAAGCATCGACAGGCCTTTGAACTCTGTCTGCTGGATCATTTGTTTCCATTCATTATCCCCGGCAAGAAAATTGCTAAGCCCAGTTGCATTGGATTTGCCAAAAAACTCATGCACAGATGGCGACCGCATGTCAGCGTCCAATATCAAAACAGATTTTCCTGTGCGTCCCAATACCGTTGCAAGTGCATAGCTGGTGGTTGATTTTCCTTCGGCTGCACGTGTGCTGGTTACCATCATCGATCGCGGCACGCCGTGGTCAGTCGAAAACGCTAGATTGGAACGGATACTTAAATACGCCTCTGACAATGCAGACTTTGCATCTTTTATAGTTTCCAAGGTATCTTCATCTTCCACCTCAGGCACACTGCCCAGCAGAGGCACATGTAGCAGACGGTTTATTTGGCCAGGTTCTCTTACGCCTTCGTCGATCTGATCTAATGCAAATGTCGCTGCCGCTGCAAGCCCAAGGCCCGCAAGCAATGCTAATGCCATATTAATCAACGGCTTAGGAGATGTAGGAGCTACAGGTATCTTTGCAGTGTCCACGATCGAGATATTATTTGCGCCAACGCCTGCAACGCCGATTTCTTTGTAACGTTGCAGCAAACCTTCATACAATTGCCGGTTGGTATCGGCTTCACGTTGAAAGATATTGTACTGAATGTTGCTGCGTTGCTGCGTGTCTAAAACCGCTTTCAGCGATTGTACCTTTGCTTTTAACGAAGCCTCACGTGCAATCGCTTCACCATAATCGGATGAACGGCTATTTTGTACGCGGCTTGTTTCACGCGAGATGCTGGAATCCAAAACCTTTATTTGCTCAGACAGCGCGCGCGCGGCGGGATAGCCGGGTTCAAATTGCACCATAAGCTTGGCATATTCGGCGGCTACTTCGGCGCGTTTTTGGCGTAAGCTTGAAATTGCGGTATTGCTGAGTGCTTCGCTGCTTGATCCATTGTCAGAACGTTGCCGCGCGCGGCTTTCTGCAGCATAACGGTCTGCAGTAGCAACCGATAAAGCAGTGTTTAGTGCTTCAAGATCGCTCGACGCCAACGTACGTTGTATTTCGGTTTTTCCCTCAGCAGATTTGGTAGTACCCAGCGCGACGATGCCTTTTTCCGAAGCATAGTTCACTGCATCACGTTCCGAAGTTTCAAGCCTGCCTTTATAGTCTGCAAGCCGCCCTTCGAGAAACTTACGCGCTTCGGCTGTTGTCGCAAAACGGCGATCCATGCTTTGCGCAATAAACTGCTCAGTCCACCGGTTGGCAATATCCGTAGAAAGGCTGGACGACGCGCTTGTATAGCTCACATCTACAAGGCTTGAGGTACGAATAGGAGAAATGCTAATATTTTTAAGCAGCAAATCTACCGCTGCTTGCTCTCTTTTTTGCCGGTCACTAACGGACAAAGGCTTGCCGCTGGCGCCTGTAAAAACGCCGCTCTTGTCATCTATTTTAACGCCATGCGCTTCAAAAAATACATCGTTTGTGGCAAGGTTCATGGATTTTGCTACGCGCTCTGCTAGCGACCGTGCGGCAAGTAGCGAGTATTGCGTTTGATAGAATTCTAAATCACGGCCTGTGTCGGGCGATTCAAGCGTGTCAACTTTTGTGACATTGGCCTGTGATCTGCTAATCTCTAAACGTGCGGTTGCTTGATATTTGGGTGTCATCAGCAAGGTCACAACCAAACCTATGGCAAGACATGATAATATGATGCCAAGGATCATCCATTTCCAGCGCAATACTACTTGCCAATATTGCAGCAATATCGGCGGAGCGACTTCCGCACCGACGGCGCGCGGAGTGATAGCTTGCTGGGCATTGTCCATTATTGAGATATCTTTAGGCATCAGGTTCGTTTCGTATCTGGTTACTGTGTTATTGCTGCTGTAAATTCAGCCGCAAGCTAAATATGTTATAATCTCTGCAGCAATATTATGATGGGCGAAAGTATGCTTGGTCCCAATGTCACCGCATCCTTAAATAAACGGCGTGCTGAAGAATCGCCGACAACGACGACGTCATTTGCAAATACTTCAGGATCTTCATAATTGCCGCGCCGAATAGCTTTCAGATTATATAACGCAGCCATTTTTTGGCCTCCGACTGTCCGGAAAATAACTACATCATCAAGCTTAGCAAACTCGGACGCGCCTTTCGCAGTGGCCACGGCCCGCATTAATGTCATGCGGCCAACAACTGGGTATAATCCGGGTTCTTTAACTTGGCCATCAACCGTAATAACCTGACTAACGGTTTCTTTAAGGTTCACGGTAACCTGAGGGTTGCGCACGTACTTTGTACGGAGACGCGCCTCAATCTCGCTTTCCAATTCTGCAGGTGTTTTTCCTGCGGCTTCCATAATACCAGCAAGCGGGAACGAGATGCGTCCGCCAGCATCCGTTTGAACTTCGCGTTTACTTAGTTCTTCGATGCCAAAAACATCGATCACCAGCTTATCAAAAGGACCAATAAGATAGGGACGATTCTGCTCAAACAGATCTATGCGCTGCGGCATAGGTAAAGAGGAACCTTCAACAACGCTAATCTTCTGCCCTTCAGGTGATGCAGGATCTAAACCGCCAAGCGTCGATTTCCCGCCGCATCCGGTGACAGACAGTGCAGCACATAAAATAAATACGGAATATTTCATGAATGAATCCCAAAGTTTGGACATCGCTAGCAATCTAGAGCGAATACATCCACCACTTTTCTCTTAAATGCATTGCGGCACATGTAACGTTTATGAACGCAGGCTGTCAGATCTACCTAAATTGCTTAGCCAGAGCCCCAATACCGCGGCAAAGCACATCAGGCTTGGCATGCGTAGCGGGTAATCACTTGCGCTTGCTAAAATAAAAATCAGGCAAACAACAAACGCAGCGCGTGCGATAAGTTTGGATTGGCTGTTCTCTTTACGGCTTTGCCATATTCTCCATGCTGTAAATGCCAATGCGATAAGCGCGATACCTATTAACAGGACAGCGGGTAACCCGCCTGTCATGTAAAGTTCGAGATAATCATTGTGCGCGCGATTAACATATGATGGCGACAATGTTGCATTGGTCTCTCCAATTTTGAAAGCTGGTGCAAACGAGCCCATACCAGAACCAAACGGGAAATAATCCCAAGCCATCTGTGCGGCCGGGCTAAAAATCTTGGCGCGCTCGTCATCGCCGATGTCGCTGGCAAACAGACGGTCAACGGCCTCTGCACGGGAAAATAATATGGATAAAAGGCCGATGCCCAGCGCAGCAAATGCAGCGATGATATAATAATATCGCCGTTTCGTATTCTTCCGTTTTGCGGCAATCAACGTTGCGGGTACTCTGTAAAGTATTGGCGCAGATAGTAATCCAAGTAATCCCGTTATAATGCCTGCACGCGATCCTGTCGCCAATAACAATGGTATTAAAACCAGCCCTATCGCAATAGAAATCCAAAGTTTTATCCGCGCTTGATCCGCCGTCTTAATACCAGTGCATGCATATACGGCGATCATTGGAAACATTGCGGCAAGGTAGACTGCTTGGTGATTGCGGTTTGCAAATAAGCCAACAGCGCTGCCTGTGTTACTAACGCTATACAGGTTTACTGCGCTTTGTGTGCCAGATGCGGACTGGATCAATCCCACTAAGCCCGTAACTACACCTATGCCGATAAAGACCGGAAGTAAGCTGTTTAGTTCCTCACGTTTCAGGCTCATTCCCAATAGCAATACAGCGAGAGGAACAAACAAAGAGTATAGCGCGTTCCATCCGCCCACGGGGTCCATAGTAATGGGGCGCCATACTTCTCCAAGTCCAGCCTCGTAATCGATTTGTGCGATTAACTCCCGTCCCGGCAATGTGTGCCATATGGCGGGCGGCAGCGGAATGATGTGAACAATAGCCAACAATAAGCATGCGGCTGCAAATCCCACTAAAAATTTGTGATTTCGCAAATCTTCAGTACGCAAATTCCATGCAGCATAAAAACATACCAGTACGGATACAGGACGCAATATAAGCAAAGACTGCACCTCGGAACGCGAGCTTCCCCCTGTGATAAAAGCAAGCACCAAAAACGCGCATAAAATCCAGAAATTTCGCGTTTTGGGCGTTCTGCGAGGTTTTCTTGCGGCCATGATTTCCCAACGTGGATTAATTTCTTGCTTTAATGTGTTAGATATACAGCGATATCAAACAACGGAACACTAGATGCGCTCCAACTATTGAAAGCAAAACTAATAGCAAGTGGTTTCGGCGGCGAGGTATCATATTTTACGCTATTATGTGCAAGCCGGTACGCGCGTGCAAAAAAGCTTGCCGCATATTCGCTTGGGTTGAATGAAAAAACACCATTTCGTGGCTAAGACGTAGACAAATATTGAGCGCGCTGACACAAGCGGCACATGGCAAATGAATTTATTGCAGACAACGCGGCAAGCACGGTCACAGACACCGCGGTCCAAAAACGCGCTATGCGGTTTGTATTGATGGCTGTGTTCGTCAGCTCGGCTGGTTTCGGTATCATCATTCCAGCGTTACCGCATCTAATACAGCAGCTTGAGAGCACGTCACTATCACAAGCAACCAAAACGGGGGCCTGGATTGGCGCTACATATGCGATATTCCAGTTTTTGTTGGGACCCGCTATGGGCAATTTGGGTGATCGTTTCGGCAGGCGTCCCGTATTTCTGATTTCGTTAAGCGGGTTTGCGATTGATTTTGTTTTGATGGGGCTCGCGCCGTCTGTGGTTTGGCTCTTTGTTGGGCGCGGTATTGCCGGCGCGCTGGGCGCGATTTTTGGTCCAGCCAACGCGGCAATGGCAGATATCTCAAGCGCCGAAAATCGTGCTGCAAGTTTTGGTAAAGTTGGAGCCGCTTTTGGCTTAGGCTTTATCTTCGGCCCTGCTCTTGGCGGGTTCCTGGGCGATTACAGCACGCGCCTGCCTTTCTTTGTCGCCAGCGCTATGGCATTTGCGGTCTTTCTTTATGGTTATTTCACATTCCCTGAAACAATGGCCCCTGAACGCCGCCGTCCTTTTGTATGGCACCGTGCCAATCCCTTGGGTGCGATAGTATCTCTAAGTAAGCAAAAGAGCTTGCTGCCTATTGCCGGGATTTATTTTGTGTGGCTCAGCGCTGTGAATGTTTATCCCGCTGCATGGTCTTATTACGCGCCTGCACAATTTGGGTGGGGCACAAAGATGGTTGGCTTGTCCCTGACCTTAGTCGGTATTTCTATGGTGGTATTTCAAGCCTTTATTTTGGGCAAAGTCGTCGCGCGTTATGGAGAGCGGCGGACGGCGCAAATCTCAATGGCTTACGGCGTATTTGCATTTGTTGTGAATGCGCTGATCACGAATGGCTATGCACTCCTTGTATTTATCTTGGCAAATGGCATTCAGGGAATGGCGATGCCATCTATAAACGCCATGATGTCACGCCGATTGCCGCCGGACCGGCAAGGCGAATTACAAGGTTTTAATGGCAGCTTAGCGGCGCTTTCTATTCTGTTCGCGCAAATTGTCTATAACAACGTCTTGGCCCATTTTACGAGCGCTGCAACACCGGTACATTTTCCTGGCGCACCATTCCTAATCTCGGCGGTATTGGCGCTTGGCTCATTGATCGCCATAACTTTGTTACCGCGCGCGCAGCAATAAATCATGAGTCATGGGAAGTGACACAATAGCTTATTTGCGATTATTGTGAGTACGTTTAATGTAGGGTAAGTGGTGAGCCCTGCTGGGTTCGAACCAGCGACAAGCTGATTAAAAGTCAGCTGCTCTACCAACTGAGCTAAGGGCCCACTGCGTTCAGGCCGAGCTGAGCGAAATGATTTGTACTCAATAGTAGCGCTAGGCTATCTGGTCAAGTGGCTTTGGATGCATAAAACGGCGTAATAATTGTTTTATCTTTAGCCCGCTAATAGGATCACGCCACTCAGGAGCTATTTGCGATATTGGAACTAGCACGAATTGTCGCTCTTTCCACATTGCGTGAGGTATAGCGAGAGCGGGCGCACGGCTCGTCCAAATACCATGCGACCACAAGATAATATCAAGATCCAGTGTGCGTGCACGCCATTTTTGGCCAGAAATCCGCCGCCCGAAGTGCGCCTCAAGTTGTTTGAGCCGTGCAAGTAATTCTGGCGGCGAAAGCGAGGTGCTAACCACCGCTGCGGCATTGGCATAGCTGCGCATTGATGGGCCAACTGGACGGCTGCTGATTATGCCCGATTGGCTGAATACAGATATATCGGCCATTTCTAATGCAGTCATGGCATGCTCTAGTATCTGCGCAGGATTACCAAGCGACCCATGTCGCTGGTTTGAACCCAATGCGATGAGGTAAAGATAGCCTGCTGCTGCCATGCTCTTTGGTCAAATATCCTGCGCTATACGTCCGTAAAGTTCGGGCCGGCGGTCACGAAAAAATCCCATACTTGCACGGTGGATGCGCGCTTTATCCAGATCGAATGTTGCGACCATAATGCCGGTTTCTTGGTCATCCAGCTCCGTAACTATATCGCCCCATTCGTTTGTAATAAAGCTGGTTCCATAAAATCGCTGTGCCGCTGCGCCGTGTTCGCCTTCATTACCGGTGCGATTTGCAGCGACAACGGGCATACAATTGCTAACCGCATGTCCTACCATTGCGCGGCGCCACATACGCCGCGTATCCAGCGTGTGGTCCTGCGGCTCTGCGCCAATGGCAGTGGGATATAATAGCATTTCCGCCCCCATCAATGCCATCGCGCGCGCGCATTCGGGATACCATTGATCCCAGCATATACCGACACCGATCCGCGCTCCAAACACATCCCAAACCTTGAAGCCAGTGTTGCCTGGCCGGAAATAATATTTCTCCTGATATCCGGGGCCATCGGGAATATGGCTTTTGCGGTACACACCCATGATCTGACCATCTGCATCAATCATTGCAGCCGAGTTATAATAATGCGGCCCGTCACGTTCAAAAAAGCTAGCCGGTATTGCCACGCCCAATTTTTTAGCCAGCTTTTTCATTGCCTTTACAGAAGGATGATCAGCTAATGGACGCGCCAGTTCGAAATGTGCTTCAATTTGCGTTTTGCAAAAATATGGCCCAGAAAATAGCTCTGGCGGTAATATAATTTGTGCGCCTTCTGCCGCGGATTGTTCCGCTAGATCGCATACGGCTTCGATATTTTCAGCTTCGCTTCCAGTAAGCGCCAATTGCAGCGCGGCGACTGTTATATTTCGGGTCATTTGCTCTCCAAGGCAAAATCGATCGTAACATTGACAGTTTCGATATCGGTGCCCGCGCGAATGGGAGGTCCCGCAGCCGGCGCGGCCGCATCCGCAGCCTCGGCTGTCGCATAATCATTTTGCGGTACAGGAATATTCTGGCCGCCATCACGGATGGTCAATATTCTTGAAACCTTCATCCCGGCGGCGGCGGCATAGGCATCGGCTTTTGCGCGTGCCGCCTTATAAGCCGCGCCGTATCCCGAAAGCTTACCTTTTTCAGGATCGGATTGCGACAGGTTCGGCCCCGACAAGATGTTTGCGCCTGCGCTAGTTGCGGCGCCAATCGCGGCGCTGGCATTGTCAACTTTGCGCACACGTACGCTAACTTGATTGACCGCCTCAAACTTATTTTTGTTTGGCCCCCAATCTAGCCGGTTCACAGAAACATTTTGCGTTTGCACGTCTTTCTCTTCAACACCCTGTTTTTCCAATGCCGCAACAAGCTTGTCCATTGCCTCGGCATTACCGGCGGTCGCTTGCTTTGCATCGGCGCGAATCGTGCTGAGACCAGCAGAAAACGTAGCCATATCAGGGCGCGTTTCCGATTGGCCCGTCGCGCTAACGCTCAGGAGGGTTTCGTTACGATCAACGCCGCGCGGGTCACGGTCATTATGGCCGCCGCCGCCCCCGCATCCAGAGAGCGCCGCCAAAGGAATAAGGAATAATATACGCATAAATTAAGGCCTTTTCTGAAATAGCAAAGTCATCCGGTCAGATTCGCCGATGCTCTCGTATTTTGTTTTATCGACTTCTTTTAAGGCAAGAGCCGGAGGAAGCGTCCAAACTCCATCCGGATAATTGGCGGTATCTTTTTTGTTTGCGTTGATCTCGCTTTTGCCGATCAATGTAAATCCGCTGATCTCCATCAATTTAATAACGTCGGCCTCGCGCAGGTATCCGTTGCTACCGTTCGCATAGCTATATGGCGCGCCGGGTTTGGCGCGGTGCTGTTCGATACCTATCATGCCATCTGGCTTTAACAATTCGCGCATGGCTTTTATGTCGGCACTGGCGATGTTCCAATCCATCATATTATGCATCATGCGCATGATAAGGATGCGGTCATAAGTTCCTTTAGCAGCAGCAGGTATGTTGCTGAGCGAAAATGCTGAGTAATCCGTTGCAGGACGGCCGGTTACTTTGGCAACATCTTCTGGGAATTTAGTGATGCCTGCCGCAATGCCCTCTTTGGTTTTTTCATCAAAGTAGCTTCCTGTTCCAAAAAATAGCCCGCTAAAACGGCCATTCTCATTCACGTAACGGCCCAATATGCGGGTGTACCATTCCCCGCCTGGCGCATATTCGCCGACAACGTGATCGGGATGTATCCTGAAAAATTCTATGGTTTGCGCTGGATGCCTGTATACATCGCGTTTTGCGTCGGCGGCGCGGGCAGGGTCATTCAGAATGGCGGCAAGGCGTGCCTGATGCGCTTTATGTTCGGCCATTTCCGCCGCATTATGTTTATGCGCAGGAGTTTTAGTCTGCGCGGCAAATGCAGGATGAGCAGCCATCACTGCGGCTATGGCAAGTATGAATTTTAATTTCTGCATGATGCGTCCTATCTGCTGGGAACTTGCTGGCTGGAACAATGGAAACTGCCTCCGCCTGTTAAAACTGCGTCTGCGTATAACCCCACTACACGCCGCCCAGGGAATAATTGCTCCAATGCTACAACAGCTTTATCATCATTTGGCGCGCCGTATATGGGAACGACAACCACGCTGTTGCCAATATAAAAGTTCATATAACTGGCAGGCACCGCAGCGCCCCCTTGTTCAAACAATCCAGCAGAGGGCAGGGACGTAACGTTGCAACCGAATGCTTCGGCACGACCGCGCGCATCGGAATATATGGCCGCATTGGGATCGTTGGCGTTATTGGCGGCGGGGATAACCAAGTGATTGGGCCCCACAAACCGGGCCAGATTATCAACATGGCCATCGGTATGATCGTTGGATAGGCCGTTACCAAGCCATAGCATGCGCGATATCCCTAAGTCTCGTTCCAACCGCATTTCTATCGCGGCTTTATCCAAATCAGGATTACGATTTGGGTTCAGCAAGCAATCCGACGTCGTAACCGCCAATCCTGCACCGTCAACATCAATCGATCCGCCTTCGAGTATCCAGTCACACTCTGTGATTTCAAGATCAGATTCTGCGGCAAGCAACGCGCCGATATCTTGGTCGCCATCAAAATTAAACCGCCCGCCCCATCCATTGAACCCAAAATTACGGGCAATAAGACCAGCTTCACCAGCAACAATGATACATCCTGTATCGCGCAGCCATATGTCACCGATGCGGCGCTGGATAACCTGAACTCCGCGTCCGACCATCTCGGCTGCCATCAACGCGGCTTCGCTGTTGCCCGCCACAAGATATACCGTTTCGCCCCGGCCATTATCATGCACAGCATCTGCAAACGCCGCAATTTGGCGCTGCGCCTGTGCAAATGGTTCGCCCCAATGCGACGCGTGGCTTGGAAAGCCAATCCATACCGCATCATGCGGCGTCCATTCGGCGGGCATTACATAAGGCATATGAGGCATCGGCTTTAGACCTATTTCGCAGCGCGGCTTTTGTCACGAATGGCGCGAAACTCATCGCCCTGCTTCCAATTGGGCCAAGCGTTTGTCATCGCAAGCATCCTGCCTACGCGGTAATACAAGCGCAGATCGCCCATCACACCTGTCCAATTCCATTTTTCGTCATATTCGTCTTTGGGACTATGATAATGGTTCTTTTCATAATCTTCTGCAGCAGCCTTCGCAGCGGGCTTGCCGCCGGTAACCAGATCATCGCCACCTTCAAAATAGACCATAGGCACGCCCAATTTGGCAAAGCTGAAATGATCGGACCTGTAATAAAACCCTTTTTCAGGGTTTGGTTCGTTAGCTGGCGTACGGCCTTCAATTTTGGCAGCGGCATTCAAATAATCATCAAGCTGTGATTTGCCCCGGCCAATTACAGTCAGATTTTTGGCAGGGCCAGCCATCGAAAATGCGTCCATATTCACGCCGCCTACGGTTTGAGCCAGCGGGTAAACTGGATTTTGCGCATAATATTTTGATCCCAGCAATCCAGATTCTTCGGCGGTTACCGCAAGGAAAACGACGCTGCGATCGGGTGTTCCGGCGGCCTTGAATGTTTCTGCAAGTGATACCAATGCAGCCGATCCCGTTGCATTATCTACTGCACCGTTGCAGATATCGTCGCCATCGGGCGCAGCAGTACATCGGCCCAAATGATCCCAATGCGCAGAATATAGTACATATTCATTGGGATGTTTTGCGCCCTTCAATAATCCAATCACATTTTTGCTATTTTTTCGCGCCAGATCGTTGTCGAAATTCAGTGATGCTTTGAGGCCCAGGTCAACAGCCTTAAATCCTTTCACTTTTGCTGCGGCGGATAGCTTTGCCATATCTTGCCCGGCGGCATCAAACATTGATTTGGCAACGGATTTTTGTACCCATCCATTTGCTTTGGTCTGGTCCGCGCCCTTGTTTTGTGACTGCGCCAAAAACTGCGTACCTGTCCAGCTTGAGTTTACAACATTCCACCCATAAGCGGCAGGCGCCGTGTCGTGGATAATCAGCGCAGCGGCAGCCCCTTGGCGTGCGGCTTCCTCAAATTTATACGTCCATCTGCCATAATACGTCATCGCTTTACCGCCAAACAGGCCCACTAAGCTTTCGGTACCAAAATCGGGGTCATTGACAAAGATCAGAACAGTTTTGCCTTTTACGTTTGTGCCCGCGTAATCGTTCCATCCTTTTTCGGGCGCGTTTATACCGTAACCAACAAACACAATCTCGCTGTCTTTGATATCAATACGGGGCTGTTCTTGGTAGCTGGCGGCCACAAAATCATTGCCGTATTTGAATGTGGTTTGTTTGCCGTCCTTGCTCAATATTGTCAGCGGCGAGACATTGTTTGCGGTAATCTCAAGTAGAGGAACATCTTGAAACCAGCTGCCATCTTTACCGCCCGGAACAAGCCCTGCTGCCTTGAATTTCTCAACCAGATAAGCAGTCGTTTTTTCTTCGCCCGGTGATCCAGGCGCGCGCCCTTCAAATTCATCTGCCGAAAGTGTTTTGGTAACCTCTTTCATCGTTGCATCGGTCATCTTGGGAACGGTAACTGCGGGCATTGGTGATGCTGTTTTTGCAACTTTTGCTTGAACGCTCATATTACATGCAAGGGCAGGAATCATAGCTAGATATATAAGACGCATTTTGTCTCTCCAATTCGTCGTTACACCGGCAATGCCAGACACGGCATTGCCTTGCAAGCGGACATAAAAAAAGGCGGCCACACTGACCGCCCTTTTTAGAAAATGTATTTGAACAAAATTTAGCGCGAATAAAATTCAACAATCAGATTTGGTTCCATTTTAACAGGATAAGGCACTTCATCAAGCGTAGGAATGCGCACAAATGTTACTTTAGCATTGCCATCTGTTGCAACATAATCGGGAATATCGCGTTCAGCGAGGCCCTGTGCTTCGATTACAAGCGCCATTTCTTTGGCCTTGTTACCCAGAGAAATTTCATCACCCACATCAATCTGACGGCTGGCGATGTTGCACTTGATGCCGTTTACGCGAATGTGACCGTGGCTTACCAATTGGCGAGCCGCAAAAATTGTAGGCACAAACTTGGCACGGTACACAACCATATCAAGGCGGCGTTCCAGCAATCCAATCAGGTTTTGGCTTGTATCGCCCTTCATCCGTGATGCTTCAAAATAAGCGCGCTTAAATTGCTTCTCGGTCACGTCGCCGTAATAGCCCTTAAGTTTTTGCTTGGCGCGCAGTTGAATACCGAAATCAGAAAGCTTACCCTTACGGCGCTGTCCATGTTGGCCGGGGCCATATTCACGTTTATTTATAGGTGATTTGGGACGACCCCAAATGTTTTCGCCCATGCGACGGTCGAGTTTATACTTGGATGCGGTACGCTTTGACATGGCCAAAGGACTCCTTTTTTATTTGCGTTTATCTTACTTCCCCGGAACCGCACCGATAGATTAAACCAAAATCTAACGCGGCCACCGCTTCACCGAGGGTGCGGGGCCAATTGCGAAGCAATGCCTATGAAAGGATGTTGTGAATAAGTCAACCGCTGCAATGCAATATCGGCTCGACATATTGCGGCCTGCTTCCTAATGCTCGCTTCATGGTAGAAACGAATATCTTACCGCCCGAACAGTGCACGAGCATGACACAGGTACGCGTGGGTGTTGATGCAGTGGATGCGGCATTAATAGCAATGATGCAACAGCGTTATGGTTACATGCAGGCCGCAGCACGTATAAAGCAGAGCAGAAATGAAGTGCGCGACGAAGCCCGCAAAGCACAAGTAATTGGCAATGCTGCATCTATGGCTAAAGAGGCCGGGTTACCGCAGGATGATATCGCCGCGTTCTGGGAGCTATTGGTGGAAAGTTCTATAGCGTATGAAATGAAGCATTGGGACGCCGCGCGCGTAAATACTAAATAGATCCCTGTTCACCTTTATATCCACTCTCAGTATGTAAATGGATCTGTAGTGCTTATTTCACTTCATAAAAGTCACAAAGAGAAAAAGAAAAAAGGACGATTATTAGAGCGCGGTTGCTTTATATTGGGATCGTCCAAATAAATACAGGCGCAAGGATACGGTTTTGTCAGACCTGAGATCGGTTCATTTTAAAAGCTAATTGTTACAGGCAGCATATTGCTTCTTATCTTTTTCCCTTTGCGGCTTTTATGAAATGTAATCCCAAAACATCTCATATATATGAGACTTTCTAATCCCGTCCTTCTCGCTTGCCTTTGTTCAGCACGCTAAGCACTCCGCGAAAAGTGCGCAATTCTAAGGAGTTCCAGCGCGCCTTGGTCATAAGGTTACGGATTGTTCCTTGCGTTACCCCGGTTCGTTCGGCTGGATAAAAATATCCGCGCCTGTCCAGAATTTCAAAAAATGCGGCTATCATTTCTTCAAACTCGCCGTGGGGTGCCGGCGGATCGATTGTTACTGCAGTAGGGACGGCAAGGCTTTGGTATTTTGACCATTCATAGGCAACTAAAACTACTGCTTGTGCCAAATTTAGCGAACTGAAGTCTGGATTTATCGGAACGGTGATGATTGTTTGCGCCGTTGCCACTTCATCCACGGCAAGTCCGGATCGCTCCATACCGAACAAGATTGCGCTGCGTCCTGCACTATAGTGGATTTCTTTTGCTGCGGCCTCAGGCGTTAAAACAGGCTTGGTCACGCCGCGTTTGCGCACGGTCGTGGCATAAATATAGTTTATGTCTGCAATGGCATCATTCAGCGTTTCATAAACTTGCGCATGTTCCAGAACGCTATCTGCGCCTGCTGAACTTGGCCCAGCTTTGGGATTGGGCCAGCCGTCACGCGGAGCAACAAGCCGCAGTTCGGTAAGTCCAAAGTTGAGCATTGCGCGCGCTGCCTTGCCTATATTTTCGCCAAGTTGCGGCCGAACCAATATGATAACGGGGGCCTGCGCGGGCGGGATGGAAGCGGCCATGTTATTATCCAGATACCGATCATCCTGAGGCGGCGCAGATGCTGAGCTTGCCGAAGCGGCTGCGCCATCTCGAAGGACGTTTGAACGACTAGCAAGCATTTTAATCATATCCCAATCGCCATTGATCAACGCCTCTTTCTTGCTCCGTGACCAGCCCTTTATCTGGCGTTCCACTGCAAAGGCATCCTCACGCGAAGAAAAATATTCCGACCAAACCAAAACGTCGGGCCTGCGGGATTGCGTGTAGCCCGTTATTAACCCATGATCATGTTGAGCAATGCGCTTCTCCAAATCATCGGTATGTCCAACATAATATTTATTGTCAGAACATTTCAACATGTAAGTGTAAAATGACAAAGCGGTGTCCTTCGAGACGGATCTTCGGCAAGCTCAGCCCCTCCTCAGGATGAGCGGAGGTATTTAATTCATGTTATTTCTGTGCAGCCTCAGCCACGGTACCTGCAAAATCTTCAAAGTCTTTCGCGTCGGTGAAATCTTTATATACGCTGGCAAACCGAATATACGCGACTGTATCCAGGTGTTTTAGCCCGTCCATAGCAAGCTCACCAACGCGGCCAGATGGTACTTCGGGGTCGCCCGATGTCTCCACATGCCGCTGTATGCTTGACACCAGTTGATCGATGCGTTCGGCATCAACTCCGCGTTTACGGCATGCCAAGCTAATCGACCGCTCCAGTTTTACGCGGTCAAATGGCTCGCGGCGATTTTCGCTTTTGATTACGATAATATCACGCAGCTGCGTACGTTCAAATGTAGTGAAGCGCGCGCCGCATCCTTCGCATTGACGGCGCCTACGCGTGGCTGCACCGTCCTCGGTAGGGCGGCTATCTTTTACCTGACTGTTATCGTGAGCACAAAAGGGACAGCGCAATATTTAGGTATCCGAATTTTTCTTATTAAGCGTTCGGTATGCCACAATGCCTGCGCCGATCGCTGCGCCTGCTGCCCAGCCGACAATCGGTATCCCGGCAAGCGCGCCGATCGCTGCGCC
Source organism: Sphingomonadales bacterium (assembly GCA_043778865.1). Classification (GTDB taxonomy): domain Bacteria; phylum Pseudomonadota; class Alphaproteobacteria; order Sphingomonadales; family Sphingomonadaceae; genus Sphingorhabdus_B. The sequence goes on from JAYWFI010000014.1 coordinate 29,749, forward strand.
CGCTCCCACTTTTTTGGCGGTGTCTTTGTCTGCCAAATTACGCGTTGTGTTGAAAGCATCTTTTGCCGCGCCATATAGCTCATCGGCCGCTTCGCCTGCATAATGCTTTGCTTGCGAAGTAAAACTTTCGGCAGCCAATTGCTCAGGCGTTTTTGCGCCGCATTGCGGACAAAACTTGGTTCCAGCGGCAACTTCTTGTGTGCACGTATTGCAATGCTGAGCCATTTTAGGTTCTCCCTTTACAGGTAGATGCGCCATTATCCGTCCGATTTCAAGAAGGGTAGATTGGGAAGCGCTCGCATAATGACCGCACCCGCGCTTTAACATCGGCTTCAACGGCCGCGTCACCATGCTCGCCTTTATTGCGCAATCCTTCTAGAACGTCGGCGATCATATGGCCAATGTCACGGAATTCAGCCAGTCCAAAACCGCGCGTTGTACCCGCAGGCGAACCCACACGAATTCCGCTAGTTTTCATAGGGGGCAGGGGATCAAACGGTATGCCATTTTTGTTGCAGGTAATGGCGGCGCGTTCCAACGCTTCATCGGCGTCGCGTCCAGTAATGCCCAGCGGCGTTAAGTCTACAAGCGCCAGATGCGTATCGGTTCCGCCCGACACCAGATTGGCTCCGCGCTCATTCAAGGTTGCTGCAAGCGCTTTTGCATTATTGATCACTGCCTGTGCATATAGCTTAAAGTCAGGGCGAAGCGCCTCGCCATAAGCAACGGCTTTGGCTGCGATAACATGCATTAACGGTCCGCCCTGCAATCCAGGGAATACCGCCGAATTAATCTTTTTGGCTAGCGCCTCATCATTGGTCAGGATCATGCCGCCGCGCGGCCCGCGAAGGGTTTTGTGCGTTGTTGTTGTTACGATGTGCGCATGCGGAAATGGTGAAGGATGCACGCCGCCTGCTACTAATCCAGAAAAATGCGCCATATCAACCATGAACGTCGCGCCCACTTCATCGGCTATCGCGCGGAATTTGGCAAAATCGATGATGCGCGGATACGCCGACCCGCCTGCGATAATAATTGTCGGACGGTGCTCTTTGGCAAGCCGCTCTACTTCATCATAATCGATCAGATGATCTTCACGCCGTACGCCGTATTGGATGGCATTATACCATTTGCCCGATTGCGCCGCTCTTGCTCCATGCGTTAAATGCCCGCCTGCATCGAGGCTCATGCCCAATATCGTGTCACCAGGCTTTGTCATGGCGAGCATCACAGCGCCGTTCGCCTGCGCGCCGCTGTGCGGCTGTACATTGGCAAAACCGCAATTAAACAACTTCTTGGCGCGTTCAATTGCCAATGTTTCCACAACATCCGAAGGCGCGCAGCCCTGATAATACCGCTTGCCGGGATACCCTTCGGCATATTTGTTGGTAAACACGCTGCCTTGCGCCTCAAGCACGGCGCGCGACACAATATTTTCAGAAGCGATCAGCTCAATCTGAAATTTCTCGCGTTCCATCTCCTGCGATATGCCTGCAAATACTTCTGCGTCCGTTTCGGCAAGATTGCGGGTGAAAAAACCATCGGGCTGTACATCAAAGAGTGAGGCTGGGTTCGTGCTCATGCGGGTACTTTCATCAAAGAGGGCGGCGTAAAAGAAGGCGGTGTAAAAGAAGAGGGATGCGAGAGTTTGTCAACGCGGCGGGCATGGCGGTCACCGCCAAATTCGGTACACAAGAAAGCGTCGATGCAGGACTTTGCCATTTCGGTGCCAATCATGCGCGCGCCCATGGCAATTACGTTGGCATCATTATGTTCACGGGCAAGAGCAGCCGACAATGGTTCGGATACCAGTGCCGCGCGGCACGCCGCATTACGGTTTACTGCGATCGATATTCCAATACCTGATCCGCAAAGCGCAACGCCTTTGTCTGCTGCGCCGGACCCAACAGCTTCAGCAAGCCTGTATCCGTAGTCGGAATAATCAACCGAGGTAGCATCATTCGGGCCAAGGTCATCCACATCATGGCCGAGACCGCGCAGATACGCACAGAGCATAGCCTTCATGTCCAATGCAGCATGATCTGAGGCAACGGCGATACGCAAATGACATAACCTTTCGGCTGAGTTACATAACAACTAACGTTTCTGTATTTATAGCTAGGCTAACAAAGCACAAATTACCATGCCCAATTTATCCGATTGCGGTGCGTTATTTGCATGTATAAACGGCACATATGACGAATATCATATTATCCACTGCCACATTTACCGTCGTGCTATTGCTGTACGGTGCGTTTAGGCAATGGCGCAAAAGCGGGGTTGGTAAGCAGGCTGTGTTAATGGTGATTGCAGCGGGGGTGATCATAATCAATATCGCGATATGGACAGTTCCAAATAAAAATGGAAACAGCCTTGCTGATAATTCATCGTCGTCCGTGCAGAATTAACTCCGCGCAATATTATAGATGAAAATTTGGCGCGCGATCATTATAAATCAGCGCGCCGATAATATCACTAGTGTTCTGTATTTACAGCATATCTAACTTGTTGGCATGCTTTGCCATCAGGTAGTAAAACGTCACGCGCTGTTTATTTCGGTCAGCCGACATTTCATCGCCTACTTTTGTAACGAGCGCTGCTGATCCTGCGTCATCAAGACCCAGTTTGCCAACGCCCCATTTTGTGCGAACGCGGTCTAATTCCTGTGGTTGGCTAACCGAAACAAGCGACGAGTCTTTTGACGATAGCGCAATGCCAAGGTGCTTAACGATTTTGCCAACGGTATCGGTATCTGCGCCTGCGTCATAACGGCGTACATCTTCGATATAATCTGCTACGTTTGCCATTTGAATTCCTCCTCAATAAGTAATTTAGTAATTCCACCAGAATGCCGCGACACGGCGATTCGGTGGAAGCACTAGATTGGATAGATAGTAACAAGAGTCCATAGGACAGCAGGTAAAATCTTGGAATTACAACCGATGGTACCGAAAAGTTACTTTATGGGACAGTTTGGATCCAGCCGCATATTCAGATAATTATCCACAGACGCCATCAACATATCCATTTCGTTTTCAAAGAAATGATTGGCGCGGGGTATTTCATCATGATGCACCGTAATGTGCCGCTGGGTGCGCAATTTATCGACCAGCTTTTGCGTGGAACTGGGCGATACAATCTCATCCCCTGCGCCTTGGATAATAATTCCAGACGACGGGCAAGGCGCAAGAAAGCTGAAATCATACATATTAGCAGGCGGAGCAATTGAAATAAATCCGCGCACTTCGGGGCGGCGCATAAGCAACTGCATGCTGATCCACGCGCCAAAACTAAACCCTGCGACCCATGTTGTCGACGCTTCGGGATGAAAGCTTTGCACCCAATCGAGCGCAGCAGCAGCATCGGACAGCTCACCTATGCCATTATCAAATTCACCTTCGCTGCGGCCAACGCTGCGAAAGTTAAAGCGCAGCACACAAAACCCGCGGTTTACGAATGTTTTGTATAGCGCCTGCGTAATCCTATCATTCATCGTACCGCCCGATTGCGGATGCGGATGCAGGATCATCGCGACGGGCGCGCGGGCGCGCGGCGGCGGAGAAAAGCGGGCTTCAAGGCGGCCCTCTGGACCGGGAATTGCGATTGCTGGCATGTGGATTTGGTCAATCTAATCTAAAAGTGGCCTGCAAAATAACAAGGCATGCGCTTCGTGCTTTGCAGGATGGATGATGTCTATATAGAGAGAAGTTGTATTTTCGCAACTATAAGGGTCAGAATGAGTACGCAATCAAGCCTTTATCTTGGTAATACCTCGTCAGAACGCTTTGTTGGCGTATGGCGAGCAATAACGGCGCGGGCCAAATTTGCGCGGGCCAAGGCGGCATGATTTATCTGGATTATCAATCCACAACGCCGCTCGCTCCTGAAGCGTTTGCCGCAACGGAGCCTTGGCTTAGAGACAACTTTGCCAACCCGCACAGCACCCACAAAGCCGGACGCGCCGCCGCCGCCGCCGTAGAATTTGCGCGGGATCAAGTTGCTGGGTTGTTGCCGCCCGGCGGGCGCGTAATCTTTACATCGGGCGCGACAGAGGCCCTTAACTTGGCCATCAAGGGATGCGGCTTGCCAGTGTCCGCGCCTGCCACCGAACACGCCGCTGTGCTTGATTGCGTGGAATATTTGGGCGGTGATGTGCTTGGAGTGGATAACGACGGAGTTTTGCAAAGTTCCCCGAATAAAAATGCCGGACTTGTTTGCGCGATGCACGTTAATAACGAGATCGGAGTAATTCATCCCATCGCCGATATTGCCGCTGCTGTGCATGAAGCAGGCGGCATATTGCTGTGTGACGCGGTGCAATCCTATGGCCGCATACCTTTGCCCGCCGGCCCCGATATGATTGCGGTATCGGCACACAAGATTTATGGGCCAAAGGGTATTGGCGCATTATGGGTGCGTGATGGAATAAAACTTACTCCGCTGACGCATGGCGGCGGGCAAGAACAAGGCCTGCGCTCAGGTACGCTTAGCCCGGCTTTATGTGCTGGTTTTGGTGCAGCGGCGGCATGGGCGGCGCGGCATATGGCGGCCGACACGGCGCATATTGAGGCGTTATGGGACCGTGCCTTAGAATTATTTGCAGAGTGGACCATAAATGGTTCCACAGCCCGCCGGTATAAAGGCAATCTCAACATACGCCGTGACGGCGTGGATGCGGCGCGATTAATATCCGAATGCCGCGAGGTGATGTTTTCGGCGGGTAGCGCGTGCGCCAGCGGATCGGGCCGAACCAGCCATGTACTGCGCGCGATCGGGCTGTCTGATGCGCAGGCCAAATCCTCCGTCCGGCTTGGGTGGGGGCGGTACACAAGCATGCACGAATTGGAAGAAGCCGCGCATATGATCAACGCAGCGGCAGAAAGGCAGATCGCATGAAAATCCATTTTATCAGCGCCAATAATGAGGCCACGCAAACGGTGGATGCCAATCCGGGCGATTGCCTGCTGGATATCGCGCAGGGGGCGGGCCAACCGCTAGAAGGCACATGCGAAGGGCAGATGTCCTGTTCCACTTGCCATGTTGTGATCGATAAGGATTGGTTTGGAGAGCTACCCAAGGCCAGCGAGGACGAAGAGGATATGCTCGATCTGGCCAGCGGCGCACGGCGGACCAGCCGGTTGAGCTGTCAAATTACGCTAACCGAGGAGCTAGACGGATTGGTTGTGCACATTCCATCCGAAAGCCGCAATATGCAGAGGGTTTAACGATGCGCGCTGTAATCATGGGAGCAATATTATTCGCCGTAAGCGCGCCTGCCGCGGCGCAATCCGCCGAACAGAACAAGCGCTTTGTCGGCCATTATTACTTGTCGGGCGTCATGGAGACCGGATCAGAACTGCTGTTGAAACCAGATGGTACATATGAGTGGATACTTATGTACGGCAGCATGGATCAAACTAGTCAGGGCAAATGGAGCATCGAAAATGGCGAGGGCAACAAGCAATATGTCATCCTAAAAGCGCGTGACAAAAAAGATGCTGCCTCTCCGGTAACGCTAAGTGCACTGCGTCCGTGGGATGAATATGCAGAGAGTTATGTGCAGGAAATAGCAATGGATGCGCGTAATTATGCCGTGCCGCTACGCTGTAAATTTCTGAGTGATGACGGCGCAGAGCCATTTATAGATTCGGCCATGTCTCCGCCGAATAAAGCGGCGAGCAAGCAGCTCACCTCGAAAGCAAAGCAAACGGCGCTGGCAGAAGATAAAGCGCGGGCGGATTACGAGGTGGCGGCTGGCTATGCCATGAAAAACAGCGGCTTAGGCAATGCGACGAACAGAGTAGCGCGTGATGCGCGGCTTGCGTGGCGGCTGGCTTATAATATCGCGGCGCAAGCACGCAGTGACGCAAGGCTGCCTGCAAAATCGCGCATAGAGCCAGTATTACCCAAAGAATGCAGTTTAGAAATGGCACCTATCAAACCCAGTGATCTGGACCCATCAAAATGGATCCGCGGTATGATTGTAAGTGTGCAAAATGCACAAACCGATACGCGATATCATGACGTCAGGGTCCGTTTTGGTTATAAAAGCGGTAAGCAAATTGAGGCATTAACCGAGCGCGGGGGCAATGCATGGGCACCGCGTATCAAAGACGATCCGTTTACGTCTGTAACCATTATGGCCATAGAAGGGGCAGTCCCGCCGTCGTATACTTTCCCAGTCCCTGCAACAACCGATGGTATGGCAATTATCAACTTAAACGACGATGCAGATGCGCCGTTTACTGAAATGCGGCTTGAGGTTGCAGGCGATGCGCTGATCGGGTTTGAGGGCAGGGGACGCTACAGCCGCAATTGATAGATTCACGTCTTCACTTCCTATTCAGAAATTAGCCTCTATATAGGAACTGTCTGGTTCGCCGGACTATGGTGATAAATGATGGTGTGTAATAGATACAGCGGACCCGGGGGCGGTACCCGGCAGCTCCACCAAAATGCTCGTTTTGCGGAAAATTTCGTATTTAGCGGGCGTATTGACGGGGCTGAACTAGGATCGACGTGTGTTCAAAGACATTGTTTTTGCCCGGCATGAATAAGCCGTGAAATGGTTCACAACCAATAGGTGCAAACGATAACGAAGCACTTGCTCTCGCAGCGTAATTCTATGGGCCTCACGGTCCTAAATTAAGCTAACAGAACGCGGCTGGACTGGCCGGGCAACAGAATAGTTACAGCGGCCTCCGCAGGAGCCGGGCAACAGAATCCTGCGGACCTTTCTTTCACACAGATGGCTATTCTACCCCAATCGCTTCGTCGTATTCGACAGCTTGCAGCATTTTGGAAGAGGCCATAAACACCGCGCCTGTGGTTAATGCCAGAAATAACCACCCGGTTTTTCCGGGATACTGCACCATATATTCCTGCCCTCGCTTGATCGCGCCCAGTGCCAAGGGATAGGTGATAAGAAAAACCTCTAATTTGGTTTTTATCTGGAAAAGACGCTTTAGTTTTTTGAATAGCTTTTTCATGTGTTAACGGCGCAGCAACCATCATGCCAACCCAGCATAAGCGCGGGTATTAAGGTTAACCGAGACGTGCAATGTAAAGGAAACCGACGATGTTTTGTGTCCTATAATAATTTACGCCTGCTAACCCATTCTATCAGAGCATCTTGGATTTTTTCATCATAGGACAGCTTAGACGATTGAATTTCTTTTCCAGTAAACTCTATGTGAACTCCATTTCCTCGAATGCTATTTCCACTTGGGACTAATGTGGCAAGTAGCAACCGGGACAGAATTTCGCCAGATCGCTTTGTTGTACTTGCGCCATCAATCATCCTTGCCGCGGCCGGCAGAATATTTTTCCAAGCAAAGCGCAGTGCGGCAGGTTGATCGCGTGCCAGCTCTGTTCCGGGCATCAAGCCTGGATCGAAAGCGATAGAGCGTGGTCCGGCTTTTGCGTATTTGCGCGCCATCGCGTAGGTAAAAAGGATGTTGCAAAGTTTAGATGTCGCATATCTATCTCTACCCAGTTGGGCGCTATCTGTGCTGCTTGAAACATTTCCGGCTGCTACGTCATCGGCGGACGGGAAATAGCCTCCATAGAATTTGTAAGGCCTTGCCAATTTATGGTCTTTGTCATGGGTTCCGCTCGCTGTGGATACAATTATGGCTGAAGGATGTAAAACATCCTCTAAATATTGGAATAGTACGATATGCCCGAGCACATTTGTCGCAAACGTAAGTTCAAATCCATCCTCGGAGTATCTCGTACCGCTTACGATTTGGACGCCTGCATTTAATGCTATGCCAGAAAGCCTTGCGCCTGCAAGCACGCGCCGCACTTCATCAGCGAACAATTTGACAGATGTGAGCGCCGATGTGTCAAGCTTCAGAACGATTAATTGTGCACTTGGAATGGCGCTACGCAAGGCATCAACTTTTTCGGGATTTCGCACTCCTGCAATAACAACGCTGTTTTTATCGGCTTTAGCAAGCTGAGCGGCGGCTTCTATTCCAAGGCCAGATGTTGCTCCAGTAAACAAATAATATTTTGTTTGTATCATTTATGATCTCCCACGCAAAGGCTTGCCAATTAAACCGTATCCATACTATATTACGAACTTCGTAGTTAGTAAATACGATATACGTAATAAGGTAGATAAGTTGGATCAAGCGCGACAGCTAGACGTATCAATTAGCGCATTAATGCGTGTCCTCACGATTGATGAGCGGCGCTTGTCATCCTCTCTCGGCTCTTCACCCTTCAATGCTCTTGACCTTGAAACACTGTCTTACATCCATCGCCATGCAGGAGCAGTTGCCAAGGATGTAGCCGTTTATCTGAGTGTTAGCGCCACAACAATGCAATCAGTTGTTGATCGCCTGCACAAACGGGGGCTGTTGCAGCGTAATACGGCTGTATTGAAAGGGCGAGCCATTGCTCTGACACTAACGAGGGAAGGTGGAGAGTTTCGGCAACAATTACATGCCCGTAACCTTAAAAACTGCCAGGATATGTTGATGTGCATTGATGAGAATGAGCGAGAACGTTTCATTGATAATATGCGTAAAATTGCAGCTCAGCTTTCTTTGTGATTAAGCTGCTAAATATACTCAACCTGCGCCTCATCCCTGCGAGACCATCCGCCCAAAAAAAGCTTCGAGTGCTTCGGCATTGGCGGCCCATGAGAACTGGGCGATTTGCGCTGCAACGCGTTCCTGTGGAATGGGATTATGGATTAGCTCTTGGATCGCGGCGGTAATGGCGGGCACGTGCGTTTCTACTATGCGGCCTGCGTCGGCGCCGCGGATAAGCTCCGGCGCGCCGCCCACATCGCTGGCCACGATGGGCGTGCCGCAGGCCAGCGCCTCAACCCATGCATTGGCGAGCCCTTCGCTTTGGGAAACCAGCGCCATGACGTCAGCGGCGGTAAACAATGCGGGCAGATCATCATGCGGCACATTGCCCATAAACCGCACGCGGTCCTGAACGCCCAATTGCCGGGCAAGCATGCGGTAATCATTCTCGCTCGGTCCTTGCCCTGCCAGCAGCAAAGTTGCGCCGGGCAAATCGGGCAAAGCACTGATCAATAATGCTTGGTTCTTGCGCGGGATGAGCGCGCCGACGCATAATATCACAGGGCCACTTATACCAATTTTTGCCTTTTCCGCCGCTCTGTCACGCGGGGTAAAGCGGCTTTGATCAAGGCCGGTATAATGCACTATGATCTTGGCGGCATCCATGCCCAGCGCCGCCATATCGGCCTTTAACGCAGCCGATACGGCCAGCATTCCGGCGGCTATATCTGCAGCTTCGGTCAGTTGCGGCGCGCATCCCTTTGCCGCACCCCAGTGATGGATGTCTGCGCCGCGCGCTTTGATCGTGAACGGAATGCCAAGCACATGCGCGATCCGCATGGCGGCAGGACCGTCAGGATAAAAAAACTCGGCATCGATGAGATCAAACGGCACTTCGGCGTGCAGTTTGCGTGCCAGGGGCAGAACGGCGCGTGCAATCATGGCCGGATTATAAGGTCCGCCAAACTTTGGGATCAACATAAAGCGCGGGCGATATACATTAAGACCGCGCCAAAGTTCGTAGCCGTTTTCGTTTAAGGGCAGAGCGCGGATATCAGCATATCGGGCAGAGCGGCTAAGCGGCCATGGCGGGATACCGATAGGATTGATCACGGTCACATCCATGCCCGCCCGCCCCGCAAGAGCCGCGGTTTGCCGCTCAACAAATATGCCAAAATTGGGCTGCGCGCTATTGGGAAACAACGTGGATAAAGTCAGGATGCGCATGATGACGGAGTTACAGTTTGCGCATCAATCGCACGGGCCGTGCAATCCACACAGGATCGCTAACCACTTGTTGCCGCGCACCCGATTCCAGCGGTAGCAGGTGCAGCTTGCCTGCCTCTCGGCCCAACAACCGAGCGAACAGAAAGCGTCCGGCGGGACGCGGAACGAGTACATCTTGGTTCAGCGCATCGGCAAAATGCTCTGGATCTAACCGCTCCATCCATAATTCATCGCCGCGCCTGTATTCGCCCGTGCTTGCCGCAACGCGCATACCGATCATATCGCCGCCAATGTTGGGCAGCACGATTTTCTCTGCTTTGCTTGGGGCTTTTGCCCCGTCTGCGCTCAGGATGGCGGCTATGGGTAGCTCGGATTGATTTGGCATTTGCACAAGTTCGCTGCTGTCTACGCCCAGCGCACCTGCGATCTTGTTCAGCCAATCGATCGAGAGTGTGCGCGTACCTGTTTCTAATCGGCCAACGGTTTGTGCGGTTGTCGGCGGCGTACAACGCTCCGCGACATCGGCAAGCGTCATACCCTTTTGGCGGCGAACATCACGAATTCTACTAAACATAGTTTTTCCTATAAACCAAATAGGTTTCTTCTTTCCTACACTATTCGCCAAATGGCAAGAACGTTTACCACTATTACACACATAAGGAAAATTTATGCCCCGCAAGTCAACTAAGCCTAAGGCTAAGCCACTTCATTCCGATCCGCGCCCATTGGTGGAACAGAGCATCACTGAAGATCACAAAACTAAGCGCATGATTCGCAGCGTTACAGTTAACCAAGCTGAATCGCCGCTTTCTTGGCTGCATGCCCGCGGACACATCACCAATATGCAATTTATTGCAGGCGAAAAACTGCGTAGGGAGTATGAGGACGCGGCTCTTGGCCCGCGAATAACAATGCATTGGGGCGAAACGCCAAATCGTAAGCAGCGCCGGGCTGCGCCTGCGCTTTATCAATGCAGCGAAAGAGCGCTGCGTGCCAAAGACCGCTTTGATGAAGCGATAGAGGTGCTTGGTAAAGACCTATCTGATATCGCGTGGCGTATTATTTGCGCTGGCGAAGCTATGCCGGCCGCAGAACGTGGTATGGGGTGGCCAGCGCGTTCAGGCAAGCTAGTGCTACGGATTGCGCTCGATAGGTTGGCGGAATATTATCAGCTGCCAGATCGCTATCCTGGGCTGTGATATATTTTTGCACTACACTATCAACTTGGGCAGAAAACCGTGTGTTTTGGCTTAGTTTTCGGCTTATCCCTCAACCTGCATTATTTTTCCAGCTGCATTGCAAGCGCCAACCAACGTTCTTCGGCGACGGTTTTTTCGTTTTGTGCCGCCGAAATTTGCCGGTTCAACGCATCAAAACGTTTGGGATTTTTTACATACAACGCAGGGTCGGACATTTCGGCCTCTGCCTTAGAAATTGCGGCTTCAATTTCCGTAATGCGAACAGGCAGGATTTCGTAATCGCGCTGATCCTTGTAAGACAGCTTTACGGGTTTGGCAGGCGCCGTTTTGGGAGTGGTTTGAACTGTGAACTTTCCCTGTTTACTGCTGGTATTGCGGGTATCGGGGCGGTCACGTTTTGCCACCCAATCGGCGTAACCGCCCACGATAATATCTACATTGCCGCTGCCTGTGAGGCCAAGGGTCAGGTTGACGGTACGGTCCAGAAAATCGCGGTCATGGCTGACGATCAGAACCGTGCCGTCATAATCGGAGATAACCTCTTGCAACAGATCAAGCGTTTCCAGATCAAGGTCATTTGTTGGTTCGTCAAGTACGAGCAAATTAGCCTCTCTGGCAAATTCGCGGGCCAGCAATATCCGCGATTGTTCGCCGCCCGACAGCGTGCCTATCTTTGCCTCAATCAGGCTAGGGTCGAACAGAAATTCCTTCAAATATCCCTGCACATGTTTACGCACGCCGCGCACATCAACCCAATCGCCGCCATCGGCCAGCACATCGCGCACGCGCTTTTCGGGGGTTAGCAGCTTGCGTTGCTGATCAATCACTATTCCTGTTAGCGTGGGCGACAGCGTCACTTTGCCCGTATCTGGCTTAGTCTCTCCGGTCAGCATCCGGATCAACGTGGTCTTACCCGTACCGTTTGCGCCCACGATACCAATGCGGTCGCCGCGCTGAATACGAAGGGTAAAGTCCTTGATAATATCGCGCGTCCCAAAGCTTTTGTTCACACCATCGGCGTGGATCACGGTCTTGGTCTTGCTATCGTCGCTGCTGGCGGCCAGCTTCGCGGTGCCCTGCGGCCCTTGCATTGCGGCGCGTGCGGCGCGCATTTCATACAATTTGGTTAGGCGGCCTTGGTTGCGTTTGCGCCGCGCCGTGACACCGCGTTCTTTCCAATGCTCTTCGATCTTCAGCTTGGCGTCCATGCGCGATGCGTTGCGCGCATCCTCGGCATACACCTGCTCGGTCCACGCATCATATCCGCCAAAACCGATCTCGCTACGGCGCAGCAGGCCGCGGTCCATCCAGTATGTTTGCCGGGTTAGGCGCGTAAGAAACGTGCGGTCGTGGCTGATTACCATGAATGCGCCGCGGTACCGGGTTAGCCATTCTTCGAGCCATTCAATCGCATGCAGATCAAGGTGGTTGGTCGGCTCATCGAGCAGCAGCAGGTCCGGCTCACTGGCCAGCGCGCGGCAGATCGCGGCACGGCGGCGCTCGCCCCCGCTGGCGGTCGCGGCATCGCGCGACAGGTCAATACCCAGCTGATCTGCAATGGCCTGCACTTCATATTCGGGCGGCGGATGACCACTTTGCGAGGGATCGGCGTGCATGGCAAAATCAAGCAGCGTTTTATACGCGGCAACATCGGGGTCCTGATCCAGCATGATGATATTCGTGCCCGGCTGTATCGTGCGTTTGCCCTTGTCGGATTCCATCAACCCTGCGACCAATTTCATCAACGTTGTCTTGCCCGCACCATTGCGCCCGATCAGCGCGAGGCGGTCACGCGGGCCGATGTGGATATCCAGATCCTGAAATAACCAGCCGCTGCCTTGCTGAAGGCCAAGTTTTTCGTACGAGAGTATTGGGGGAGATGCCATGAGTGCGGCGGATAGGGGGATGGCAGCAGGATTGCAAGCACGGCCGTTAGGGCGATCCCCGCCATCACTCAGAATTTGTTTTAGTAACTTTCTTGCCCCTTAATATTATTTCACGCAGAGTTCGCAAAGGATATGATTGTACCAACTCGTTGGCCTAATAATGAGTTTGGATATCGACCCTTAAAAAAGGGAATAAAAAGAGCTGTAAATAATCGCTAAAACTCTGCGTACCTTGCGAACCTTGCGTGAAATATTTCTTGATAAGAATAAGCCATACAATAATGCATAAAGCACAGCAAAAAATGTATAACGGAGACAAATAATGCTTAAATTTATTTCACGCAAAGTTCGCAGAGTTCGCAAAGGATATGATTTTACCAACTCGTTGGCTTTCTAATGAATTTGGATAGCGACTTTTAAAAAAGGGAATAAAATGAGTTGTAAATAATCGCTAAAACTCTGCGTACCTTGCGAACTTTGCGTGAAATATTTCTTGATAAGAATAAGCCATACAATAATGCATATAGCACTGCAAAAAATGTATATCGGAAACAAATAATGCTTAAACTTATTTCACGCAAAGTTCGCAAAGTTCGCAAAGGGTATCCATGAAATCGATTGATGATATTACCAAAGACGTCATCGCTTTATCGATGCGCGTACATACTGCGCTTGGTCCTGGATTATTTGAAACTGTTTATGAAACGGTTTTGGCAGGCAAGCTGTTTGAAATGGGCTATCAGATTGAGCGGCAGGCGCCTGTTAACATCGAATTTGAGGGTACGAATTTCTCTAACGCCTTCAAACTTGATTTATTTATTGATAAACGTTTGGTCGTAGAAATAAAGTCAGTGGAACACATTAACCCTCTGCATGCGAAACAGTTATTAACTTACTTGCGTTTGATGAACCAGCCAGTTGGATTGCTAATCAATTTTGGCGGCCTGTCTCTAAAAGATGGCATAAAAAGAGTTGTAAATAACTACTAAAAACTTTGCGTACTCTGCGAACTTTGCGTGAAATACTTATTAAGCAGTAAAGTACACAAGTTACTCACAGTAATATAAGCTAAGGAACGGCAATGCGCACAGTATATTTGAACGGGGAATATATTCCTGAAAACAAGGCGCAGGTTTCGGTGTTTGACCGGGGGTTTATGTATGCTGATGCGGTGTATGAGGTGGTGTCGGTAATGGACGGTAAGCTCGTTGATTTTGCGGGGCACATGACGCGGCTTGACCGTTCGCTTGGTGAAATGAAGATTGCGGGCGCGCCGAGTGCAGCGGCGTGGGAGGCGATTTGCCGGGCGCTTGTGACGCGCAATGCCCTCAACGAAGGCATGATTTATTGGCAGGTTACGCGCGGCAACCCCGGCGATCGTAGCTTTTTTTGGCCCGCGCCCGGCACGCCGCCAACGGTGTTTGCTTTTACGCAAGCGGTGGCATTGGAAGGCAACCCAGCGGCGCAAACGGGGATCAAGGTTGCGGTGCTACCCGATTTACGGTGGGGGCGCGCGGACATCAAAACGACGCAGTTGCTGTATGCTTCGATGATGAAGATGGAGGCAAAGGCGCTGGGCTGTGATGATGCATGGATGACGCGCGATGGCGTGATAACAGAGGGCACTTCGCAAAACGCGCATATCGTGACCAAAGACGGCGTGCTGGTAACGCATCATCTGAACCGTGATATCCTGCACGGCATCACCCGTGCTGCGCTGCTTGAGCTTACGGGCGGCGTGGTGGCCAAGGTTGAGGAACGCGCGTTTACAGTGGAGGAAGCACAGGACTCAGCCGAGGCGTTTGTATCGGCGGCGACCGCGCTCATCCTGCCCGTGGTTCAAATTGACGGTGCGGTAATCGGTGACGGCCGGCCGGGGCCAGTAACGCTTGCGCTGCGAGTGGCTTATATTGACTGGGCGCGCAGAAACGCTATCTGAGCCACATACCTAAGAGGGATACGATAATGAAAAGTCTACTAAAGGTCGCAATTCTGGCCAGCACCGTTGTGATGTCTGGCACACTCTCTGGCAGCGCAATGGCGCAGCGCGGCGATGTGTTGAATGTTAAAGTTAATAACAATGTGGGGCCTACGGTTGATTTATCGGTAACGGGCGAAGTAACCTCTGCTCCTGATATTGCATCGTTCACTACAGGCGTTGAAACGCTGTCGTTAAAGGCCCGCGATGCCATCCGGTTAAACAATGACAAAATGCAAAAGGTCGTCGCAGGATTGAAGGCGCAAGGCATCGCCGAGAAAGACGTGCAAACCAGCGCGATATCCTTGTCAAAAGAATATACCTACGTTCCATCGGGTAAAAACAGATTTAAGGGGTATATGGTTCGCAATACTGTGACCGTCAAACTGCGCGATATGAATAGGCTGGGCGATATGCTCGATATGCTGGCATCGGGCGGCGCGACCGAATTTGAAGGACCGAATTTTTCGCTGGATGATGACAGCAAATCGAATGCAGCGGCACGTGATACGGCGTGGACAAAAGCCAATGCAATTGCGATGTATCACGCGCAGAAGGCTGGCTATACCAGTGTTCGCGTTGAATCCGTTGGCGAGACGTTATCATCACGGGCAAGCGAGCCTAAGTATGAGCAGCGAGCAATGGCTGTGGCAAATGACGCCGCCGCTGATACATCCACACCGATTGCGGCAGGTGAAATTACCACGTCTGTTACGCTATCGATATCGTATCAGATGATCAAATAGCTTTCAGTAAGACGACCTTTCTGTATCATTACAGGGCCATTCAGATTGCGTTCAACGCATCACGATTAAGTAAGTTCCATTATGACCAGAAAAATATCAATCTATATCGCTGCCTTGATAAGCATGACCGCGCTTCAACCCATAGAAGCGCGGCGCGATGATCAGGGCAATGCACGGCAAGATGTTGAAGAAGGCAAGGTAAAATCGTTGCGTCAAATCGAAGCCGCCATCCTGCCCCGTATGCGCGGTATGCAGTATCTTGGGCCTGAATATGATTCAGTAGCACAGGTATACCGGCTAAAATTCATTGATAAGGACCGCGTAATATTTGTCGATGTCGATGCCAAAACAGGGGACATAATTCGCCAAAGATAATATCGCCGCGCAAGATTGCTTGGTATTTGTAGTAAACCGTCATATCGTCTTGAAACTTAAAAACCTGTTTAATAATCCACAAAAAGGGGATGATATGCGCGTACTGATCGTTGAAGATGAACCGACGTTGGGTCAGCAACTAAAAACAACGTTGGAGGGCGCGGGCTATGCCGTAGACTTATCAGTGGATGGCGAAGACGGCCATTTCATGGGCCTCAACGAGAATTATGATGCGGTTGTGCTTGACCTAGGTTTGCCTGCGATGGACGGCTTAACGGTATTGGACAAATGGCGAAAGGAAGGCCGCAAGTTTCCTGTGCTTGTGTTGACGGCGCGCGATAGCTGGTCTGATAAAGTGGCTGGATTGGACGCAGGCGCTGACGATTATCTGGCCAAACCATTTCAAACTGAGGAGCTTATCGCAAGGCTGCGCGCATTAATCCGCCGTGCATCGGGCAATGCCAGTTCTGAATTGACTGCCGGCGAAGTAAGGCTGGATACACGGTCGGGCCGGGTTACGCTAAATGGTGGTCCTGTGAAAATGACGGCGCAGGAATATAAGCTGCTATCGTATTTGATGCATCATAAGGGCAAAGTGGTATCGCGAACAGAGCTAATCGAGCATATTTATGATCAGGATTTCGACCGCGATTCAAACACGATAGAAGTATTCGTAACCCGCATTCGTAAAAAACTGGGTCAGGATATTATCTCTACAATCCGCGGTCTTGGGTACAGTCTTGAGGAGCCGCAAATCTGAACCAGCCAGTAATCATCGAACCGCCAAAATCAGGCAAGGCGAGCAAGCTGGCAGGTAAAGATATAAATGCCAAAGGTACAGGTTCGCTGTCTGGCCGAATGATCGGCATAGCGGCGGCTTGGATTATGATATTGCTGATCGGCGGAGGCATCGCGCTTGATAGAGTGCTGTCAAACGCAGTGTCGCAAAGCTTTGATGATCAGCTGGAATATGTATTAACGGCCATGATTGCGTCGGCTGAAAT
>JAYWFI010000015.1:0-4047 GCA_043778865.1 Sphingomonadales bacterium
GCTCTTCATTCAACGAAACATTGGTGGCACGCTTTGCGCCTTGTGGGCGATATGGACGGTTCATACAAACATCTCCTATGCGCATAATCTATGCGTATACATAAATGCTGTCAACATAAGCGCAGTCAATGCGCCTTCACACATATACCGCCGTACTTATTAGGTCGGTGCTACTGCCGCCCACCATGATTATATATTCGCCCGTTTCCAGTTCCCATCCGTGGGTAACGGGATTGCGCCATGTTAAGCTATCCAGCGGCACGTAAAGATCCACGATTTGGGTTTGGCCAGGCGCAATCGATACGCGCTGGAATGCCTTAAGCGATTTAACCGGACGGTCCGCCGCAATTCCGGGCTGCGCGATATAAACCTGCACTATTTCATCGGCGTCCACCATGCCATCATTATGCACTGCAACGCTGATCTCTATCCCGTTGGTAGACGCGCGAGCCTTAAGCGCGCGATACGAAAACGTAGCATATGACAGTCCGTGGCCAAAGGCAAAACGCGGTGTGCGAGCCTCTTTATCCATAAGGGTATAGCCATGATAATATCCGTATTCGATCTCAGTCGCATTAAGATCAAAGAACGGATAGTCAGACGCCGCGCGCGCCACGGTAAAGGGCAGTTTTCCGCTCGGGCTGATATCCCCAAACAACAGGTTGGCCAGCGCGTTTCCGCCTTCCATCCCCGAATAGAACGTTTGCAGGATCGCAGATGGCTTATCGTGCCATTCCTCCATCATAATCGCAGAACCGCATATGATCACAACGACAACGAGTTTACCACTGGCGCATGCGGCTTCAATCAGCGCGACCTGATCCGTACGCAGCGACAGGTCGGTGCGGTCACCGCCGATGGCATTTGCGCGCTTGGGCTGGCTTGCCAAAACCGCCTTTGCCGCATCCGATAGATTATCAGGCGCGCTTTGCTGGCCCAGCGTTAAATCGCCAGGAATAAACTCGCCCTCATCTTCACGCGTGTTGCCCACAACAACAACTACGGCGTCTGATGCATCACATGCGGCGCGGGCAGATGCCAAATCGTCTTCATCGCCCGTCAGCACGCGGTCATTGCCCAGATACTGCTTTATGCCGTCCAGCGCAGTTATCACATAAGGCGGACGAACGCGGCTTGACCCGTGATCTCCGGTATTTTCCATTGCCGCTAACTTGCCCAACACAGCAATGGTTTTCACGGTCCCGCTATCAAATGGCAGAGCGCCATTATTGGTCAACAGCACAGCCGATTTTTCCGCTGCTTCCAATGCTACGGCAATATGATCCGCATGCGCCACCATATCGTGGGTATATGCGGGCAGAGGATCTTGCGCAGCGGCAAATAGGTATATCACCCGCAAGATACGGCGGCATGCCTGATCAATAACAAACGGTTCTGTTGTGCCTGCCTCCACCGATGCGACCAAGTTTTTGCCAAAAATAACAGGTTCCGGGTTTTCAATATCAAGCCCGGCGGACGCACCATAAGTTTTGTAAACACCCATCACCCAGTCGGAATGGACAAAGCCGTCAAAGCCCCATTCGCCGCGCAATATATCGGTTAGTAAGCCGCGATGCTGCCCGCAATATTCGCCGTTCATTTGGTTATATGCGCTCATCACTGTTGCAACGCCTGCGTCCAGCGCATATTTAAAATGCGGCAAGTATACTTCATGCAACGTACGTTCATCAATCTTTACATTGACTGTAAAGCGGGCGTTTTCCATTGAATTTAGTGCGAAATGTTTCACCGTTGCAATCACGTTGTGCGACTGAATACCCAGTCCAAGCGCCGCGCCCATGACCCCCAAGTGAAAACTGTCTTCGCCGTATGTTTCTTGGGCCCGTCCCCATGATGGATGGCGCAGTAAGTTGAAACATACTGCGCCCGACAACGTGCATCCCTGCGCCCGCGCCTCAATGCCCATAATCTGGCCAATGCGGTGTTCAAGATCGGGATCAAAACTGGCTCCGCGTGCCATCGAACACGGGAAACAGGTTGATTGCCCCCGCGCCACGCCGCGCGGACCGTCGGTGAAATTCAGTGCAGGAACATTCAGCCGCTCGATCCCCCCGCCTGCTCGGTATGTGCTCGCCCCCCACACGCCGCCGTCTGCCATATATTGGCTAAAAAATCCTTTGCCCGACATCATCGCCACTTTTTCCGCCAAAGTTGCCTCTGCCAAAATCATGTCGATCACTGTAGTAATTTCAGCTTCGCTCATGCCTTTGACAGGGGCGTAATCAAGCGCGGGCAGCGTAGGCGAATGTGTATCGGTCATTGGGGCTTCCTTATAGGGTCAAAGTAAGCATTTAGTTTTCTGATGTCAGGCATATATATTTGGCCGAAACGCAGCGCACTGACAACGCCTTATATACGCCCACTAGATTTTGCGTCGATGCATGTTTAAGGCGGCATAATGCAAATTCCCGGCCATATTGATCCTGTCGTCACCCCTCGCGCCATTACGCCGCGCCTTGATGGGCGTATTGATTTGATGGGGCTATCGCATTTGCAAATTAAGACGCTGCTCGAAGAATCGCAGCTGGATGCAAAAGCCGCCAAGCTGCGTTCGAAACAGGTATTCCACTGGATATACCACAGGGGCGCGGTTAGCTTTGATGTGATGACGGACATCAGCAAAACGATGCGGCCATGGCTGGAACAGCGCTTTGTTATTGGCCGGCCAGAGGTGGTGCAGGAACAAGTGTCATCGGACGGCACGCGCAAATGGTTACTGCGTAGTGACGACGCGCAGGAATATGAAATGGTGTTTATCCCCGATGCCGACCGGGGTACGCTGTGTATTTCCAGCCAAGTGGGGTGTACGCTGAATTGCCGTTTTTGTCATACAGGTACGATGCGGCTGGTGCGCAATCTGACACCGGGCGAGATTGTTGGACAGGTAATGCTGGCACGCGATAGCCTTGGCGAATGGCCAAAGGGCAATATGGCCGCCGATATTGCGGATGATGAAGACGACGATGCTACGCATTTTTCGGGGGGCCATTATACATCCGATGGCCGCATGCTAACCAACATCGTGCTGATGGGTATGGGCGAGCCGCTGTATAATTTTGATAATGTGCGCGATGCGATGAAGATTGTGATGCACGGTGATGGGCTGGGGCTATCACGGCGCCGGATCACATTGTCGACATCGGGCGTGGTGCCGATGATGGCGCGGGCAGGAGCAGAGATTGGCGTGAATTTGGCTGTGTCGTTGCATGCCGTGAACAAGCAAGTGCGCGATGAGATTGTACCGCTGAACCGCAAATATGGGATCGATGAGCTGCTACAAGCCTGCGCCGATTATCCCGGTATATCAAATGCGCGGCGATTGACGTTTGAATATGTCATGCTCGACGGCAAAAACGACAGCGATGATGACGCCTATGAATTGATCCGGTTGATCCGCAAATATAATTTGCCTGCAAAGGTAAACCTGATCCCGTTCAACCCATGGCCCGGCGCGCCTTATGAATGCTCGCCGCCCGCCCGCGTGAAACGGTTTTCAAGCATCATATTTGAAGCGGGGATCAGCGCGCCTGTTCGCACGCCCCGGGGACGCGATATCATGGCAGCATGCGGACAGCTCAAATCCTCATCCGAAAAGAAAACCCGGGCAGAGTTGGATAAGCTTGCTGAGGAAAAGCTTGCCGCGCTGGGGTAATGCTGCGTAACAATAGCGCAGGCTTATCTTAGGAGACGCAGATGGCATTGCTGGAACGGTTGCTGGCAGGACGTATAACCAGAGGCACCTTGACCATTCACCGTCCGGGCGGGATCATCAAGCTGGGTAATCCAGCGGCTGGCTGGCCCGATATTGTCATGCACGTACATAGCGCGGCAGCCGAACGGCGGATAATGACCAATCCAAAATTGGGGCTGGGTGAGGCGTTCATGGACGGTAGCATCAGCGTGAATGATGAGGATATCATGGGTTTAGTGTCGCTAGTACGCGGAAATAACATCTGGGAAAAGGGCGGCCAGTTGAAGCCGCCTTCCTCTGTGAAGCGTATGATGACGATGCTGATGCGGCCATTT
>JAYWFI010000016.1:0-15000 GCA_043778865.1 Sphingomonadales bacterium
CTTGCAGCCCTTATTGAAAGAGACGAGATGGAGTTGGGTGATGGGGTTAGTGCATTGAATTTCTTGCAGGTAACATTGCAAACGAGTGAGTGGACCGCAGATCATGTGGCGGGTATTGCGTCACAAACGCTGCCACCGATACCGCTGATAACCTTATCGCAGACACAGCCTGTATTGCCGGGATACGATCTTTGGGACTTATGGCCAGTGCAGCTAACAGATGGCAAAACCGCGGATTTTGATGGTTGGACGGTATGGATAATTTTATCTGCGCCGGTGCTTGCCGATCCAGAAGAACGGCACAAGATTGCGCGCATAAGGATGATGACGGAAAAATCGGGCGTATGGCGCGATTGCGGCAATTTGTATCCTGACGGGCATTGTCCGGGCAGCCGCGAATGGGCGGGCTCTGCGTTGTATGATCCCGCGACCGGTCGTCTCACTTCGTTTCATACCGCAGCGGGCAGGCGCGGCGAAGCGCCCACATATGAACAGCGTATTTTTCAAAGTAGCGGAGTTTTGTCGGTAACGAATGGAGCTGCAAAAGTAAGTGATTGGAGCACGCCGTATGAAAGCTTTCAATCCGGTGGCGCATATTATCTGCGCGTTACCCAAACAGAGGGAAAGCCGGGCCATATAAAGGGTTTTCGTGATCCTGCCCACTTTCGTGATCCCGCAGACGGCGCAGATTACATCTTGTTCACAGGTTCGCTTGCCAAATCGGCGAGCAATTGGAACGGCGTAATTGGCATCGCAAAATCGGAGACAGGACAATATAGCGACTGGCAATTGTTGCCGCCAATCGTCTCTGCTGACGGCCTGTGTAATGAACAAGAGCGCCCGCATATCGTTTTTCACGGCGGTTTATATTATCTGTTCTGGTCAAGTCATAATAAAGTATTTGCGCCCGGTGGACCTAGCGGGCCGACAGCACTTTACGGCATGGTTGCGCAAACAGTAACGGGGCCATACCGGCCGCTTAATGGTACTGGCTTGGTTGCGGGCAATCCGGCGGAGGAACCGTTTCAAACCTATAGCTGGTGGGTGATGCATGATCTTCAGGTTGCAAGTTTCATCGATCTATGGGGGCTGAGCGGCAGAGATTTAGAGAGTGACCCTGCGTTGCTACGGAGTAACTTTGGCGGCACTCCTGCTCCGCGTTTCCGCCTTGTGCTTGATGGGGACAGCGCGCAGATTGCGGCATCATGAGCGAGCAATTATACGGCCTTGTCGAAGCAGGCGGTACAAAATTTGTTTTAGGCGTCGCCGCGAGCAAGGATGATATCCGGGCCACTGTGCGTATTCCCACGACCACGCCCGATGAAACCATCGGCGCTATGTGCGCGTGGTTTACCGCACAAGATAAGCTGGCTGCCATTGGCGTTGCAAGCTTTGGTCCGCTGGGCCTTGATCCGGCCTTGCCAAGCTGGGGACATATAACCGCCACCACAAAACCACACTGGAGCAATACGGACATTGCAGGCCCGCTAAAGGCTGCTTTTAAGTGCCCTGTTGTGATTGATACCGACGTAAACGGCGCGGCGCTTGCAGAGTATCTGTGGGGCGCGGCGCAGAGCCAAAAAACTATGCTGTATTTTACTGTTGGTACAGGCATCGGCGGCGGCGCGATTGTGGACGGGCGCATATTAAAGGGGCTTAGCCATCCAGAGATGGGGCATATCCGGCCGCCCCGGCATCCCGCCGATCATGGGTTTGCCGGCGTCTGCCCGTTCCACGGCGATTGCTTGGAGGGGCTGGCCAGCGGTCCTGCCATTATGGCGCGGTGGGGCGCATCGCTTTCTGAACTGCCGGGTGATCATCCCGCGCATGAAATGATAGCTTGGTATCTGGCGCAAATAATCGTGACAATGCAGGCAATTTTTGAACCCGGCCGTATCGTGCTTGGCGGCGGCGTTATGGCTACGCCTCATTTAATCGATCGGATAATGGCGCAAACAATCACACTGGGTAGTGCGTATTTTAAGAGCGATCCTGCCCATATTATTAGCTTACCTGGATTAGGCCATAACGCAGGTTTACTTGGCGCACTTGCGCTTATAACGCACTAGAGCGTGATGCGATTAAGTGGGTACCGGTTAATCGTATAAGATCACGCGACCACCAAGAGGTATAGAGCGTGATGCGATTAAGTGGGTACCGGTTAATCGTATAAGATCACGCGACCACAAAGAGATATAGAGCGTGACGCGATTCATCTTAATCGCATCGCGCTCTACACCGCCGTAATCCAGAATAAGAACACGGCGGTGTTTATGGTTCATGATGTTAAATTATTAGCCGCCAAACGGTATACGTACTCCGAGGGAGAACATCGACTGTTTGTTTTTGACGGTCAGATCAGCAGGTAACAACGAAAGTGCCAGCTTGTTTTTGCCAAAATCACGGTAATTATATTGGCCAAATAATTCAAAGCTATCGCTAACCTTGTATGTGGCACCTGCGGCTAGCTGGAATGCCAAGTTGGTAGCGCTGCCTTTGCCAACTGCGACATTTGAAGGCCTATAATCCACCTTGTTGCGGGCTATTCCAATACCGCCGCCGACATAAGGCTGGAATTTTCCGCCGCTATTTAGGTCATAATACATATTGGCAAATGCGCCGATTGTTTTAACCTTACCTATGCCGCTATCTACAACGGCTCCAACCGTCGGATCCGCCACCCCGGGCGTGCCCCGTGTTAGAACAGATACACCTACGCCGTCGATATTCGCGCCGCCAACAGTGACGCCGCTATGCCGTTTGATACCATTGCGCGTATAAAATAACTCACCTTCAAGCCGCAGTCCGCCATTGAGCCGGTGGCCGACATATGCAGAAATGTTATATCCGTTCTTAAATTCGGTTTTCCATTCGAGCGGGGTATCTAGAGGAATTGCAGTAGCTGTTGCCGTTGCGGGCACTGCTGCGGTAAATTTACCCTTGTTTTGGGAATCACTAGGCAGCGTTAAGCCGCCTGAAATGCCAACATAGGTTTGCGCTTGTGCGATGGCGGGCATGCAAAAAGCAGCAGCCAATGTGAATAAAATTAGGGGGGATTTTTTCATTACTATGTCCTTTAATGAGGATGATATGTTGCCAAATTTACAAAAACTACTTGGCCATGCGAAAAAATACGCGGTGTTTGCATCGGCCGTTACGCGCTTTGACATGTTGTCATGAGTGTAAAATGAACGACATTTAGACTTTGCGGTGAAAATCAGATATTCGGAATTGCCGCTGCGGCGAAACGATGAAGGCACCATATTCTGACGGTACATATGCTACGCATAATTCATCATTGCCGCATACCCATCGCTGCGGCTACAATAGCACTATGAAAATACACATCCACGTTTTCGCTGCATTTGCCGCATTCGCCGCACCGATTGCCATTGTGCCTTCTCCTGCCTTTGCAGATATAAAGGCGCAGGGCGATAATGGTTTTAACGTCGTCCATGTCGCTGTAGTCGATGCAGCACCAGACGTAATATGGAAACGGCTTATCACGCCAAAAGCGTATTGGAGCAAAGCACACAGCTGGTCAGGTAGCGTCGATGGTTTCACGCTTGATCCGCGCGCTGGCGGCTGTTTTTGCGAATTGATCCAAGAAAAAGATGCCAAAGGTAAGATGAAAACAATCGGCAGCGTCGAACATATGCGCGTAATTTTTGCGCAGCCTGATAAAGTGCTGCGTATGCAGGGCGCGCTCGGACCTTTGCAATCCGAAGCGATATTGGGGACGTTGACCGTGGCGATCACCCCGGCAAACGAAGGTAGCGGCACAACCGTAAGCTTCTCTTATGTAGTCGGCGGATACATGCGGTATAAGATTTCAGATATTGCACCTGCCGTCGACAAGGTAATCGGGGAACAGTTAGCAGGCTTGATAAAACCCTATACTATAATTGCAGCAGCAGAGGAAAAGCCCGCTGGTTGGTCCTTGGATCTGGACGGCATCGCAGGGGATAGTATGGACGCGCCGATATCCCCTGTGCCCGACAAATCTAATGCCGTTACTAAAAAACCGGCGCTCACAAAAAAGCCTGTTGCTTCCAAACCCAAATCGCCGCCTGCAAAAACGCCTTCTAATCCGTCGTCTTCAAAGCCGCCGTCTTCAAAGCCAACGTCTAAAAAGCCTATTGCCAAACCCGTTGACGACACGAGCCGATAATTGGCGGACAAGGAACAATCTGCGCCACCAAAACAAATGGCGCGCGCAAAACGTGCTGCAAGGGCAATGACCGAAGTAGGCTGGTGCGAGATGGTGCACATACCCAGTCTTGGCATTATTAATGCGCATGCTAAAATGGACACAGGCGCGGCGACCTCCTCAATCCACGCCACGCACATAACGCCCATGGAACGCGGCGGGCAGCAGATGGTTTCATTCCTTTTCAGAGCTGCGGCTGGCGAGCCGTCGGTTCGGTTAGAAGCCAAAGTCATTGAACGCCGCAAGGTCCGCAGCTCGAACGGCAAGGAGCAAATACGTTATGTTATCATGGCAAAGATGTGTTTGGGCACCCTATGCTGGGATGGGCAATTGACGTTGGCCAATCGCGGGACCATGGCGTTTCCTATCCTTGTTGGCCGGCGGTCCTTGCGCCGAGGATTCGCCGTAAATAGCAAATTACGGTGGACCCTTGGCAAGCCTGAAAAAACAATAATACAGAAAGACAACAGATGAAAATCGCGATGCTTGCCCGGAATGCGAACTTGTATTCGCACAAAAGGTTGAAGGAAGCAGCGGAGCAGCGCGGGCATCAGCTGGACATTATCAACACTCTGCGGTGCACCATGAACATTACTTCGCACCGGCCTAGCATATTGTACAATGGCGAAACGCTGGGCAAATATGACGCCGTCATCCCGCGTATCGGCGCGTCGATCACGCAATATGGTCTTGCCGTGCTGCGCCAGTTTGAGATGATGGGCGTATGGCCGCTGAATGAAAGCGTCGCGATTGGGCGCAGCCGGGATAAGCTGCGTTCGATGCAGATTTTTGCCAAGCACGGCCTTGGCCTTCCTGTTACCGCGTTTGCGCACGATCCCCGGCAAACCGACGAAGTGCTCAAAATTGCGGGCGGCGCGCCTGTGGTCATCAAGTTATTAGAGGGCACTCAGGGCATTGGCGTAGTGCTGAGCGAAACGGAAAAATCAGCGAAGTCCGTGATCGAGGCGTTTCGCGGTGCCAACGTTAATATCTTGGTGCAGGAGTTCATCAAAGAAGCTGGATCTAGCGATATTCGCATCTTTGTTGTTGGCGGCAAAGTGGTGGCATCTATGATGCGTACAGGTGCAGCGGGTGATTTCCGATCAAATCTGCACCGCGGCGGTAGCGCCAAGACGATCAAAATAACCCCCGAGGAACGATCCACTGCCATTCGCGCCGCAAAAGTAATGGGCCTAAATGTGGCAGGCGTGGACATATTGCGCGCCAATCACGGTCCCGTAATCATGGAGGTCAATAGTTCGCCGGGGTTAGAAGGATTAGAGAATGTCACTGGCCTTGATATCGCCGGAAAGATCATCGAATTTATCGAAAAAAATGCAAAGCCGGGCGCGACAAAAACCAAGGGTAAAGGATAATATTCAGGCGCAGCTGCGTGCTTTATATTGGCTTATTTGATCATCACTCTTAGAGCGTGATGCGATTAAGTGGGTACCGGTTAACCGTATAGAATCACGCGACCACAAAGAGATATAGAGCGTGACGCGATCCACTTAATCGCGCCGCGTTCTAGCGTTCCAGGCGATAGAGGTGCCGCGCCGTTCGAAACGTTTGAATGACGAACAACACGATCAAACCAATACCGAGGCACCCGATTACAAGATCAAATGGAGATAGGCGCGTACCAGAGACGTCGCCGGGTCCAATCCATAGCATCATAAGCGACATCGCGATGAGGAATATCCTAAGTTCGGTCGGTCCGCCGGAAAGATATGAAAGCCGAAATTCATTCACAACGCGGGCAGCAAGAAATGTGTGGATCGACAGCAGCAGGTAAGCGGCAGCGCCGAACAAAGTCACATCAAGTCTGAGATAAGGGCTGGCGCCAAGTCCGATCATTATACCTAAATTACCTAACGAGTCGGCGCTGTGATCGATGAAATAGCCAAATTTGGGCCGCTCCGTTTTTCGGAACCGCGCCAAGCTACCATCAAGAGAATCGCCGAACCAGTTTATAAAATAGCCTATGATAGACAGCCATAACCATGCAGCATGTTTGCCGCTTAATATATATCCAGCACTTATGCACATCGCTCCGAAAAATCCCAGCATAGTAAGATGATCAGGGATAACGCGCGCCGGAAGCCGCGGACAAAGCCATGTCAGCAATCGCCGCTCTGCCGCAGCAAGCACATTCTGCTGGATTCTCTCAACCGGTTTCGCAGCTTGCGGCAAATCAAAATCTTTCTGTCATTACGCTTTGTAATCTAGGACGCCGTGAGTTCAATATAGCCACATGTTGATTCAGTATACTAAGATATTATATGTAACACAGAGCTAATACTCTGGCTGTATGGCAGCCGCACGGCACTATATGGGCGGCGCGCTTGTTTGCTCATCATATTATCTTTGCTCTTTAGGCTGTGCCGAAAACCAGATAAAATATGAGAAGATTTTGCAACCATTTATCCCAGGTAATCGTTACTTAAGAATGCTTATGACCACGAGGCTTATGAATGCATAATTCCGAGGACCACCCTTTATCCCAATCGTTCGCCAAATGGGTATACTCTGCTGATTTTCCATGCGTTGGCGCAAAATCAGCATTGGCAAAAGGACAAATACGTTTCGTGATCGGGCGTGATTTTCAATCTGCATCGGATGATCGAGCGATACACAGCGCGCTCATGAAATTTGCCAAAGAATATGCACATAATAAAACACTATTTCAGAGCCTTGTTGTTTTGTACGAAAGCGGCGCGCCGAATAACGAAGAGTTGTTTGAAACGCAGATGTGGCATCATCTTAATTCCCTGACACGTAAAGATACTTGGCTTGGCCAACCAGCAGATGACCGCGTAAGTAGCGATCCTGAAGATCCGCATTTTTCGCTCAGTTTTGGCGGAGAGGCGTTTTTTGTGGTAGGGCTACATCCTGAAGCCAGCCGTCCTGCGCGCTGTTTTAGTGTGCCTGCGATGGTGTTCAACGTGCATGATCAGTTTGAACAACTGCGCGCCCAGCAACGCTATACCAAATTGCGGGCATCAATCATGGCGCGTGATGAGAAACTGGCAGGTACAATCAACCCGATGCTGGCCAATCACGGGTCAATATCCGAAGCGCGGCAATATAGCGGCCGGGCTGTGGCGGGTGACTGGCAATGCCCATTTGCAGGCCGAGAGGAAACAGGCAAAAATGGCCACAGATCCGCACATTAATTTCTCCGCACTTTTGGAAAACGCGCCGGAGTTACCGATATTGCAGCCTGGCTTTTCAGAAGCAGGATTAAGGCTTTTAGTAAAACGTGCGCGCATTCATATAATATATTTCTGGCGTCATCGCAGGCGGCTTAATCTGTCAAAGCCGAAACGGTTTACAGAACTTGTCCAAGCGCGCAAACTGCATCCACGCAATGTGGTTATTTCCCGGCTGATTGACAAAATAAAGGTGAAGCACTTCGTTGCTGCGCAAATAGGAAGAGATTGGGTTATTCCAACGCTGTGGCATGGTACGCGCCTGCCGGATCATCCAATTTCGGCAAGTCCTGTCATTGTTAAGTCAAGCCATGGCTGCAATCAATATGTGGTCTTTCATCCGGAGACAGGTGATTGGGCAGATATCAAACGCAAAGCGGCAAAATGGATACGCAGACCGTATGGACGGTGGTTAGATGAAGGCTATTATGCGGATGTTGAACCCGCTGTCTTAATCGAACCTTTTATGTCGCCAAACGGTGATTTACCTGTTGATTATAAGCTGTATGTTTTTGGCGGAAAAGTTGCTTTTGTGCAAGTGCACGTTGGCCGCGGCGCGCATCACCGCTGGGCTTTATTTGATCGCGGCTGGCAACGTATCAGCAAAGAGACATGCAGCGGCATTGGGCCGCCTATATCTCTAACCGATATGATAGAGGCCGCGGAGATTTTGGCGGCAAATATTGATTTTGTCCGGATCGATTTTTATGAAATTGCGGGCAAGCCTCTATTTGGTGAAATGACCTTTTATCCCGGTTCTGGTTTGGACCCTTTTTATCCAGAATGCATTGACGCTATAATGGGTGACCTCTGGTTAGAAGCACAATTAAAGGCGCAGATAATATGATTGCGGAGATACCAGCACGAAGCGGCACAGCCTTTATCTTAAACAAAGGCCAGCAGCTGCACGTTATTGATCCATGCGGCCAGCAGGTTGCGGATTTGCTGGCATTTAACGCGCATGATATCGGCGAGGTTATTTCTTCGGGACGCACACTTGATTATGCCAGCCGGATTTACCTAACCACGGGGGACCCGCTTTATTCCAATCGCAGCGCTATCATGCTGAAGATTGTCCAAGATGATGTTGGCCGACACGATTTTCTGTTGACCCCATGTTCAAGGGATACATTTCGGATCATTTACCAAGATACCTGCCCGCACCAAGGCTGCTTTGGCAACCTGGCTGCTGCACTTGCGCCATTTGGGATTGGCGAGGATGCTATTCCAGTTGCGTTCAACTGTTTCATGAATGTCCCCATCGATAGCGTTACCGGCGAGCTAAAAGTATTGCCACCATTAAGTAAAGCGGGAGACTCGATCGTTTTTGAAGCGATGATGGATTTGATTATCGGGCTAACCGCTTGTTCAGCGCTGCAATCCAATAACGGCACATTTAAGCCGATACATTATAAAATAACGGATACGCAAATAGCCTCGCGCATAACCATATAAATAGCCGCATAATTAATAGTGCCGCACCCGAGTTATACGCTTGACCCGAGAGGGCAAAATGGCAACAAAATGTTATGACTTCGGCAAAAACACTCAATGCAAAAAATCTAGCTGCACTCGGCGCTGCGCGGTTGGCGGCGATAGTTCTGGAAATTACCGCAGGCGATGTGCAGGCCAAACGGCGGCTACGACTGGAACTTGCTAGCCAAGCAGGCGGTGATGAAGTGGCAGCGCAGGTGCGCAAACGTTTGGTCAGCATCGGTAAATCGCGCTCTTTTGTTTCGTGGCGAAAAATGCGCGGGCTTCAGCAGGATTTGGAAACGCAGCTGCGCGCAGTAACCGAACTGATCGCGCCGACGCAGCCTGCCGAGGCGTTTGATTTGCTCTGGCGCTTTGCCGCGCTCGCGCCCTCGCTTTATGAACGCTGCGACGATAGTAATGATGGTATAAGCTATATCATTTCTCAAGTTATTGCTGCGCTTGGCGCGCTTGCACCAATTGCTAAAATGCCCAGCCTTGCTCTGGCCGAACGTATTTATGAGGCGCTATGTTCAAATTCCTATGGTCAATATGATGATCTGATCCCGTTGCTGGCAGAGCCACTTGGCCGTGACGGTCTCGGTTATCTCAAGACCAAATTTGAAAGCATGACGCCGGCGTTGCAGTTAGACTTGCCAGATGCAGAGCGGCGGGTCATCGGCATTAGTTCAAGGGGTGTTGTATATGAAGACGATGCCGAACGCCGTGCCCAATTGAGAACAATCCAGTCTGCATTAACCCAAATCGCGGACGCGGCCGGGGATGTTGATAGCTATATCGCGATTTACGCGGACGAGGATCGCAAAAATCCAGCTATCGCGGCACGCATTGCGGACCGCTTGCTTGTGGCGGGCCGTGCCGAGGAGGCGTACGGCGCGCTGGCTTTGGCGCAGCCTATGCGCCGTAAAGGCGGGCACTGGCCAGATTGGGACCGCGTAAAGGTTAATGTTCTGGATGCGCTTGGGCATTTAAGCGACGCCCAAAACCTGCGCTGGGACTTGTTTGAGCATGATTTGGCTGCAGATTGGTTAAGGCAGTATTTGAAAAAACTACCGGACTTTGAAGATATGGAGGCTGAAGAACGCGCAATTGCATATGCAGGCGGCTTTCCAGATTTTCACCGTGCGCTCTTTTTTCTATTGGAATGGCCTGCCTTACCCGCTGCTAACCAGCTTATTCTTGCAAGGTGCGCACAGATTGATGGAACGCATTATGAATTGCTAAGCACAGCAGCCAGCGCATTGGAATATGCGCATCCCTTGGCGGCTACATTGGTATTGCGCGCGATGATAGATTTTGCCTTAGAAAACGCGCGGCATAAACGGTACCGGCATGCGGCGCGGCATCTTAAAGCTTGCGAAAGCTTAGCCCGCAAGATTGAGGATTACGGCGAGCATAAAAGTCACACAGCGTATCTCGCTAATATAAAATCGGCGCATAAACAGAAACTAGGTTTTTGGAATGCCTTGGCATAGCATTGTAATATATTATTAAAAGTAAGTGAGCCGCAAAACTTGCCTAGAGGTATGGGGTGAGCAAGCAAGCCCACCCTCAAGTCCATTATGTTTGTCTTATAAGCCGTCAAGACCCTTGCTTACCAAGATATTTACAGCAACGCGGCGGTTCTGTGCCTTGCCGCTGGCGGTATTGTTGCTTGCCAAGGGATCCGCTTTGGCCATTCCGGTTGGGGTTAGCATACGGTATGGTTTCCAGCCGCAGTTTTGCTGGATATGATTGACAACGCGGCTAGCGCGTTTCTCGCTAAGCTGCTGGTTTAAGTCATCGCCGCCTGTTGAATCGGTATAGCCGACAACAAGAATCAGCGAGTTCTTCATTCCTTGCGCAGCTGTTACGGTGGCACATAAATCGGCTTTACCACGCTCGGAAAGTACGGACTTACCCGTGTCAAAGTTTACGTTTGTCGTGCCCTTGGTATTATACTCATCAATATCACCCATACGGCCGCGCAGCGCCTCGGTAGCTGCCGTCTGCTCCGCGAAACCCTGGGTTGTGCCATTGCGGATCATATTTGCAGTTTTCAAATCGTTGTTTCGCAAATTGATCTGGCTTGCCACAAGCTGATCGCCTGATTGCAGTGTCTTAACCGTAACCGGCAGGCCGTTGAGCAACGCCGTTCCAGTTAATTTATTGCTATTAAAGCCAAACAAACCTTTGCTATTCTTGATCTTAGTAGCCTCGGTAACAGAGACAACTGTTTTAGTACCGTCTTCGCCCGTAACCTGTAATTTGTCGCCGCTGCGTGCAGAAATGATACCTTTAATCTCAGGTCCTTTTACTGCAGGCGAGGCGGGCATCGCCGCATTGGGATCGGCGGCGGGCACTTCCTGCTGCCCGGTTACGATAATGTCTTGACCCTCTGGCTTTTCTTGCTGCGCAAACAAGCCGCCCGGAACGCCAATTGCGATCGTGGCGAGCAAGAAACGCATATACGGTTTTTTTGAAATAATGTTCATTATTCTCTTCCTCCAAATGATAACTTTAGGCCCCCTTTGCTTTTGCTTTTGCTTTTGCCTTTTCGTTTTTATTGGATCCGCTATAATGATGACGACTACGAGATGATCTTAAGCGTGTCAGCACACGCGGCTGACACTCAAACACCAAATGAATGAGTAAGATATTTAATTGGTCAAACAATCCTTGCTGGCAGATGAACACGGCGTGTAGAATATGCGTTGTACAGGTAATGTGAGCGTATCATGCGGCGAAACGTTGCCGCTACTAATCATACTTCAGCCTTTGGCTTACCCTAGCGGCATAGCACCTAACCGTTTATTAGGTCTTCTGATTTATGAACAGGATATGGCGCTTTTTCCTATTGATGTAATTATCCGCACGTATAACCGTTCATCCATGATCGGCGATGCGGCCGCGTCAGTGATAGCTGCGGACAGGACAGGCATTGCGCTTCGTTTGTTGATTGTCGATAATAATTCAGCCGATGATACGCCGCAAGTTTTGGCTCAAATTGCGCGAAAGCACGGCGAACAGATTATCACAATCACCGAAAAAAAGCCAGGCGGACAAATGGCGCTAAATGCAGGGATAGCCGCTTCGCATGCGCCCGTGCTGGCATTTTTTGATGATGATGAGCGGGTGCGCGCCGACTGGCTGCAAACTATCCGGCACGAAATGGCGGACCCCGCCACAGATTTCATTGCGGGGCCGTACAAACCCATTTGGACTATACCTGAACCTGAATGGATTCCAGAAGGCTTTGGCGGCGTATTGGGTATTATTGATAATGGCCCTGAACGCCGGAAATTTGGTTCGGGTTTTAGCGGTATGTTG
Organism: Sphingomonadales bacterium; assembly: GCA_043778865.1. Lineage (GTDB taxonomy): Bacteria > Pseudomonadota > Alphaproteobacteria > Sphingomonadales > Sphingomonadaceae > Sphingorhabdus_B. The sequence goes on from JAYWFI010000016.1 coordinate 12,226, forward strand.
ACACAAGGCAATTGCGCCGTGCGCCGCACAATATTTGATGAGGCAGGACCCTATCCTGCTGAACTTGAGACAGCCGAAGACAGGTGGCTGTTTGAATGGCTGATGGCACACGGGAAAACGGGATATTATTGCCCCGATTTGGAGATCGGCCATTTGATGCAAGCAGACCGCCTTAAGCGCGATTATTTTCGCAGCTGGGCGCGGCGCGAAGGACGCGATACTGCTGTTTGTGACAGGTTGGCGCAGCGGACAGCACCTATAAAAAAAGGATGGTATTGGCGGCAACGTTTTGGCGATCTCGCATCGCTTATTCGCAAGCCAGCTGGAACGCCCGAAGCATTTGCGGCCGAGCTGAACCTGAGGCAAATGAAATCCTATATTGCGGCAACAATTTTTAGAGCGGGTAATTAGGGCCTGATTGATTAGGACATGACCCCAAGCAAGCGGTATTATTTCAGCGTGTGAGTTTCAGCGTGCAAATATAGGATAGGCCCGCAGAGATTGGAATATATCCTGCACTTCTTTGCGGGCGGGATGACGCAGAACGAATAATGCGGATAACCAGATTACACCGCTTGCGGCTATGGCTGGGATTATCGATAGAAAACCGATCTGCGCTGCGGGCGTGATAAATTTATAAGTCAGTAATAACGGCGATACGGTTAACCCGCTTAGCAACGCGCTTTTGAGATAAATGCGCGCCAATATACTCCATCTGAAACCAACTAAGCGGTGCATAAACCGCGCGTATACAATGAACCAGATCATGCCGTATATAATGCGTGAAAATGCGGCCTCCCAAAGTCCCCAGTGCGCAGCGATAAAAAGTGTTGCTACAGAGGCCATTGTTTCAGTCACATTATAAAGCAACAGTGCCTTAAACCGGCCGAGTAATATCGGCAGGTCGACATGCAGCGGCAGCATGACAAACGCCATCTCCGACAGCGCTAGCATGGATAGCAAGGGCGCCGCCTCCAACCATTTGTCGCCGAACAAAAACGATATCACTGGATAAGCCGCCGCCGACAGCAATGTCATGCTGGGCCAAACCACAGCGCCAAATGCGGCAACCACGCGTTCGTAATGCGGACCAAATGGTTGTCCCGAATCGCGCAGCTTGGCAAATGCCGGATAGAAAATATTGTTAACTGCGCCCATCACAAGCATGTGCAATTGTGCGGCAAGGCCGGATGCGCGGCTGTATAAGCCAACAGCGGCGAACCCCAATATGCCGCCTACGATCAAATCGGGGGAACGCACGCCAATCGCGCCAGAAATAGACAGCAACGAAGAGGTAGAGCCAAATGCCGCAACCGACTTAGCATCGCGAAATTGCAGCGGCAGCTTTATCGCAACGGGGCGCAGATATTGCGCGGTGCATGCGCGAACGACCGCTTGCGCCACGGCGGCATAAGCGAGCGATTCGGCAGAAAACCCAGCATAAGCAAGAGACAATCCAGTAACCGCATTTGCCATGATACCGCTCACGTTGATTTTGAATAGACTTTTGAAATCCATATCGCGGGTAATCAGCGCGGCTGGAATAACGGTCCAAGGAACCGGAACATAAGAGACTGCGATAATAAGCAGCATCCAAAACAACCGCGGTTCATGATAGCTAAGTGATATTGGCCAAGCAACCGCGACAATTAAGCTCGCGACAAGCAGGGAAAATACGCAAGACAGCGAGGTTGCCGTGCGCAGTATATCATCACGGATCTCGGTTTGTCCGATTAGGAACCGCGAAATACCAAAGTCCTGCAATACCGCAACCATCATAGCGGCGGTAAGCCCGATTGAGAATAAGCCGACTTCTTGCGGGCTTAAGAAAAAACGTGAGATAATGACGCTGACGGCAAATTGGATGATAAACCCAATATACTGTGAGCCCATAGACCAAAATGCAGCGCGGCGGATCGACATTACGGCGTGCTTATTCTTGCGCAGTGATCAGCCGGCGTGACAGCAGGCCTGCCAAACCCAGTGCGCGCACAGGTTCGCCAAACATCACCAGCCTTGGAACCGTGCGCCATAGGCCCGGCACATAACTACCCTCGGCCAGATATTGTTTGAGCAGATCATAGCCCTGTGATTTGAGCGCAATTTGCGAATACACCAGCGAAGGCACAACAAATGCGCGTACTTCTTTGGCAACACCGCTGCGGCCAAACAGATCATCGAGCCGATCAACGGGCGGTAATGCTTTAAGGACAATGGTGGGATCGGGGCGGCCAGCTTCGCGTTCACGGTATGCTGCGAGCGATATGCCGGCGCCAACCCGCTGTTCATAAGCATGTCGATTGCTAACTTGCTGCTCCCAGTGGCGGTACTGCATCAAACGTTCGGGCACACTGCATAACTTTGTTATCGAGGCAAGCCGCAGCCACAAATCGAAATCCTCGCAATGCTTGAAGGCGCTGTGATACCCGCCCACACGCTGCACAGGTTCTTTACGCATCATAACTGACGAGTGGCAAACTGTGGTGCCTTGCCCTACTGTTGCGATAAAGGCTTCGTGATCTGTTGGGTGATCGGCTCCTTCGTAATATGCAATTTTTCCATCGGCGTCGATATTCTCTATCCAAGTACCGACCACGCCGTAACCGGGATTATCCTTTAGAAAGGCTATTTGCTTTGCAAAACGCAGCGGATGCGCAATGTCGTCACAGTCCATACGGGCGATAATAGGCGCGCGTGCGGCGGCAATTAATTCATTTAAGCTGACGATCAGGCCCTTATTATCGCGCCGAATAACGCGTATGCGCGCGTCTTTGG
>JAYWFI010000017.1:0-13800 GCA_043778865.1 Sphingomonadales bacterium
GCACGAGGATTCAAGACCAAGAATAAGAGGCATTTGTCTTTGCCATAAACGCGCGCCGCGTTATGAACAAGGCAGATGACACTGTTGTTCAACTTTACCGCACAAAAACCACTGCGCATCGGTACGCGCCGCTCACCGCTTGCTTTGGCGCAGGCGCAGATGGCGGCAGCGGCAATACGCGCGCACTATAACCTATCGCAAGCGCAGGCCGTATTGGTACCAATGCTAGCCAGCGGCGATATTATCCAAGACCGCCCGCTTGCGGACATTGGCGGTAAGGCGCTGTGGACCAAGGAATTGGAGCGCGCGTTGTTAGACGGCGAGATCGACATTGCAGTACATTCAATGAAGGATGTCGAAACGCTGCGCCCGCCTGAATTTTGCATTGCCGCAATGCTACCCCGCGCCGACGTGCGCGATAGATTGATCGGCGCGCCGTCAGTATCGGCGCTGCCCGCAGGTGCCAAGGTTGGCACATCCAGCCCGCGCCGCGCCGCGCAATTACTTTCCATCCGCTCTGACCTGATCATCGCACCCATTCGCGGCAATGTTGCCACACGCCTGAGCAGAATAGATGCCGGCGAATGCGACGCCACGCTGCTGGCCGCAGCTGGACTGGACCGGTTGTCGCTGCCTGATATAGGCGCAGCAATTGAGATTACAGATATGCTACCTGCTGCATCACAAGGCGCAATCGGGATTGAGGCGCTTTCATCGCGCACCGACATTCAAATAATGCTGGCCGCGATCCGCCATGATCCCACTTACAATTGTGTGATGGCGGAGCGCGATTTTCTGGCGGCATTAGGGGGCTCATGCCATTCTCCTGTTGCCGCGCTTGCGGTGATGGACGGCGCGCGCATATGGCTGCGCGGTGAGATTTTGCTTGAGGATGGCAGTGAACGGCATGCGAGCGAGGTGCGATTTGATGCAGCTGAAATAAGCGGTGCGATCAAAACGGACGGAGCGGGCGCGCCTGCGATGCTTGCCAAAGAGTTACTGGGTAGTGCAAGCAGCGCGCTTAAATCGTTATTTGCACTATGAAGATGGTAATCATTCGGCCGCAACCCGGCGCTGACAATACGGCAAAAAAGGCAATACAGGCTGGATTCACGCCGATTGTTATGCCCATGTTTGTAATCTCAAAGGTGGCATGGATAGCGCCTGAGCCCAGCGTTTTTGATGCCATACTGATCACTAGCGCCAACGCGCTACGTCATGGCGGTGCAGCGCTTGACGCATATCATTCGCTGCCTGCGTTTGCAGCGGGTAAGACTAGCGCAGCTGCAGCGCGAGATGCAGGCTTTAGCGTGGCAGGAATAGGCCGCGGCGGCGGCGTTGAAGCGCTAACGTTAGCTGTGCGTTCGGGCTTTCACCGGATATTATGGCTATCGGGCGCAGACGCAATGGCGCTTATGCCGCCTGCAGGGATCCAGCTTGTACGGCATATTGTATACCGGTCCGCTGCGCTGAATGCTCCTAGCGATTTTGCCGAAATATTGCAGCAGCCAGATATCATAGCGGTGCTACATTCTGCGCGAGCTGCTGCCCATTTTTCTGACCAATGCGAACTAAAAGGTGTAATTCGCAGCAATATTGTAGTGGCCGCATTATCGGCGGCGGTTGCAGCAGCAGCGGGCAATGGATGGCGCAGCATCGCCGCCGCGCACACACCAAATGACGCTGCGTTAATGATTGCGGCGATGGATGCGGCAAAGAGTTGCTTTACAAATTCGCCCCATGATCCTTATTGTTAAGTAATAGATTTCGGCGCAACCATCATGCGTAAAAAAGGTAAGTAGAATGAATGATTATCAGCCGGATTTGAAAGCAGAAAAGAAAAGTAGCAAATTTCGATATATATTGGCGGGACTGCTATTGGCTTTTGTTGGCGGCGCAATACTCGCGGTTTGGGGAGCGCAACGCTACGAATTGTTTGGTCCTAAAAAACCTATTGCTGCAGCTGTAATCGCTGCGGATGATGGTTATCCTAAACCGGCGTTTGATACGTTGCCCGCTGGTCCTAATGCGCCTGCACCAATCGCTACAGCAGCAGATCCAGTTGCCACCCGCGTCGATGACCTGGAAACGCGGTTGTCGCGGATCAATGCACAAGCCGATGCGGCATCTGGCAATGCAAACCGCGCCGAAGGGATGCTTATTGCGTTTGCCGCACGGCGGGCAATTGATAGCGGCGCGGCACTAGGTTATATTGAAAATCAGTTGATTGATCGTTTTGGCGGCTCCCAAGGCGAAGCCGTAACTACGATTGTAAAGTCAGCACAGGACCCGGTAACATTGAATATATTGCGCGCCGAATTGGCGTCCCAGGGGGACGCGTGGACATCAGCATCAGGGATCAGCATGTGGGGTAAAGTGCAGCGCGAACTTAGCGAACTGTTTATTCTGCGGCGCGATACCACACCATCTCCTGCCCCCATACGGCGGCTGGAACGTGCGCGCCAGTATACCGAGGTTGGCAATATCGAAGCTGCCATCGGCGAAGTAAGCAATTTACCCGGCAAAGTGCAGGCCCGCGATTGGACCGACAAAGCCGCACGTTATGTCGCAGTGCGTAAGGCTTTAGATAGTATCGAACGATCCGCTTTGGCACAGCCTGCTGCGCGCACTAATGTAAATGCGCCTCAACCCGCTACTGCGATTGCGCCTGCAGCCGCACCTCCACCTGCTCCTGTGCTTGGAGTATCCGCGCCCACTACCAGTGAAACCCCCTGATTATCAAATGATCAGCGATAAGGCTCCGCCGCTGCATATGCTTGCCCGCGAAAGCGCAACCTTTGCTTATATGCGCTTCACCTCCAGCTTTGGCGCGCCTGCACTAATGAATGTGCGCGCGGCAGGACAGAAAGTTATTGTCCTGCCGGGTTTTTTGGCATCAGACCAATCAATGAGCCGCCTGCGCCGATCATTGAACGCAGCGGGATTTGATGCTTATAGTCTCGGTATGGGCCGTAATTTAGGTGTGCAGGCCGACATCTTTGAACGCATTGACGCGCGGCTAGCTACTCTGAAAATTGAGGAGCCTGTAATTCTAGTAGGCTGGAGTCTTGGCGGGTTAATTGCCCGAGAATACGCAAAATATGCGCCCGCTCGTGTGGCTAAAGTGATTACTATGGGCAGCCCATTTTCCGGAAACCCGCGCGCCAATAATGCGTGGCGCCTGTTTGAAATGGTGGCAGGGTACAAAGTGGACGCGCCGCCAATTGATATGGTGCTGCATGAGAAACCGCCTGTACCAACCGTTGCATTATGGTCCCGCCGCGACGGCGTTGTTGCGCCTGCATGCGCCCGGGGATTGCCCGGTGAATCAGATTATCAAGTGGAGCTGTGCTGTACCCATATGGCTTTCATTGCACAAAGCGAAGCCATCAACGCGGTTGCCAAGGCGATCATTGACACTGATTAAGATCTGCCCCCATAAAATCATTATTGTATTATACTGCCGTTATCTCGGTTTGCGGGATAACGGCCTTTGGCTTGGTACGCGCCGCAACGATGCTACCGGTTACGATCAGCATGGTTCCGGCAACCGCTGTAACGCTCAGCGGCTCTTGGAAGAAATAATATCCCGTTATCGCGGCCCACACAAAACCTGTATACTCTACAGGGATCAGCACTTGCGCCTCTGCGCGCGCATATGCCCAGCTAAGCAAGAGCAATGATATCATCGCGAGCAACGCCGCCGCAGTCAGGCTCGGCGCGTATGTCATGTCGGGCAGCGCAGCAAACCACGGCGCGAACGGCGACAGCAGACATGCCGTCAGCAAGCTTTGGAAAAATGCAATTTCAAATGGCTGGGCCTGCTGCGCCTGCTGCCGCGCGATGATAAGGTTATAGGCAAACAGGCATGCTGATATGATAACCGCAACTGCACCCCACAGCGCATCTTGTGTATATGTACCGCTAAATTTACCGCCGAGTATAACGGCCATTCCCGCTACACCAGCGGCAGATGCGATGATCGCTTCTTTACCAATCCGTTCTTTTAATAATATTGCCGCCAAGTATAACGCAATGACGGGTGCCACAAACGATACGCCGATTGCCTCAGCCAGCGGAAGCCGCGCCAAAGCCCAAAAGAAAGTGACCGACATAAGCGACGTAATCACGCTGCGTTTAAGGTGGATGCGCATGACAGCGGTAGTTGGCCATGGCAAGCGCAGCACGATAAATATGCCGCCGGTAATGATCGCACCGATTACGTTGCGCCACAAAACCGCATTGTACGCTCCCAAGCTAATCGAAAGCGATTTCATCAGGACATCCATCAACGCAAATGATGCGATCCCGCATGAGGCAATCGTGAACGGAACAAGCGGACGGGGATGGAGCGCTGACATAACCAACCCTCTGCCACTTTGTTTACCGCTGTCAATCACGCGTTATGTGGGGTTGCACAAAGTTTTGGATATTTGCAAAGTTCGGCGTGCGCTTATTGCAAAGTCATTTTATCATCAGAAATGTTGACGTTGCCCACTTGCGATAGGAATGCCTGGCCAAGCAACGACACATCCAATCCTTCGGGGATAATAGCCGCAGGAATGTTCTCAGCTTGTAAATTGCCAACCTGAATTCGCGGTATGATAACCGTTTTTCCCATTACATCGCCGCTCACACCGCGGCCAACAGTGGTTAGCTCCGCTGGAGTCCAAAATAGTCCAAGTGCTTCTGCGTCTTTGCTTGTTAACGCTACAGCGGTTGCTCCTGTGTCGACTAAAAATCGTATATTGCGTCCTTGAATCGTAGCGTTGGCATAGAAATGGCCGTCAACTTCCCGCTTAAGAATAACTCCGTTACCGTCCCAATAGGGCTTTACAGAAGTGGGATAAGACGTAGTTTGCGGTGCAGGTTGCTGCGTACTTTTTGGTATATTGGTAACGTTGGCTATATTCGGTTCAGGGGCCACTTTGCTCTGATCAGTATAGCGTGAGATACCCACTAACATCATCATGCCCAAACATAGCCAGAAAACATGCTCCAATTTCATAACATATCACTAATTGATAAGCCTTAGTTTAGTGTAAACGACGATCTATAAATCCGCAAAATAACTGAATATATCCTGTTCGTTGCGGCTGGCCGCATTACGCCATGTGCCTGCATCCTTTTTATTCAGCAACTTGCCCTGCGCCGAGAGGATAAGCACGGTAGGCGTGCCGTTAATCCTCTTGGCTTTAAACCGTTTGGCGATATCCATGTTGCGGCCATTGTCCGTTTGCGGCGTGCCAACATCCACATATACGATTTCAAATTTAGGCTGCATCATTGCCGCAAACCCGGACCTATCAAACCACCCTGCAAGGACAATGCTGTCATGGCACCAATTGGCGCCCATCACGATAATGATACGCTTGCCATTGACGGCAGCGCGCTTAAGGGCCGCGTTAACCATGGCATTTGCATCATCGGCGGGGTTGTAATTCTGCGCCATGGGATATTTGGCCTTAACGCTTTGCTGCGGGCGTTCTGCGGCCTGCCCAAGCGCGGCGGACGAATACAACGCAAACGATGCCGCAATACTTAAAATCACTCTCATTTTGTCATCTTCGCCAATTGGATCAGCGCGCCGCCGTCAACGCGAAATGTGGTCCACTCATCCATCGGTTTTGCATGTAGGGATTTATAGAATTGGATCGCCGGATCATTCCAATCAAGCACCCACCATTCCAGCCGCGCGCAATCACGTTCTATGGCAATCTGCGCAAGCACCGATAGCAACGCCTTGCCCAGCCCCGATCCGCGTGCTTCGGGGCGGACAAACAAATCCTCCAGATACACGCCGGGCTTGCCCTCGAATGTCGAGAAATTGTGGAAGAAAAGAGCAAACCCCTGCGGAGCGCCATCAATCTCGCCAATCAAAACCTCGGCATAAGGACGTGCGCCGAACAGCCGGTCGCCCAATATCGTCTCATCAAACCGGACCTCATGCGCAAGTTTCTCATACGCCGCCAGATCACGGATAAACTGCGCAATCAACGGTAGGTCGGCGGCGGTTGCGGGGCGGATGGAGATGGTCATGGGTTAGCGTATCTGCCTGATGTCAATATCTGAATGAAACTCGGACCAGCGCCGATCTGCCGTGTAAACCGGCCAGCTTCTAAGGCCAGCTAGCGCAAGACAGGCTCTGTCAGCAAAAGACATGCCCAAATGACGCGTCAGCGGCCTCAACCTTGCAGCCTCAACGCTTTGCTCTTGGTCAAAATCAACACATGCCAGTTCAAATCGATCAAATTCACCTTTCGCGTCGCTGATTGACAACCCTCCATCAACCAGCTTTCGCAGCACCTCACTTTGATTGACGGTAGAGATGCTTGCTCCACTGAGTAACCCCGCAGCGTCCTGTGAGCCCGCCTCACCAAGAATGATTGCCAATATTGTCGAAGCATCAAGCAGTCTGCTCACTCTGTTTCAGCCTCTCGATATTTTTCAGCCAAATAATCGTCTATGGTAAAAGGGTTCTTGATCAGTTTCTTAATCTTAGCTTGCACTTCGCGAATAACCTGTTCGTATGTCTTGATGACAACGCCATTGCCCTCGCGTTCGAGAACCAGCGTATCACCCTCGTTGAAACCGAATTCACGGCGCAGTTCGGCGGGAATGACGATCTTCCCGCCTTTGATAAGTTTTGCTTGATAGGACATATTACGCTCCTTAGGTCCTAAGGTGTATCATAGGACCTATATGAGTTCAAGTATCTACTCCCATGCGCTGACACGTGTATACTCAATGAGTTCGTCCAACAGTTTAGGCATAATAATCATCGCCTTATCTTCTTCTGCATATGCCTGTTTCCGTTTCTCGTCTGCTTGGCCTTGATTTCCTCGATCATTATGGAACTGATAACGGCCATAATGATGCTTAGCCCAAAAAACTGCATTAGCTGCACTATCGAGCTTTCGCGCTAAATTTGTTGGATAAAGAAGCACAGCATCTTGCGATAGCGAGTAAAATTTTTTCCAATCTTCATCGGATAAATGGCGATCCCTATTCCAAGCAAAATGTATCTCACGCATTGCGTTCACGCAAGCCGAACGCTTATCGAGTAATTGAATCTTTAAGTCATTTTCAGATAACGCAATTTGCCGAAGTTGAATTTCCGTTTGCCGGCGCTGAATTTCTAGCTGGTTGCGGCCAACATACCAGGCTGCGCCAACCGCCAGAACACCTGTTACCAATGTGGCGATTGCACTCGATAGCTGTACAAAAAGTTCAGTCATAATGCCGACCAAATATCGGTTTTGGAAAAATCATCTCCCTTAAACAGCAACGGCGCCTCAAGCGCCTTTGCCAAGGCGTAGGCCATACAGTCGCCGAAATTCAATTTTGCTGGATGGCGGCTACCTCGGCCGAAACAAAGGAAAGCAGTCGTTGCGATTTCTGCCATTTCACCCGTCCAAGGCAGTATCTCAATACGGAATTCTGCCAGCATATCAGACACCATTGATCTTCCAAGCTCACCTTTGCGTCCGATCGCAACCATCTGCAGTTCGAACTTTGTTGGCGCGCCAAGCACATTTCGCGGCGACATGTCTAGTATATCTTGGAACTTATGTGCTTCTTCTTCGTCATTCAAAATCGCTATAAGCACCGACGTATCAATGGCTATCAACGCGGCATTCCGTCTGCGTCATATAACCAGTTATCGGCCTCTTCTTGGCTCATTAGGTCTGGGACTGACTTCCACCTTTTTTGTATATCACACACCGCCGCCTTGATCTTTTCAGAGTCTTTTTTCGCCAATGGTGTGTTAGCTAGCTCGTTGCTAACCGCTAGCCGAATTGCGGTGGTGACTCCTACACCTCGGCGCTTGGCAAGTTCACGTACAAGGCGTTCGGTTTCATCGTTTTTGATGCTGAGACCCATACACAATTCCATTTCTAGATTAACATAACGTAATTCTAGAAAAAATCAAGCACCCACCCCGTGCATGTCATCTGCGCTCTTGCTTGTCCCTGCGTCAATCGATGCGGCCTTGGCCTCGACCAGCTTGACGATGTGCGCAACCATGTCGGCGTCTTCGATTACGTGATCGGTTACGCCCGATAGGTACACCATATGTTTGCCGTTACCGCCGCCCGTCAGGCCGATATCGGTTTCGCGCGCTTCACCCGGCCCGTTGACGACGCAGCCAAGAATAGAGAGCGACAACGGCGTTTTGATGTGGCTCAATGCATCCTCAAGTTTCTGCACAGTGCGGATCACGTCAAAGCCTTGGCGCGCGCAGCTGGGGCAGCTTACCACACGAACGCCGCGGGTGCGCAGGCCGAGCGCCTTCAGTATCTCATACCCCACCCGCACTTCTTCTTCGGGTTCAGCAGACAGGCTGACGCGGATCGTGTCGCCGATCCCTGCCCACAGCATATTGCCCATGCCGATCGAGGATTTCACCGTCCCGCCAATCAATCCGCCTGCCTCGGTAATACCCAGATGCAGCGGGCAATCCACCGCGTCGGCAAGGCCCATATACGCGGCGACGGCCATAAAAACGTCGGATGACTTCACCGCGACCTTATATTCGTGAAAGTCGTGATCCTGCAAAAGCTTGATATGATCGAGCGCACTTTCGATCAGCGCGTCGGGGCACGGCTCGCCGTATTTTTCGAGCAGGCCTCTCTCTAGGCTGCCCGCGTTCACACCAATACGGATCGCACAGCCATTAGCCTTGGCCGCATCGACCACTTCCTTCACGCGTGCCGCGCTGCCGATGTTACCGGGATTAATACGCAGGCACGCCGCGCCTGCATCCGCCGCCTCAAGCGCGCGTTTATAGTGAAAGTGGATGTCGGCCACAATCGGCACACGGGCCGCGCGGACAATCTGTTTCAGCGCGGCGGTGCTTTCAACATCGGGGCACGACACGCGGATGATATCCACGCCTGCATCCTCGCACCGCCGGATCTGGTCAATGGTGGCCTTGGCATCACTGGTAAGCGTATTGGTCATGGTCTGCACCGCAATCGGCGCATCCCCGCCCACAGGAACGGAACCAACCATAATCTGGCGAGACGAGCGGCGCGCGATATCGCGCCATGGGCGTACAGATGACATAATGTTTGCTATACCTGCGACGAGCCCATCGAGCAATCGGTAAGCGCTAACCTATACAAAAACTCGTCATCGCGGTGATTGCCTACCATGAAATAGGTGTCAGCATATTTGGTAAAGCCATACCGCGCATAGAAACGCTGCGCGCCTAAATTTTCGGCGTACACAGACAGCAGGATATCATTGTAACCATGTTGTTTTGCATGGCCCAAAACCCATCGCATTAGAGCATCGCCAATGCCTTTGCCCGTTACATCGCTGCGTAGATAGAGCTGCGACAGATCTATGATTTTCCGGCCAGCCATATCTGCACGCGTTTCACCGGCAAAGTCTGTTCGCAGTTTAAGTTTGCAATATCCAAGCAGCTCATCTCCTGATGCGGCGACATGATATAAACGATTTGGATCTTTTATCTCGGAAGCAATAACGGGCATTGCATAGGATTTTTCCAAAAACATATTCAGGTTTTCGGCCGAATATAGATGCGCAAAGGCATCGCAGAAACTATCCCGTCCCAATGCAGAAAGCGCCTCTGTGTCATTCGGCGTTACGGCGCGGTATTCAATTTGCATATGCAAAGCCCCCTGTCCTTTTACGATATGCAAAATTCATGCGGTGTTGGCAAGCGCCCGAAACATGGTTTCCATCCACCTGCCTGATCTGTATGCTTGCCACATGAAACGTTTCTATTTCGCTGCGCTGTTGCTTCTTCTTCCTCTTGCGCCTGCGCACGCTTATTGGGAATATGGCCACCAAACCGTCGCGCAAATTGCACAAGCGAACATGCCTGCAAAGGCGCGCGCCAATATGGCGCGGCTGATGCGCGCCGCACCGATGGTGGGGACACCCAAATGCAGCCTTACCAATATTAAGGACGCAAGTATCTGGGCCGATTGTATCAAGGGAGACAATCTACGCTGGGGATATACCAACCCGTGGCATTACCAGAATGTCGATATATGCAAGCCATTTGATCTTAAATCGGCGTGCGCCAATGGCAACTGCGTTTCGGCACAGATCGACCGCAATTTCGCCTTGCTAAAAAATAAGAACCTTCCTGCGCATGTCCGGTTAGAGGCGATGGCGTTTTTGATCCATTTTGTGGGTGACCTGCACCAGCCGCTTCATGCCGGGGACCGAGGTGATCGCGGCGGCAATGATTTGAAGGTTAGTTACGGCATAATGCCCGGATATAATTTGCATAGCGTGTGGGACGGGCTGCTGGCTGATCGGTCTCTTTCTGCGGCACCCACGCTCGTTCGGCTGTATAGCCCATCTGAGCGTGCGATGATGGCGGGCGGCACTACGCAGGATTGGAGCCGTGAAAGTTGGCAAATATCGCATGATGTCGCTTACGCTCGCGCCCTAGACGGTGATGCGTGCGCGCCGCCGCCCAAAACCCCTATAACCATTGACGAGGCCGATGTAGCCGCCAGCCGGGAAGCCTTGCGCGGCTTGGCGGTGCGCGGCGGACTTCGGCTGGCCCGGTTGCTGGAGGACGCTTTAGGATAATGCCTAAGGCACCGAGTTATTAGGGAGCTTAGTGCATGTTTGATTTGGTTTCCATCACGCATTACTTGCACGCGCCGCGTGGCATTGGATTTAGATACATATGTGCATAAACCCACGGTTTTGTCGCTAAGTTCACAGTTCAATCCGGGTCAATCCGGTTCAACACAGTTCAATTCAATCCATCATAGTTGGAAAAAGACAGTCCCCTACGCCTGCGCTTTTATTCCAAGCGATGGGCGCAAACGAACTGAGCAGCAATGGTCGCTGCGAAAATTATTTTGCTGCAGGCCTCCCTCGCTTGGGACTTGCGCTAACTTTCACCTTAACGCCGCGCCGCGCCAATGCCTCACGTAGCAACACCTCAACTTGCGCATTCACGCTGCGAAAATCATCCGCCGCCGACCGCTCGGTCGCGGCATACAGCGCCGGATCGAGACGGAGGGGAAAGGCTTTCTTGGACTTGTTTATATCAGGCGGCGGCATCATTATGGCTTATCAATAAAGCGACCCGGTATTCACAATAGGCTGCGTATCACGCTCTCCGCACAATACGACCATCAGATTGGATACCATAGCCGCTTTGCGTTCATCATCCAGCTCGACCACTTGCTTCTCGCTCAACATGGCAAGCGCGGTTTCGACCATGCCTACTGCGCCTTCGACCAGCGTTTGCCGGGCGGCAACGACGGCTTGCGCCTGCTGACGCCGCAGCATTGCGCCTGCGATTTCTGGCGCATAGGCCAAATGGGTAAATCCGCATTCATCAACGCCAATACCTGCAACCTGCAAACGCTCAGTTAGAGCAATCCGAAGCTCTGCGCCTACCTCGTCATGGTTGCCGCGCAAGGTTACTTCTTTATGCTCGATATCATCATATGGGTAACGCGAACCGATAGAGCGCACGGCGGCTTCGATCTGCGCCATTACAAACGCCTTGTAATCATCGACATCAAACAGGGCCTGCGCCGTATCTGTTACGCGCCACACAACCTGCGCTGCGATTTCGATGGGATTACCGCGCAGATCGTTCACTTTTATTTTGTCAGAAATCAGATTATTTGACCGTAACGATATCTTTTGTTTGCCAATCCATGGCCAGATCCAGCGCAATCCTTCGTTTCGGTCGGTACCTTTATAGGCGCCAAATAATGTAAGCGCCACGCCCTGATTAGGCTGGATCATGTAAAATCCAGAAGACAAAAACAAAAAGACCGTACCCATTAATATTATACCCGAAATATCGAATATGCTTGGCTGCTGGCCGCCAATTAGTCCGCTGATGGCCCACCCCAGATACAGCACTGCAGCAAGCATGGCTGTTAATATAGCATAACCACTGAACCCAGCGCCTGCGCGTTCGCTGCTTGCATTCAAAGCGCCTGCCAAATTTGAGCCTGTCATAACATATCTCCTGATTAATTATGATATCATCATTATACTATGATTTAATGAGAAGCAAGCCAATTTGGAACTTGCGTAAAAGTTCAGGGTTAACGCAATTGTTAATCTGACGGTCAGGTGATAAAAGTCATACAGTCTACAGAAAATAACGTCTGGTCGCACAGTTTAACTAAAACCGAATGTTATTAGAAAGCACACGTCAATGAATATTATAGATTATCCTGCTCGCAATCTGCAGCGCGCATTTGTTCCGCTATACTATAGCGAATCAGTCAATCACTGTCCTGCTTGCGCAAAAAGTAATTGGTATGTTGGGCGGTCCATGGCCGAATGTGCTTTTTGTAAAACGGCACTACCGCTTGCTGTAACGTCGGTACAACCGATGCAACCTTTATTCGTATCGCGATGTTCAAATACGGCAATGGCAGCATAATTTTGCGGTAAAGCCGCACGTTCCATTACAATCTCACATATGCAGGGCAGCCCGCAATCATTGCACGCAAATAAGCTGTTCCGGCAAATGGCATCGCCGTATCCGCTCGCGCGGGCCTCTGGGCAGCATGAGATTGATACAAAAAATAAGTTAAAGATAAACGCAAACCTATCCGGCCGTATCATATACGAACCGCGCATCCTTGGTTGTATCCAAATCGGACCGTATCCCAGCATCAAATAGGCATAACGTCGGCAATGTCCGCAACGGACAGAGTAGCCCGATTATGCCCATGGATAGCTTAGGAGCGCTTTTAGTATGCCATCAATTATTCCGGTACAATCATACGAAACATCAAGCCAAAAGGCCGCTGTGCTGTTTGGATCAGAGGAACGGCGGCACCAATTACAGCGTATGGCAACCGACATTGGATGCTGCGTTCATGATGGCCAATGGATAGTGCAAAACGGAACCTCGCAAGACCGGACATCGCATTTTGATCTGTTGCTGATCAATCTTACTTCCATTTCGGAGCGGCCTGTTCAAGAACTATCCAATATTGCGAGTTACTTGGAGGCTAGCGGCGCGAACGCCCTCATATGGACCAATATGGAATTATTAGATGCGGTGTACGCCGTCATGCCAATATACCAATGCCATTTCCTGGTCGGTGCGAGCGATGCAGAAGCAATGCTGATGATGTCTGGAGCTATACGGAGGGGCAAGATGGAGCAGTTACATGACAACAGTAAAAATGCTGAATTTGGCGCACTGCACCGAATAAGTAATGAACTGGCGAGCTTTGCCCGAACGCTCTCAAAGCTTGCAGAGTATGACGAACCGCCTGCCCGCGGCCTTGCCGAACGGCCAGTATCTTTTCGTGCGGCACCCGCGTCATTGATGCAGCCGTTTCCAACAGGGTCCGTTTCCGCCGATATCGCCGCCACTGCACCCATTATATCTGCAAGCTTTATTCGCGATACAATCAAACTGCGCCGATTACGCGACAGCAGGTTTGATGCGGACCTGTTTGCCGATCCTGCATGGGATATCTTGCTTGATCTTTTGGCAGCACGTCTGGAGGGCAAAACGGTTTCGGTATCAAGCCTGTGCATTGCCGCTGCTGTACCTGCCACAACAGCGCTGCGTTGGATTACGGGTATGACGCAAAATGGGTTGCTACTGCGCCGCATGGATCCAAAGGACGCCCGCCGCGTATTCATTGAGCTTTCCGAGGAAGTTGCAGACAAATTACTCGCTTATTTTTCTGATGCAAAACAGTGTAGCGGGCAAATCCTGTAAGTAAGTCAGAGCTTAGGGCCAGAACCTAATTGCATTGTAATATGTTAAAAACACTTGCCATCGCAGGCCAGCTTTGGCATTGGCGC
>JAYWFI010000018.1:0-4472 GCA_043778865.1 Sphingomonadales bacterium
GGGCGGAGCTGGACGTCAATTTGAATCAACAACTACTTTGGCAACGAACACAACTGCTGCCTGTGCAAATTTTTATGGCGTTCGTATTAATCCGTCAAACACAGGTAACTTCCGGTTTAATTCACGTTCGACGCTAGCCGATAACTTGATTTTTACTGCAGATGCCAGCTGGCAATATGTACTTGCAAATGGCGGAGGCATTAGTGTTATTGAGGAAACATCGCCTTTGGCTAAAGGATCGTCGACCGCCGCTGGAGTGGATTATAATGGCGATGGCGATAAATTGGATAAGATTGCATTTTATACACCAAACAACACTAATACGCGCCGGTACACTGCGATTATGTCGTTGATTTGGGATGTTGCCCCTGAACATCGGTTACGATTATCGTATACGTTTGACCGCGCAAAACATGTGCAAACAGGGGATTGGGGTTACTTAAATGCCGAAGGTCAACCAGAAAATCCGTTTGGTGGCCGCAATGGCCGGCCTGTGCTGGCAGCCGATGGTTTCCAGCTTCAGCAACGCGACCGGTTGTCTATCGCATCGCTCAACCAGATTTCTGGTCAGTATATTGGCAAGTTCATGGATGAAAAACTTCGTGTTGAAATCGGCGTTCGTGCGCCATTTTTCAAACGCGAGTTAACGAATAACTGCTACACACAAACGGGCGGTAGCGGATTTGCGACATGTACAAGTCAGCCAGTGACAGGACTAACAATTGTTCCCGCAAGTGCTACCGTATTTCCAACAGGTTCGCTTTATGCGCCGTTCAGCACGACATATAAATTTAACAAGCTCTTACCAAGTATTGGTATGACATTCAAAGCGACAGACAATGTTAGTTTTTTTGCGAGCTACGCCAAGGGTTTCTCTGCACCGCGGACAGACAATCTATATCGTCAACCTATCGTAAAAGTGACGCCCGAAACAACAGACGCATTTGATCTGGGCACACGTTTTACGTCTGGCAAAATCCAGGCACAAGCAACCGCGTGGTATATTGGGTACCAAAACCGGATCGTAACCTCATTCGATCAGGCACAAGGTATATCGGTTGATCGTAACGTGGGTAAAGTGAAAAGCTATGGCGTAGATGCAAATATAGCGTTCAAGCCAATCGATGCAATATCACTGTATTTGTTTGGCTCGTATAACAACAGCAAATTGCAGCAGGATATTGAGATAGGCCGCACTACGGGTCCAACCATCGCTGGATCGCCTGCACCTGCAACAATATTTGCGCCAACAAAGGGCAAGTTTGTTACCGAGACTCCAAAATGGTCATTTGGAACGCGTACACAGATTACATTAGGGCCAGTAAGTATTGGCGGTCAGGTCAAGTATGTGGGTAGCCGCTTTGCAACGGATGTGAATGACGTAAAAACACCCTCGTATACTTTAGTGGATTTGGATGCGCGATTCAGCTTTGCACAATGGGGCCTGAAAAAAACATATTTCCAATTGAACGCTTCAAATCTGTTTAATAAGTTTTATCTTGGAAATCTGAGCACGCAGATAAACGCCGGTAATATATGTGTAAGTGGATATACATGTACTGCCAACGGCGCAAATCCGAATTTCTCGATTGGATCACCGCGTACGTTGATGGGTACACTACACGTCGGATTCTAATATCGGATCTTGATATTAAGATTATTAAAGGGGCGGGGTTTCGGCTTCGCCCTTTTTATTTATAAATACACAGGTCCAATCCCTCACGCTGCACCACGCCGATCCGTGCAGCGATGCTGTTGCCGTAGCGCCTGGTGAATCCTCTTGCACCGTTAACCGCACGTTTTTTCGGAGAAGGCAGCGCGGCGGCGATGCGGGCGGCCTCGACTAGGCTAAGGTTCTGGGCGCTTTTTTTGAAGTAACGCTGCGCGCCTGCTTCTGCACCGTATGTACCGATGCCGGTTTCGGCGACATTCAAATACACTTCCATAATCCGCCGCTTGCCCCAGATATTTTCGATCAGGAACGTAAACCAAACCTCGGGAACTTTGCGCAGATAACGGGTCCAACCGCTACCTTGCCATAGGAATACGTTCTTTGCCGTTTGTTGGCTTATGGTCGATCCGCCCCGCACGCGTTTGCCATTGGCGTTGCGTTGATAGGCTTGCTCAATAGCTTCACGGTCGAAACCGTCATGGCGGCAAAACTTTGCGTCCTCTGCGCCAATAACAGCGCGCACGACGTTGGGGGATAAGCCCGATAGCGATGTCCAATCACGTGCCGCACCGTTACCGTCAAACAGCATAGTGAGTGTGCTTGGCACCGGCACAACTGCGTAGATACACACCCACAATATGCTGCCAATGATAAAATAGAATAGGGATTTTAGGCCAAAACGAAAAAATCGGGCGACGCGGGAACGTTTCGTGTTTTCCATTTTTAATGGTTAACCGAAACATAGGGTGCCGTCACCCGAATTTTCAAATTCAAACTAGCTTTAATCCGGCTTCAACCCAAATTTAACCCAGTGCCAATAGCCGCTGGTCACCTGCAATCCGCAGCATTGCTTTTTGCAGTTTTTCAAATGCGCGCACCTCAATCTGACGCACACGCTCGCGGCTGACGCTATAAACTTGGCTTAATTCTTCTAATGTCTTGGGCTCTTCGGTTAAGCGGCGCTCGGCGAGAATATGTTTTTCGCGGTCATTAAGCCCGCTCATCGCTTCATTCAACATTGCGTGCCGCATCGTACCTTCTTGTTCCTCGGCAACGCGCTCATCCTGCAGCGGCTCATTATCGACCAGCCAATCTTGCCACTGGCCATCACCGTCTTCGCGCATCGGCACGTTTAGCGATGTATCGCCGCCCATGGCCATACGCCGGTTCATATTGTTTACTTCTTCTTCGGACACGCCAAGGTCAGTTGCGATTTTTGTTAACGCAGCTTGATTGAGGTCACCGTCTTCAAATGCTTGCATGTTATTTTTCATACGGCGCAGATTAAAGAACAGCTTTTTTTGTGCAGCAGTGGTACCGATTTTTACAAGGCTCCAGCTGCGCAAGATGTACTCCTGCATAGACGCGCGTATCCACCACATCGCGTATGTCGCAAGACGAAAACCGCGGTCAGGATCGAATTTCTTAACGCCTTGCATCAATCCAATGTTACCTTCTGAAATAAGTTCAGACACAGGCAGGCCATATCCGCGGTACCCCATGGCAATTTTGGACACGAGCCGCAGATGCGATGTCACAAGTTGCTCCGCCGCTTTTGGATCGGCGTGCTCTTGAAAACGTTTGGCGAGCATATATTCTTGCTCTGGCTTAAGTATAGGAAATTTACGGATTTCCGATAGGTACCGGTTCAGGCTCTGATCTCCGCCTAGGGCGGGGATTGTTGCCGGAACGTTTCTCGTCTCAGACATTTATGTTTCCTTCTTGTTCTGCTCGCCGCAGCGCCTCATAATTAAGCGCGCATTGGCAAGCCATGACATTAAATTTATATACGCATTACTGTTAACAGTTCCTGCATATCTTCGGGCATGTCACGTGCAAAAAAAACTTTCTCAGTTGTTATTGGATGAATAAACCCCAGACTTGCCGCATGCAAGGCCTGCCTGGCGAATACAGACTGTTCTGGCCCAATTCTGTATACTTTTTGTCGATTAGAATAAGTGGTGTCGCCGATTATAGAATGCCCTATGTGTGACATGTGCACCCGGATCTGATGCGTTCTTCCGGTTTCCAGAGTGCATGCAACAAGTGAAGTTGTCTTATACGCTTCTTTCATCCGGAAATGCGTTACGGCATGTTTGCCCTTTGTATCTGGCAATACCGCCATCTTCTTACGGTTTATGGCCGATCGCCCAATTTGTGTGCGGATAGTTCCAGCAGGCGGAGCAGGAATACCGCTAACTATAGCCAAATACTCGCGGTCAATATCATGTGCGGCAAAAAGCTTTGCCAATCCTTCGTGCGCAGCATCGGTTTTGGCCACAACAAGCAATCCCGATGTGTCCTTATCGATGCGGTGCACAATCCCGGGGCGTGCCACGCCGCCAATGCCAGACAACCGCCCCCTGCAATGGTGCAGCAATGCGTTAACCAATGTGCCATCTGCGTGCCCGGCCGAAGGATGCACCACTAAACCAGCGGGTTTGTTGACGATCAGCAAGTGTTCGTCTTCATACGGAATATCGAGGCTTATGTCTTGCGGCTCGGCATGATCAGGACGAGCAGGCGGCACAGAAAGCGCAAACGTGTGCCCTGCATATTTCTTGGCAGAACCGTCATCAACTGTCTTACCGCCAATCACAAGCGCACCATCCGCCATTAACGCCTGTAACCTTGCGCGCGACATATCGGGCAGTGCAGAGGCCAGCGCGCGGTCAAGCCGCCCATCGCATAATATGCCCTCATATAACGTGCCGTCTAACGTAGTATTTGCATCCCCCATTTGATAAAGATGTGTCATGTCCCTGAAGATATCAAGTGAGCTTCGTGCAAAATTGTTGAA
>JAYWFI010000019.1:0-2380 GCA_043778865.1 Sphingomonadales bacterium
CGGTAAAAATACCTCTGCGGAAAAGGCATTGGACAAAAGTGCTGCTGCCGTTCGCGAAAGCGCTGATGTAAAAGCGAAAGCGATGGAAAATAAAGCGGATGCAGTCCGTAAAGCAGCAGACGGTAAGTAAAACCAGCTGGCCTGAGTACTTCTTAAAATAAGGCTCAGTTCAATTGGATGGTGTAATGAAAAGCGACCTACAAACCCAAGAATGGCTTCGCCTGGTTGGGCTTATTGCTGTTACGATTATAGGCCTTTTCCTCTCATATCTATTGGCCGCTCCCTTTTTATCAGCTCTAATATCAGCAATCGCTCTTGCTGTTGTATTTACGCCATTACAAAGATGGTTGGAAATTAGGGTTAAACAGGCCGGGTTTGCCGCCTGCATAACTGTCACTTTTGCTGCTATCCTATTAGTTACGCCAACGCTTTTTGTAGGAGAAAGGATCCTTTCCGAGGCGTCTTCAGCTACACGGGTTATTTCAGCTAGTGTCCGCAGTGGTGCTTGGCGGAGGATCATCGCGAATCATCCCCAGTTCGCAACAGCGGCAGCATGGATTGAACAACAGATAAATTTGCCGCGTACCGCCGAAAATGCAGTTTTGTCGTTTACCAATATAGTGACCACATTAGTACAGGGATCAGGTGCGCAGCTTGTAGGATTTCTTGTGACCTTCTATTTTCTTTTCTATTTTTTGCGTGACCGTCGCTTGGTGCTGGCCGCTGTTGAAGCGCTGTCGCCGCTTAGAAAATTCGAAATGAGCGTCCTCACACAGAGAGTCGCCGATACAATTCGCGCAACGGTTTATGGGACTATTGCTGTCGCTATGGTTCAGGGCTGTCTTGGGGGCTTGATGTTCTGGTGGCTCGGACTGCCCATACCCATCTTGTGGGGCATCGTGATGGGACTGCTAGCAATTATCCCTGTACTCGGCGCATTTATTATCTGGATCCCAGCTGCGGTATTCTTATGGTTGACTGGCCATCCAGGTAACGCGCTGATCCTAATCCTATGGGGAACTATTGTCGTTGGTGGAATCGACAATCTTATCTATCCGATATTTGTAGGTAACCGTCTGAAAATGCATACCGTACCGACATTTATATCGCTCGTGGGCGGCCTGATTGTGTTTGGTGCGCCTGGCTTGATCCTGGGGCCTGTGGTGCTTACCGTGACCCTGTATTTGATCGAATATTGGCGCCAGTTTAGCGATCCGCGACATGGTATAGGACTGGAATCTGTCTAGGTCCTGATCCAGGTTATGTCGAAGAATTATTTTCAATGAGATGGACCCGGTGTCCGTTTTGAAAGGTTTTACTCACATCAGGATATTAATAATGAAAACGTTTCTAATGGGATTATTGTTTATTGCCATCGCTGTTCCGACCGCGCCAGTGATGGCCCGTAATGATCGAGGTGAGTCAAAAAGCCATCGCGAGAAAGATAACCGAGCGAAGGAGAACCCTCACCATTCAAATCGCGGCCGCTATCGTGGGCAACAGCATCGCGTCGCTTGGCAGGATTATAAGCGCTACGATTACAATCGCTATGATCCTAGATACGGCAACTATCAAGCAAACCGCTATTACCGCGACGGCAGCTATTATCGGGATCGGCGGCTCAGCGATCAGGATCGGATCTACCGAGGCTTTAATAATCGATATCATTGTCGCCGCAATGACGGGACTACTGGTTTAATCATTGGCACTGCCGGTGGCAGCTTACTAGGCCGTGTTATCGCGCCAAACGGTTCCAAGACGCTAGGTACAATCTTGGGCGGTGCTGGCGGTGCGGTAATTGGCCATTCAATTGGACGCAATGGCGTGCAGTGCAACTAACTTGAACATAAAGGAATTTATTATGGTAACGACTAAATCAGCAAAAGATCAATTAAACGCGATAAAGACAGCCGCAGTTGATAAGTTAGATCACATCACAACAAACGAGAAAATTGCAGGCGCAGCCGCAATCGGTGTTGCCGTTGGCGTTGCAGCAACAGCCATCGGAAGTTCACTTATGCATTCCAAAACACCTGACAAAGATGCGCAGCCTAAGCAGCCGAAGAATAAGATAGCTGCAAAAAAGAATTGAAGTGCGGGGCGGTGAAATTTTCGAATTAGAGCGCAGTACCGAACTCCGATAACGGCATGGCTTAGGAATAAGTCATGCCGTCAAATTGTGCCAAGTGTTGAATATTGAAAACAGGAATTATCATGGCATTCGACGCAGTTGCATCAACCATCCAATCCGCGGTGGCCCCTGTATTCTTGTTTGCCGGGTTAGGTGGCATTTTAAACGTGGTTGGAATGCGCCTTAGCCGTTCGGTCGACCGAACACGCATTCTCGAAGATTTGCACGCTGGTTCAACCGGCGTTGAAC
>JAYWFI010000020.1:0-13860 GCA_043778865.1 Sphingomonadales bacterium
GTACCTGCAAGCGTACCTGCGGCATGCGCCATAGGAGCGTAAGCAATCAATGCTGCTGCAGCGGACGTGAATAATGCGAAGCGTGCCGATGTTTGCCGAATTGCATCAATGTAGTTGTATGTTGTGTATCTTGTCATTCCGAATAAATGCCAGAATAAGGTCAATATTTGGTTAAAACCGCATAATTGGCGGCGCGCAATCAAGCTTATGAAATATTTCAATTAACCTAAAGATTACTATGTAATTACTTGTAACATACAGCCTTAAACTTGGAAATTGCTCGATATTGGATCATTAAACTAGCGAGCAGAATTGCTAGAATTACACTCGGCGTTCTCTAATTGGTTAAACTGTGAGTTGACAGAATCTATCACCGCATCTAGTTGCCAACTACCGCAAGTTAGCGGGTGTAGCTCAGTTGGTTAGAGCGCCGGCCTGTCACGCCGGAGGTCGCGGGTTCAAGTCCCGTCACTCGCGCCACCTTGTTAAAGGTTGCGCAATCTGCAGGTTGATGCGATTAAACTTAGGGCGCTCGGAAACTTCCCGTCTCCATCCAAATCATCAACGGTCTTAGCGGTAGTAACCATGCCACTCCTGCGATTAAGTAGATTATCGTCTGCAACCATATAGGAAGCGTTCCGATACGATCCCACTGGCTTGTTACAATGACTGCCCAAACAGATATTAGTGCCACGATCAAAAGCACGCCTACTGGTTTGCGCCATGTTGGCTTGTATTGCGGGGTTTCACTCATCGGCTAATCCATTCTTTTTCTGTCAATATTGCGCTGAGCGGGATATCCCAAGGGTCCGCCGGTATCATATCTGCTTCTTGCACTGACCATGCCACACCAATAGCCACAACATCATCCATAATACTAAGCGCGCGGTCATAATGCCCCGCACCTTGCCCAAGCCGGGATAAGTGACGGTCAAAAGCTATTAGTGGTACCAACACGATATCCGGCTTCAAAACTTGTTTTGTTTCATGCGGTTGTTGCAACCCAAAGGGGCCAGGATGCAGGTCGTCGCCGTCCTCCCATGCCAAAAACCGCATTGGTGCCAATTTGCTAATCACAAAAGGCAGGGCAATAATACATCCCGCTGCTCGTGCGATCGACAGCAGATTAAGCGGGCTTGCCTCGCTACCAACAGGGATATATCCTGCGACGGTTTTTCCAGCAGTAAGCATATTTTTAAGCGGCGAGGGAACCGCAGAAAATGCCAATGCAGAATCTTGCACACTCAAATTTTGTACAAACGTATCACGAGAAGCGCGCAAATCTTGGCGCATTATGGCTTTATTCACTGTTTGCCATAGTATTTGCGGTTACGTGCATCGGCCGTCCATTCGGGTCATAATGTAAATAGGTTGGCGGAACCACCATGGGTCGGTTTCCGGAATATCCTCTGACGCCAGAACGTCAGGTGGGGGCCATATGCATCGGACCAAGATCCGGACAGGGACAGCTCCCATAGATAAAAAATCGCCTCAGGGATGTTCTCATCAGTTCGTGCCGGGCAGCACCGCCATTACTTATATACGCGCTCTATATTTAATTCTCAAGCTTATCCGCGAGTTTTTCAAGCCGGTCGGCCAAACGTTCCAGCGTTAAGCCAAATTGTTCCAAGCCAAAGTTCGAAGCCGGAGCCGCTACTTGACCATTCGCCGCCGTATTTTTTGCTGTAATTTTTCCGTTGTTGCTGTCGTGTAGTTTATCGGCAAGCAGCAATGATGCAAACAGTAACTGCCTGCTTTCATTCAATCCTCCCGCAGAACCGCCCGCTTCACGCACCATATCGTCAACCATTGCGCCCAACGATTCCAGGCGTGCTTCTTCGCCGTCGCGGCATGTTACGATATATTCGCGGCTGGCGATGTTTAATCTCACGTCCGCCATCAATTTGCTCCTGCGCTAATTAAAGCATCGATTTCTTTTATGGCCGCGCGCGTTTCCGCTTTGAGTTGATTGTGCCGCATAACAAGATCGGCGTCGGTTACCACTGCCGCGCCATTAGCAGACAATCCGTTGGACGAAACATCCGCTTGCTCAATGCGCGAAAGTGCTCTTTCCAAACGTCCGATTGCAACAATAAGTTGTTCCTGCGCCATATCTTAAACCTTTCAACTCATACTATTTAACAGAATTAACCAATTGCGCAAATGGGCATTTATCAGCCTTGATATCATAGCAAGCTTTTCTGCAGAAAAGGTCGGTATTTGCGGGGCAATGCCTTGACGATCAGCTTAAGGGATAGCAAAGGGTTGCAGGTAGGCGACTCATTCAGAGCGGTATGTGAATAAGGCAAGATGCGGCAGCGCAGTCACTGAAATATACAAACAGGAGAAACCAGTATGACTGCCAGCGAACAGCAGATGGCCAATGCAATCCGGGCGCTATCCATGGACGCTGTGCAAGCCGCAAATAGCGGGCATCCCGGCATGCCGATGGGAATGGCCGATGTTGCCACTGTGTTATACAAAGATTATCTTAAGTTTGATCCAAGCGCGCCTAAATGGGCAGACCGTGATCGCTTTATATTATCTGCTGGTCATGGATCTATGTTGGCTTATGCCACACTGCATTTGGCTGGTTATGCAAGGCCGACAATTCAAGATATCAAAAATTTCCGTAAGTTACATAGCCCTTGCGCCGGACATCCAGAAAATTTCGAGCTTGAAGGCGTTGAAGCGACGACCGGACCGCTTGGTCAAGGATTGGCCATGTCGGTTGGATTTGCGCTTGCAGAACGCCATTTGAACGCTGTTTTCGGCGACGATTTGGTTGATCACCGAACTTGGGTGATTGCAGGCGATGGCTGTTTGATGGAAGGCATCAATCATGAAGCAGTTGGACTTGCCGGGCATCTGGGTCTTGGGAAACTAACCGTTTTATGGGATGATAACCGTATTACAATTGACGGTGCCGTTGAGATTTCATCGTGCGAAGATATTGCGGCGCGTTACACGGCTACGGGATGGCACGTAGTTGCATGCGATGGCCATGATTTTGCCGATATCAGGCGCGCGATTGATGCGGCCATGGCAGACGTGCGCCCTTCGTTAATTGCGTGCCGCACGATTATTGGCAAAGGCGCGCCCAATAAACAGGGCACATCGGCCACACACGGCGCGGCATTGGGCGATGACGAGGTTGCAGCGGCACGGTTGCAATTACATTGGCCGTATGCGCCATTTGAAATACCAGCGGATATTATTTCGGCCTGGCATGATACGGGAACGCGCGGGAAACAGGCGCATTCTGAATGGCAAAAACGTTTAAACTCAGATGATCATAGTGCAGAGTTCGTGCGCCGTATGAATGGAGATTTAATTACCGATACGGGCATGCAATCCTATTTGGAAACCTTGGCGTCCGATGCGCCAAAGATTGCAACGCGTAAAGCGAGCGAGATGGCGCTCAATATTTTAACTGCGGCTGTGCCCGAAATGATCGGCGGATCGGCCGATCTTACAGGATCGAATAACACCAAAACAAAATCCACGCCGGTTTTGGACCGAACAAACTATGGCGGACGTTATGTAAATTACGGCATTCGTGAATTTGGCATGGCAGCGGCCATGAACGGTATGGCCCTGCACGGCGGTATCATTCCGTATGGCGGGACGTTTTTGGTGTTCGCAGATTATGCGCGTGCTGCAATCCGGCTGTCGGCAATTCAGCGTGTGGGTGTGATTTATGTGATGACACACGACAGCATCGGCCTTGGCGAAGATGGCCCCACGCATCAGCCTATCGAGCACTTACAAAGCCTGCGCGCGATGCCAAACCTTAACGTGTTTCGTCCCGCAGACGCGATTGAAACGGCGGAATGCTGGGAACTTGCCGTGGCCAATAGGACCGCGCCGTCGTTATTAGCGCTCAGTCGTCAAAACTTGCCGAGCGTACGTCATGACGTCACTTCAAATTTATGTGCGAATGGTGGTTATCGCCTGAAATCAGCGAGTTCTGACCGCAAGGTAATACTGATTGCAACTGGATCAGAGGTTGAAATTGCGATCGATATTGCCACGCGCTTGGAAGCTGCGGGGCATGGCGCAGATGTTATTTCCATGCCGTGCACTGAACTTTTTGATGCGCAGCCAGTTGCATACCAAGATGATATTCTTCCAGCTAACATCCTTACAGTATCCATAGAGGCGGGAACGACCTTTGGTTGGGAACGTTACACCGGGCGGCACGGTTTGCGCTTTGGCATTGACAGTTTTGGTGCATCTGCGCCGATCGAAGCGCTTTATGATCATTTTGGATTAACCGCCGACAAAATATATCCGCAAATTATTGCCCGTTTGGGCGCGTAGGAGAAACATATGACTGTGAAAGTTGCAATTAACGGATTTGGCCGCATCGGCCGTTTGGTGGCACGCGCGATATTGGAACGCAGCGATGATAATCTGGAGCTTGTCGCGATCAATGATCTGGCAGATGTCGAGGCCAACGCATTACTATTCAAATACGATAGTACGCATGGCCGATTTCATGGTGAAGTAACCGCTGGCACAGACCATATCATGGTAGACGGCAAAAAAATCGCCGTCACATCGCAGCGTGATCCAGGTAATCTGCCGCATGCCGCAATGGGCATCGATATCGTTTTGGAATGCACAGGGTTCTTTCAATCGAAAGAAGCATCGATGCCGCATATTACCGCCGGCGCAAAACGTGTTTTAATCTCTGCGCCTGCAACAGGCGTTGATAAAACAGTGGTTTACGGGGTCAATCATGGTGTCTTGACGTCAGATGATATCGTAGTTTCAAACGCCAGCTGCACTACGAATTGTCTTGCCCCTGTTGCTAAGGTTTGTCATGAGGTTGTGGGGATAGAACGCGGATTTATGACAACAATCCATAGCTATACGAATGATCAACGCATACTGGACCAAATGCACAGCGACATGCGCCGGGCGCGGGCAGGGGCGATCAATATGATCCCCACAACAACAGGTGCGGCGCGCGCGGTTGGACTGGTCTTGCCCGAACTGAACGGGAAATTGGACGGTAGCTCGATCCGCGTGCCAACGCCCAATGTTAGCCTTATCGATTTAACATTCGTGCCATCGCGCGATACCACCAAAGAAGAGATAAACGCCGCGTTGAAGGCCGCAGCAGAAGGGTCCATGAAAGGTGTATTGGCGTATGAAACACTGCCACTGGTGTCGTCTGATTTCAATCATCAACCTGCCAGCTCAACAGTCGATAGCCTTGAAACAACGGTGATGGACGGCAAATTGGTTCGCGTGGTAAGCTGGTACGATAATGAATGGGGCTTTTCAAACCGGATGATCGATACCGCAAAGATTATGGCGTCATTCCTTTAAGGACTATCAAATATGGCGTTTAAGACATTGGATGATTTAGGCGATATTACTGGCAAAGTAGTTATCGTCCGTGCCGACTTGAACGTGCCGTACGCAGATGGCCGTGTAACCGACGATATGCGGATGCGTGCGATCATTCCAACGGTGAACGAGCTTGCTGGTAAAGGCGCCAAGATATTGCTGCTGGCACATTTCGGCCGTCCAAAGGGCGCAAAGCATAGCGAAATGTCGCTATCGATGATTGTTGAACCCTTGCAGCGCGTTTTGGGCCGCGAGATTATGTTTGTTCCCGAAATATCTGGGCCAGTAGTTGCGCAATCTATCGGCATATTGGGTAATGGCGATATTGCTGTTCTGGAAAATACGCGGTTTTATGCCGGCGAAGAAAGCAATGATCCCGAACTTGCCGCAGCGGTAGCGGCAAATGCGGACATCTACGTCAATGATGCTTTTTCAGCGGCGCACCGGGCGCATATGTCAACAGAGGGATTGGCGCATATTCTGCCTGCCTATGCCGGACGGTCGATGGAGGCGGAACTAAAAACATTGGAGGCAGCGCTGGGCAATCCAGTTCATCCCGTTGCCGCGGTGGTTGGCGGAGCGAAGGTATCTACCAAGCTGGCTGTGCTCGAAAACCTAGTTACCAAGGTCGACCATTTGATTATTGGCGGCGGCATGGCAAATACGTTCTTGGCGGCGCGTGGGATAAATGTGGGTAAATCGCTATGTGAGCATAACCTTACCGCCACAGCCGAGGCGATATTGGCGGCGGCGGATGCCGCAAACTGCACAGTGCATCTGCCGTATGACGTCGTGACGTCACGCGAGTTCCGCGCAAACCCGCCCGTACGCACGGTTAATGTGCATGAAGTTGCCGCCGATGAGATGATCCTTGATATCGGCCCTGCCGCAACAGAAGCTTTGGCAGATGTATTGAAAAACTGCCGTACTTTGGTGTGGAACGGCCCGCTTGGCGCTTTTGAGATGGCTCCGTTTGATACCGCCACGGTCGCACTTGCCCGCACAGCAGCAGCGCTCACTAAAGAGGGTTCTTTGATTTCTGTAGCAGGCGGCGGCGATACAGTAGCTGCTTTGGTTCATGCCGGAGTAGAGCAAGATTTTACTTTTATTTCAACCGCTGGCGGCGCATTCCTAGAATGGATGGAAGGTAAACCATTGCCCGGCGTGCTGGCATTAGGTTAAGCTTATTGGGTAATTTTGTCCCGCGATAGGATAATCAGACAACAAGCCAGAAACCTTAGGATCTAAGCAGGCTTGTGCGTTGCAAATGGCTCTGATTTAGATATATGGCAAAGCAACATATTCGCAAAGCTGTGCTAACTTAAACAGGAGCAAGTCATGTCGACCCCCATCGTAAAAGCCATTCTTGATCAATACGAAGCTACTCCAGCCGGAGTGAAGGCAAATCTCTACCGTATGCTGATGCAGGGGCGGCTTGGTGGTACCGGAAAAATGGTCATATTGCCCGTGGACCAAGGATTTGAACACGGCCCTGCACGCAGTTTTGCTGTCAATGCGCCTGCGTACGACCCCCACTACCACTACCAGTTGGCCATTGATGCAGGGTTAAGCGCATACGCCGCGCCGCTGGGAATGCTGGAGGCGGGCGCAGATACTTTTGCGGGTCAAATTCCGACAATCTTAAAACTAAACAGTTCAAACAGCTGGGCAGGTAGCGCAAATTCTGCAGTGACGGGCAATGTTGATGATGCTCTTCGGCTTGGATGTAGCGCGATTGGATTTACGATTTATCCGGGTTCTGACGATTGTTTTAGTATGATTGAGCAGTTTAAGGAATTATCTTTAGAAGCAAAATCTGTTGGTATTGCCTCTGTGTTATGGTCTTACCCGCGGGGTGGCAGCCTGCCTAAATCAGGCGAACTTGCGCTGGATGTTGGCGCGTATGCCGCGCACATGGCGGCTTTGTTGGGCGCGCATATGATCAAGGTGAAACTACCCAGCGATCATATTGAGCAAGCCGATGCGCAAAAATCATACGAAGGTTTCGATAGTAGCACGCAGGCGGAGCGCGTGAAACACGTGGTGCAAAGCTGTTTTAATGGCCGGCGCATGGTCGTATTTTCCGGCGGCGCGGCAAAGGGCGCGGATGCCGTATTCCAAGATGCACGTGATATCCGTGACGGCGGCGGCAACGGTTCTATCATTGGCCGCAATACGTTTCAGCGCCCGCGCGAAGAAGCGATGGCAATGCTCGATAAGATTATCGCTATATATAAAGGCGCATAATTATTTCGGTTTACAATCCGCCGTCAAATTTGAACGAAAACCGGTAATCAGACGGCTTTAGCGATTTACCGCTTCCGGCCTCGCGTCCGGGGGACACGTTAACTAGAGATAATTGGCCGTCTGCGATTTGCGCAGGCTGCGTCAATGACACTTCGATTTTTGGATTGCCTGCCGCTGATTTGCTGTTTGGCCGCACCCACATTACCAGGACCCTGACGTCGCCAGCCCGCACGCAGCGGGCATTGATGGGGCAGCGGCTATCTTCAAGTATCATGAGCGGTTTTATAATGGGGCCGCCGGCATTAGCGGTTTGTCCCAATGCCACGTTGCTACTACCGGCAAGCACATCACTGCTTGTTACGCACGATGTCGCGGTCAGACTAATAAGGCCCAGCAAAGCGATTTTACTAAACATGTTATTTCTATCCTTATTTCCATTTGCAGCTGCCTAAGGCGATAGCTATTAGTGCATGATGAATAACCCGAAATGCCAACTTTATTTAATTTCACCGCTTGATGTCAGCGGTGATTTTCCAGCGCGGCTTAAAGAAGCGTTATCTGCAGGTCCCGTCGCTGCATTTCAGTTTCGTGTGAAAGGTAAGAGCAATCATGATGCCGCCCGTCTTGCTGCGCCATTGCAGGAGATATGCGCCGTGCATGACGTCGCTTTTATCGTCAATGACAACGTCACGCTTGCCAAACGGTTGAAGGCAGACGGCGTGCATCTAGGGCAGAGTGACGGTGATGTTAAAGTAGCGCGCGAGGAGCTGGGCCATGATGTGCAGATCGGCGTTACATGTCACAATAGCCGCCATTTGGCGATGGAAGCGGGTGAGGCTGGTGCAGATTACGTTGCGTTCGGTGCGTTTTTTCCATCAATGACTAAGCAAGTGCAGCATATTGCCGAACTGGAAACACTTCAAAAATGGGTAAAAGTTATGGAAGTACCCTGCGTTGCGATTGGCGGCATAACGCCCGAAAATGCCAAAGCGGTAATTGAGGCAGGCGCAGATTTTATCGCGGTTAGTAGCGCAGTTTGGGATCACCCGAAAGGTTGCGTAGCAGCGGTTAAAGCATTCAATAGCCTGCTTGCGTAATCCGGTGTCTGCGGCTAAGTGCCGCTCAGATCGGTGCAAATATGCACCTCGCCTTTTACCAATTTTGTAGAGTGAGTTCGTTCCAATGAAAATCAACGCGGTCGAAATTAAACCGGGTACTATCCTTGAATATGAAGGCGGATTGTGGCGCACCGTTAAAACGGCGCATACGCAGCCTGGTAAGGGCGGCGCGTATATGCAAGTTGAGCTGAAAAATTTGATAGATGGACGAAAAAATAATATACGTTTTCGGTCGGCGGAGTCCGTTGAAAAGGTGCGGCTTGAGCAGGTCGATTTTCAATTCTTATACTCCGACGGCGACGCGCTTACTTTTATGCATAAGGAAACCTTTGAACAGGTAACTTTGGACCGTGATGTTTTGGGGGAAGCGTCGGCATTCCTGACAGATGGCATGGATGTTGTCATGGAAACATACGAGGATAAGCCAATAAGCGTGCAATTGCCTAGTCAGGTTGATGCCATGATTGTTGAGGCCGACGCCGTTGTCAAAGGGCAAACCGCTTCATCAAGTTACAAACCCGCAATTCTTGATAACGGCGTGCGTATTATGGTGCCGCCATTTATCGGGGCAGGTACGCGAATTGTGGTTGACGTTTACGCCCGGGAATACGTGAAGAAGGCGGATTGATCCGATGGTCGCCCATTCCGGTATTATGACAATGATGGACCGCGCCGCACGCAAGGCGGGGTCAAAACTGCGCCGTGATTTTTACGAGGTGCAGCAATTACAGGTTAGCCGCAAAGGCCCAGCTGATTTTGTGTCGAAAGCGGATTTGCGGTCCGAACGTACCTTATATGACGAGCTTTCCAAGGCGCGCCCGGATTGGGGGTTCCTAATGGAAGAGGCCGGTGTAATCGAAGGCGCGCCCGGTAAACCACGTTTTATAATAGATCCGCTCGATGGTACCAGCAACTTTCTGCATGGCATTCCGCACTTTGCCATATCAATTGCTGTTGAAGAAGAACTAGCCAATGGCGATCGCGAGATTACCTCGGCGCTTGTGTATCAACCGATCACAGACGAGAGCTTTTGGGCCGAGCGCGGCAGGGGCGCGTGGCTGCAAACCGAGCGGCTGCGTGTTTCTGCGCGGCGTGATATGGCAGACGCGCTGATTGCCACAGGTATTCCGTTCATGGGGCACGGTGATTTTGGCCAGTGGAGCCGGATATTCGGTGCGATTGCGCCTGAGGTTGCGGGTATCCGGCGGTTTGGTGCGGCATCGCTTGATCTGGCATGGCTTGCGGCCGGGCGGTATGACGGGTTTTGGGAAAGTCACTTAAAGCCCTGGGATACGGCGGCGGGTTGTTTACTGGTGCGCGAGGCAGGCGGGTTTGTAACGGATTTCAGGGGGCAGCGTTTGCCGATTGCTGACAAACAAGTGCTTGCGGCAAATGATGTATTGCACAGCAAAATGCACAAGCTGCTGGCAAACGCGCTCCGCTGAGCCGGTTTGTTTTTAGTAAAACGCAAGTTAGCACGCAAAAAAAGCACACCGCCTACCTTGCAGCATATTGCAACTGGCCCTAAAAGCATAGATTATCAAAGTTAAAAGCGAGCTCAGATTTGACCGATTTATCGCAATACCTACCGATTATGATGTTTCTTGTTATTGCGCTTGGCATATCCACTTTGTTTGTGTTTTTGCCCATGGGTGTGGCGCGTTTAACAGGCGCGCACAAACCGACAGAGGCTAAGCTGACCGAGTATGAGTGCGGATTTCCAGCGTTTGAAGATTCCCGCAGCCAGTTTGACGTACGTTTTTACCTTGTTGCCATCTTGTTTATTATCTTTGATCTCGAGGCTGCTTTTTTGTTCCCATGGGCGGTTAGCCTTGGGCAAATTGGCTGGACCGGATGGGGCACGATGATGCTATTCCTGTTTGAGCTAGTCATTGGCTTTATTTACGCTTGGAAGATAGGAGCATTGGAATGGGAGTAATCACTACGCAGCCTCCGATGGCCAATAACGTGCTGGATACTGAGACAAATACTGGGCCAGACGCTGAGTTTTTCAAGGACCTACAATCTGAGGTTAATGATAAAGGTTTCTTGGTTACAACAACCGAGGATCTTTTTACCTGGGCGCGGACAGGTTCTTTATGGTGGATGACATTCGGTCTTGCATGCTGCGCCGTTGAGATGATCCATGTCAGCATGCCGCGTTACGATATGGAACGGTTCGGCATTGCTCCGCGCGCTAGTCCTCGGCAATCCGACGTCATGATTGTGGCGGGTACGCTTTGCAACAAAATGGCGCCTGCACTGCGTAAGGTCTACGACCAGATGTCTGAACCCAAATATGTGGTTTCCATGGGAAGCTGTGCCAATGGCGGCGGCTATTACCACTACAGCTATTCCGTTGTGCGCGGATGCGACCGGATTGTGCCTGTTGATATCTATATCCCCGGGTGTCCGCCAACGGCAGAGGCTTTGCTTTATGGTATTATGCAGCTGCAGCGTAAGATCCGCAGGGTAGGAACAATTGAACGGTGACCCATTCTGCGCCTCTAGTCGTATCACCTAAGGGTATCTTAAGCGCGCTTAAAAAAGCGTTGGGTAAAGATCTATTGTCAGCCGATGAGACAAACGGCGAAATCGCGCTGCATGTTAAAACATCCAAGCTTGCCGATGTTATGATGCAGCTGCGTGATACCTGCGATTATCAGCAGCTGATGGAGATTGCGGGCGTTGATTGGCCAGACAGGGATCCGCGTTTTGAGGTGGTGTACTGCTTGCTTAGCTTGACTAAAAACCACCGTATTCGCGTGCACGTGACCACCAACGAAGCTGATCCTGTGCCCTCTGTTACGGGCATATGGCCTGTTGCAGGTTGGTTGGAACGCGAAGTGTTTGACATGTACGGCGTGCTATTTTCTGGTAATGCTGATCTGCGCCGTATCCTTACTGATTACGGCTTTGTCGGCCATCCGCAGCGTAAAGATTTCCCGCTAACAGGCTATGTTGAGTTACGCTATTCCGAAGAAGAAAAGCGCGTAAAATATGAGCCCGTGACGTTGGCGCAAGATTTCCGTAGCTTTGATTTCATGAGCCCTTGGGAGGGTACGGATTATGTCCTGCCCGGCGATGAAAAAAGCCAGAATGATAAGGGAGCAGCAAATGAGCGTTCAACTTGATACTGCCCCGACAACGGGCGATGCAACTATCCAGAATTACACCATAAATTTCGGTCCCCAGCACCCGGCGGCACACGGTGTATTGCGGCTTGTGATGGAGCTGGACGGTGAGATTATCGAGCGGCTTGACCCGCACGTGGGCCTGTTGCACCGCGGCACCGAAAAGCTGATTGAGCATAAAACATACCTTCAGGCGCTGCCCTATTTCGACCGTCTCGATTATTGTTCGCCGCTGTGCATGGAGCACAGCTATGTGCTTGCGATTGAGAAGCTGCTCGATTTGGAAGTGCCGATCCGCGCCCAATATCTGCGCGTGTTTTTTGCCGAGCTGACACGTATTTCCAACCATATGCTGAACCTTGGCAGTCATGTAATGGATGTGGGCGCGATGACGCCGAACCTGTGGCTGTTTGAAATCCGCGAAGATTGCATGAACTTTTTTGAACGCGCATCGGGCGCGCGCATGCACGGCGCATGGTTCCGTCCCGGCGGTGTGCATCAGGATGTGCCGCTAAAGCTGCTGACTGATATTGGCGATTGGCTCGATAAACGGATGCCCAAATTGTTTGAGGACGCGATTAGTCTGGTTGCAGACAACCGTATTTTCAAGCAGCGCAATGTGGATATCGCGATTGTGAGTAAGGACGACGCGATTAAATGGGGCTTTTCCGGCCCGATGATCCGGGGCAGCGGAATTCCGTGGGATATCCGCAAGAGCCAGCCCTATGACGTGTATGCCAAGATGGATTTTGACGTTCCTGTCGGCACACGCGGCGATTGTTACGACCGCTTCATGGTCCGCGTTGAGGAAGTCCGCCAATCGATGCGTATTATGAAGCAGTGTTTGCTAGAAATGCCCGATGGCCCGGTATGTAGTGACGACCGCAAGATAAGCCCGCCAAAGCGCGCCGAAATGAAGCAGTCAATGGAAGCGCTAATCCATCACTTCAAACTCTATACCGAAGGGTTCAAGGTTCCGGCGGGCAGCGTGTATGTCGCGACCGAAAGCCCCAAGGGTGAGTTTGGTGTATACCTTGTAGCGGACGGCACCAACAAGCCCTATCGCTGCAAAATCCGCCCGACGGCGTTTTCGCATTTGCAAGCAATGGAGATGATGAGCAAGGGGCATATGCTGGCGGATACCACCGCGATTATCGGCGCGATCGATGTTGTGTTCGGGGAGTGTGACCGGTAATATTTGCAAGGCCATCTGTCGCAAAAAGAAATTAATAATGGTATTGCTACTTTTGAAAGGAGCAATGAATTGACTGAAGAAACTGAAAACGTTGTTCTGGAAATTTTGAAGCGTATCCAAATAGATATGTCTGATATGCGCGACGATATATCTGAATTAAAAATGCGTGCTACCGCGCTGGACGAACATATGGGCGGATTAATTATCCAAGTTTCGGGAAATAACAACAGACTTGACCGCATGGATGAGCGTTTGAAGCGTGTTGAACGGCGCTTGGAGCTCACGGACTTAAAATAATGGCTGATACTCCCCACATCCCCGATGAAACCGAAACGCGCGCGAAGTGGAGCGCATTCGCCTGGATTTCGGAAAATGCCAACACTGCAGCGATGTATGTCGGTTGCTACCTCACCGGGCGGCAGCAATCCGCCGTGATCGTACAATACAACGCGCAGGATGCCGACGCCTATATTCCGCTGATGACCGATTATACTTTGGATGGCGATAAAGCTCTCTGCATGGAATGTGTGTGATGAACTCTCTTTCGTTCTTTCCATCCGTCACCCTGAACTTGTTTCAGGGTCAATTGTGCAACCAATTCGGCACTCGCGGCGGCAAAACTGGTTTGGAAATATTGCGTACTATTTTAAAAATTGGGCGTGCTGATAAATGGACCCTGAAACAAGTTCAGGGTGACGGAGTGTATGGTGGCTGATTCAGTAACAATCCCCGATGAAGCCGAAACCCGCGCAAAGTGGGGGGATTTCAAATTCACGCCTGCCAACGCAAAGCAGGCGAAACTTAT
>JAYWFI010000021.1:0-4517 GCA_043778865.1 Sphingomonadales bacterium
CCGACCTCCACGATAAAGGCATTAAATGGCTAGACAAGTTTGCCGCTGAGCAGGGCAAGTCGCGGGCTGCTGTTTTGAGTTTGATTATCCGTTGGTATCGCCAGAATATAGAAAGTAACAAATGAGAATTCTGACCGAAATTCCCGACGATGATGTCAAAGAACTGGATGCACTGGCCAAACGTCAAGGCAAATCCCGTGCGGCGGAAATTCGTGACGCGATTAAGCTCCATCTGGTCCATAATGCCGACAATAATGACTGGATTCAGCGCGGACGCGGCTTTTGGAAAGACCGAACAGATATTGGCGATGGATTGGAATATCAGCTTTCGATCCGTGAGGACCGCACGCCCTATGATGAACTGTAATCCTTGATTGCCTGAATAAATATGTCTGATCCATTTTTCGATACTAACGTCGTCATCGACTGGCTGAATGACTCTCAGGCGGCAACTAACGAGCTTGCGCGCTACTCTCGCCACCGGATCAGCCGGATTGTGTGGACCGAGGTTTTGGCAGGTGAACCGCTGGAGCGCCGCGATCGGGTTCAGCAAATCATTGCACCTTTCGAAATTGTTGAGCTTGATGGGCGGATTGCCCTGGCTGCGGCGGATATAAGGCACCGAATGCGGATCAAGCTGCTCGACGCGTACATCCTCGCCACGGCGCAAGTGAGCGGCTCCATACTTATTACACGAAATACTAAGGATTTTCCGGCAGAGATGCCGGGCATCCGCGTACCGTATACATTGTGAAAGCACCGACTATGCCCCTGACATTCTATTTCGCGCCTTATTCCACCGCCAGCGTTACCGAAGAAGTACTTGCGGAACTTGGTACGCCGCATGAGCGGATTGAACTGGCGATTGGCGCAGGCGGTACGCGTACGCCGGAGTTTCTTGCCATCAACCCAAATGGCCGTGTGCCGACAATTGTACATGACGGCGCGGTGATCTGGGAATCGGCGGCGATCACGCTGTATCTGGGGGAGACTTTTGGCGTTGAGCAGGGCCTGTACCCTGCCTCTGGTCCCCGGCGCGGAGAGGCGATGAAGTGGATCGTATGGACCAATATGGTTTTGGCCGAAGCGGGCGGCAGGCTGTCTGCGCAAATGGACGGTGACGGCGCGGCGCAGGAAGAGTCTCCGGATTATGTATCACCCGAAATGCGCAGTGAAACCGCAGCAGCCCGTGCACGCGCCGATGTAGCTGCAAGCCTCGCTATATTACAGGCTGCGCTGACGGGCCAATCATTCTTGCTGGGTGATTACTCGCTTGCCGATACCCATACGCAGTGCTTTGTCGGCTGGCTGACGATGCTGGGCACCGATTTGTCACCTTATCCGCAAGTGGAAGCTTGGCTTGCACGGTGCATGGCCCGCCCTGCGCTTGCGGCGCTAGCTGAACTTCAAAACTGATCTTAACGAAAGAATATTTATGTGCGGCATTATTGGTATCGTTGGCAAATCCTCTGTCTCTGACCGGTTGGTCGAGGGCCTGAAACGGATGGAGTATCGCGGATACGACAGCGCGGGCGTGTGCACGATTGACGGCGGTCACATGATCCGTAGGCGAGCGCAGGGAAAGCTGGCTAATCTGGTCAGCGAGCTTGCGAGAAATGACGCGCCCGGCAATATCGGCATCGCGCACACCCGATGGGCCACGCACGGCGCGCCAACTACAAGCAATGCGCATCCGCACGCGACGCCGCATGTCGCATTAGTGCACAACGGCATAATCGAGAATTTCAAATCCTTGCGCGACGCGCTGACGGCGCGCGGCCGCACGTTTGAAAGCGAGACCGATACCGAGGTTGTCGCGCATTTGATTAGCGAACAGGTCGAGGCGGGGTTGTCTCCGGCAGATGCGGTAAAGGCCGTGCTACCTACTCTTCGCGGGGCGTTTGCGCTGGCCATTGCGTTTAAGGACCATCCCGATATGCTGATCGGTGCGCGGCTTGGTTCGCCCTTGGTTGTGGGGTACGGCGACGGTGAAAACTATCTGGGTTCCGACGCGCTTGCCCTTGCGCCGCTGACGCAAAAAATCGCGTATCTGGATGAAGGCGACTGGGTGATTATCGCCCGCGAAGGCGCAGAGATTTTCGACAAGGATAACGCGCCTGTCACTCGCGAGATTACGACATCAGGCGTATCGGCGGCGGCAATCGAAAAGGGCAATTACCGCCATTACATGCAAAAAGAAATTTTTGAACAGCCCACCGTGGTTGCGCAAACGCTGCAAAGCTATATCCGGCCGCTGGAGCAACAGGTTGCTCTGCCCCAAATGGACTTTGACCTATCGGCAATCAACCGCATCACCATCGTTGCATGCGGCACATCATTCTATGCAGGCATGGTCGCCAAATATTGGTTTGAAACATTTGCCCGCGTGCCCGTCGACCTCGATTTCGCATCCGAGTTCCGGTACCGCGATCCTGTGTTAGAGGCCGGCGGATTGGCCTTGTTTATTTCGCAATCGGGCGAAACGGCGGACACACTTGCGGCATTGCGCCATGCAAAATCGGCGGGCCAAAAAATCGCCGTCGTCGTGAACGTGCCCACCAGTTCGATGGCGCGCGAGGCCGACCTGCTGCTTCCCACGCATGCTGGGCCAGAGATTGGCGTGGCATCAACTAAGGCGTTCAGCTGCCAACTTGCCGTCCTTGCTGCACTTGCCGCGCATTTGGCCGTCGTAAAAGGCAAGATGACCCGTGACGAAGAACGCGAAGTCGTAATCCACCTGACCGAGGCGCCTGCCGCCATCAACGCCGCGCTGGCGCATGATGACGACATCGCCGCGATGGCGCACCTGATCGCACCTGCCCGCGATGTGCTCTATCTGGGACGTGGTCCGGATTATCCGCTGGCACTCGAAGGCGCGCTGAAGCTGAAAGAAATCAGCTACATCCATGCCGAGGGCTATGCGAGCGGCGAGATGAAGCACGGGCCGATAGCTTTGATTGATGAAGCCGTTCCCGTCATCGTCCTTGCGCCAAGCGGTCCCTTGTTCGAAAAAACCGTCAGCAACATGCAAGAAGTCATGGCGCGCGGCGGCAAAGTCGTGCTGATCAGTGACGCCGAAGGGATTGCCGAAGCAGGAGACGGCTGCATGGCCACGATAGAAATGCCCAGCGTCCATCCCCTAATCGCGCCGCTGGTGTACGCCGTGCCCGTACAGTTGCTGGCGTATCATGTGGCGTGTGCAAAAGGCACCGATGTGGACCAGCCGCGGAATTTGGCGAAAAGCGTGACGGTGGAGTGAGGGGGATTTAATGATTGTACGCAAGAAGGGTGGCGCGGTTAACGATGAAGAAAAGCGCGTAATCAAAGCGCTTCTTGCAAAAAACTGGCGCAATCAGGATATACAAGCTTTAGTTAATATCGGTCGAGAAAATACTATAAACAGCGCCCGAATTACAGAAACTAAAAAAGATAACACTATAGCAATCGCTAGCGATGAAGAGGTCGCATTTTTCGAAATCAAAAAACGTTCTTTTGATCATAAAACAGGTCTAAATTTGATTGATCATGAGAGACTAATTCGCGCACGAGAGGCTATTGTATTAGCAGTTCAAGTATTTAATAGCGCAGCCCTAAGGTTTAAGTCTGAAGTTTTCACTATGCTGGCGAACGTAGCGTGGACTTATTTGTTGCATGAGTACTATGAACGAAAAGGTATTGTAATAGTTCAAAAAGATGGACGCTCACTATTACTTAGCCAAATGATTGATCGACATGATTGCCCGCTTTCAGAAGCTATCAAAGACAATCTTCGCTCTTTAAAGATTCTAAGAGACGAGGTTGAGCATAAATTGCTTGGACGAGCAGATGAAAAATGGCTTGGCCTCTTCCAAGCATGTTGCCTAAACTTTGATAAAGCCATGTGCAAAGAATTTGGTGACAAACTGTCTTTAGCTAACGAGCTGTCCTTTGCTCTACAATTCACAAAGATGAATATAGCGCAGCTTAAGACTCTGAATAATTATGAAATACCAGCCCATATAGAAGCAGTCGATGCTCGCCTGAAAAAGGGGATGACCGAGGATCAGTTGGCTAACTTAGAGTATCAGTTTCAGGTTGTTTACACGATCGATGCAGTCTCAAAATCGCGTGCGCATTTTCAATTCGTTCAACCGGATTCGAATGAAGGAAAGGACATTCGAAATGTGCTAGTGAAGCATAAATTTGCGGATCATATGTACCCGCACAAAGCAAGTAAGGTAGTTGCTCTTGTATGTGAAAAAATAGGTAAGAATTTTACTCAACACAATCATACACTGGCTTGGAAGAAATTTAAGGTTCGTCCAGCTGCGAACTCTGCTGAACCGAAAGACACTAATCGTGACTATTGCATTTATCATTTGGCACATGGCGATTACACCTACTCGGATCAATG
The DNA here is from genome assembly GCA_043778865.1 of Sphingomonadales bacterium. Classification (GTDB taxonomy): domain Bacteria; phylum Pseudomonadota; class Alphaproteobacteria; order Sphingomonadales; family Sphingomonadaceae; genus Sphingorhabdus_B. The sequence continues at coordinate 4,394 of JAYWFI010000021.1, forward strand.
GGTTCAGTTGTTAGCGGATGAGATAAATACTCAAACTTAAATAGAGATTATGATAATATAATTATGTAATTACGATGACAGGTGCGGTTACCCCTAATTAATTGAAACAGCCATCCCGCAGCAG
>JAYWFI010000022.1:0-3682 GCA_043778865.1 Sphingomonadales bacterium
TGGCAGAACTGCTCGTCCAATATGCAGGCGCGTTGGCGCTGTATGATGTGGAGCAGGCGCAGGCTAGCAAGACGATAGTCGAAGGCGGCGCGATTGATGTGCGCGAGGGGATATTGTCGCACGCGACGATGAATAGCGCGCTTGCGGTGGATATGTCGCGTCAGCTGTGGAAGGATGCACTTAAGCAGACTGTAACCAATCCAGATGGTACGATTACGATCACCGAAAATAAGGTTGACCCCATCAACCGGGCAGAGTTTCGTCAGGCGTTTTTTAAGCAGGGCGAGAATAAAAGCATTATGTCGCGGTTCAAACAGTTCCTAAAGCTGGACAGTGGAACCCAGTTTAGCGACAAAGATTTGCAGGATATCGCGCAAAAGGTGTGGAAGACATCGAACCTAGATATTTTTGACCGCTTTCATATTGCGCCAAGCGATAATGCCGCACAGGTAACGTTAGCTGCGCGCGGGTATTTGTCCAACAACAGCCTTGGCGATAACGCGCAGGTGGATGTGTACATCGGCACAGCGGCAAATGAAGTGATTACCAACAATACAAGCGGCCATAACTTCATCGTCACTGGCGGCGGCGCAGACGATGTGGATGCAGGCGGCGGTAATGATGTGGTGATAAGCGACGGCGGCGGTGATCATATCGACGGCGGGACAGGTGATGATTGGATATACACGATTGGCGCAGGGTCGGCGATTACCATCGGCGGGCTTGGCCGGGATAACATCTATAACACCAGCGCAGGCGGCGTCATCTGGGGCGATGTTGAGAACAGCTTTCGGCAAACAGATGGCACGCGCGGGTATGTGACGTCGCAGGTTAACGCGCGCGGTGAGACGGTTGCGGTGGTCAAGACGGTTGCCGATACAGCGGCCAATGCCGATACGTTCCGATTTGCGCCGGGCACGACGATCATGGACGCGCAAAAGAATGACCGGCTAAAGTTTTATGGCATCACACTAACGGGCGGGGATAGCGTGCGAGCACGCGCATCCGGGGGATGCGTGAGCGCAGTAGCGGCGTCATCGGTGGTGTCGTTTGCGATGCCGGGGATTGCGGCGGCGGCAGGGCTCTATAACCTTGGCCGCGCGGCAGCGGACTTGTCGCTGATCTACTTTGACCGGTTTGTGCCGTGGATTAAATACAAGCTTGTGGACGGCGCGGCGGCAGGGACCAAGCGCGTAGTGGCGAACGACAATGAACACGGCGGTTGGCTGGGTTGGGAGATAGGGGCGTGAACAATTCTGACGCAGAAATATTACGTTACATTGCGATAACAATTTCTATTACTACGATAGCTTCTTTAATAAATAAAAAATTAGGTATTTATATAAGTTATATAGTATTCATAATTTTTTGGATTATAGGAATACTAGTTGTCATAGCTGGTGGCTGGGGTATTTTATTTGAAACATTTGTTATTTTACCGTTATCAGCATTGATCGGTTTTTTATTAGGTAATTTAATACGTAGATTATTTGTAATTATACGTAAATTTATTTGAATTAATTGAAATAAGAAAAAATATTCTTGAGGTGAAATAAAAATGATGGAACCCATTTCAGCAAGTGAATATGTTTTGCTCAGTGCTCAGTCCTATTATTATTACAGGAAAGAGGGCGCTCGTCGCAGCATTGATGGTCAAGAAATGAGCATTAATGGCATGCAGTCACTGACGACTGAGCAAGTTGTAGGCCTTGAAGGTTGGGCTGTTGATTTGGTGAATAGTTACACCGATCCGAACAGTGGTTTTTCCGCGACAGTATTCCTGAAAAATGGGCAATATGTTGTTGCCTACCGCGGTACGGATGATTGGCGTGAAGGACAAGGTGATGCGGATCAGAACGACACTTTTGCACCTGGGTCTATCCGCGAGTTTACAGACGCACCTGGTATAGGTGAACAAACATGGGATGCTTTAGCCATTGTTCAACGTATGGTTGCAAGTGGTATAGATATAAACAAGGTCTCATTTACGGGACATAGTTTGGGCGGCGGCCTTGCAGGCATTGCGGGTGCCTTTTTTAATCGACCAGCTATCATGTTTGACCCTGCAATAGTTAAATTTCAGCTTGATGTTTTAGCGCGCTTTATCAGCGACAGAATTGTTTTCTCCGAACCCGATCCTTTTGACGGTTATCTTCGTTTTGATGAATGGATGGGCTCTTCTTTATTAGAAATTTAGATAAGACAATTATTCAGCCAGCGTCTTGAAAATGAATCTTATGTTTTTCGTGTTCAAGGCGAAACTTTGGATCTTCTAGCTGATCCAAGTGCTGCTGATTATAACGTTAAACCTAGTCGCTATATAAAAATTGATCTGGGTAACTCTGAGTTGCAGGACAGCCCAGATTTGTCTACAGTTTGGTCTTCTATTACCTCTCTACTTCTTGATGCGGACGGCAATAGCCCAGATAATCTCGATCCGCGCAAATTACATCATATCTCGGCGATCGTTCTTGCGGTTTTGGGCTATGAAGGCCGGACTGGCGTTGTGGACGTTTATAATACGCTACGCGCTGATCCCGATCTTCTGGATCGAATGATTGATGAGGAGCTGACAGCGGTAAAATCCTATGAGCAAGATAGTGAAGAAAAAGATACAGCCGATCCTAGCCACGGTAATTTCGAACGCATCCTAATCCTCAATCAGGCCTTTGCGAAGGATTTTGGGGCTTCATTCATGAAGGTCGATAACAGTGGACAGGGTGTGGAAAACGCATCTGGCGGTGCGAACCGTGTTGCAAACTCTCTTTTGAACGATAGCGCAGTGCGCGATGCGGTGATTGATCTGGGCTTTATTACGGCGCGTAAGCTAGCCGATGCGATTTTAGTAGGTAGCACCTCTAATCCAGAGAATGTTGGTTATACCAACAGTATCTTTGGTAAGAACGAAGGCAGCATTGCGATCAACTTAACGGTTCTGAACGAAGCGCGCCCCAATGACACATTTGTGCAAAAAGAGCGCTTGACGCAAACCTATCGTAATTTAAAAGATGCGATCATCGATGTTTTGCCAAGCGGGTTTTTGGGTATTTTTTCAAGTACGGCGCAAACAGATTTTGGGACTATTTTTGATCTGGCCACTGCGCCGGGTGCCGATGCTAAAATTGTATTGGGTAGTATCCAAGGCCCCGGCGGTGGAACCGCAGCCACCGATTACAGATTGCAATCGGGCTTTGGCATATTAATCGGCGGCAGCCTTGCCGACAGTTTAACCGGCCATGATAAACGCGATTTTCTGTTTAGCCCATCTGGCGATGGTGACATCCTTGATGGCGGCAAAGGCAATGATGTTGTTATTGCCGTGCAAGGCAAGAATGCCACGACCATAGGTGGATTAGGCCGCGACGTTATCATCAACAAAACTAAAGGCGGCGTCATCTGGGGCGACATTGAGAACAGCTTTCGCCGTGCAGACGGTACGCGCGGGTATGTGGCCTCTGAGGTTAACGCGCGCGGTGAGATGGTTGCGGCGGTCAAGACGGTTGCCGATACCGCGGCCAATGCCGATACGTTCTGGTTCGCGCCGGGCACGACGATCATGGACGCGCAAAAGAATGACCGGCTAAAGTTTTATGGCATCACGCTAACGGGCGGAGACAGCGTGCGAGCACGCGCATCCGGGGGATGCGTGAGCGCAGTAGCGGCGTCATCGGTGGTGTCGTTT
>JAYWFI010000023.1:0-36836 GCA_043778865.1 Sphingomonadales bacterium
ATTGGGCCTGCCATGACTGTAGATCAATTTGACGCAGCATGGGATACAGGGTCTGCTGCCGCTCAGCAGGCTATATCGGATGGTTACCGTGTTTTGATCGCAGGTGAAATGGGCATTGGCAATACCACGCCTGCCGCTTGCCTTACCGCATTGTTGACAGGACTTGATGCGGCTGTAGCAACAGGTAAAGGTGCAGGCGCAGATAATGCAATGCGCGCGCACAAGGAAACGGTTGTTACGGAAGCTGTAGCCCGCGAACGCCCCATACTTGCAAGCAATCCTAAAGCGGCGATCGCGGCATTATGCGGATTTGAGATCGCTGCAATGGCCGGATATTATACAGCTGGGGCGCAGTTTGGCGCAACCGTTCTGCTCGACGGATATGTATCAACATCGGCTGCACTTGTCGCAGAATATCTTACCCCCGGCACAAAACACCAAATGATTGCCGCGCACTTATCAGCAGAACCTGGCCATGCCGCGGCGCTGTCGCATCTTGGTCTAAAGCCCGCGCTTGAATGGGAAATGCGGCTGGGCGAGGGTACAGGCGCGCTTACCGCCCTGCCTTTGCTTGATGCTGCTGCTACGTTGTTATCTGGTGTTGCGTCACTCGCAGAAGTTTTGGGATGAAGTGGTGGATACCGCCAGCGCTCGCACTACAATTTCTTACGCGCGTTCCTGTGCCCGCGTTAAACTCAGTTCACGCAGATATTGTGAAAATTGGTCTTGCTAAATCGGTTATCTGGTTCTCCGTTATTGGCGGTATAGTCGGCGCGTTTACGGCCTCCATTCTGATTGCTGCTGATCATTTGTGGCCGCGTATCATCGCAGTATTCGTTGGGCTTATTGTTGAAGCACGCTTGACGGGCGCATTTCACGAGGATGCGGTTGCTGATTTTTGTGACGGCTTTGGCGGCGGTATGACCCCGCAGCGCATACACGAGATTATGAAAGACAGCCGCATTGGCAGCTATGGCGCACTAGGCATGGGACTGGCTGTGGCATTACGCGCTGCGTTGCTCATAGCTTTGCCGAACCCTTTGATCTTTCCTGCGCTAATCGCATCGGCAAGCTTTGGACGCTATACCGCAGTAACGTTGATGGCAATAACGCCGCCATTGATCCAAATTGGCGGGCTGGGCAAGGACATAGGCGCGCAAGTACGTCTTACACAATGGGGTATTGCAAGCGTTCTGACCTTGCCTTTTATTGCATTGTTCGCAATCGCGATGCCTATCCCGCTGTTGATCGCGGTTGCGGCAACTTTGATTTTTACAGTATGGTTCCGTAAGTTTGTATTGCAAAATTTGGGCGGGATCACAGGAGACTGCCTTGGCTTTGGTGTATATGCTGGACAGCTATTTGTGCTGCTCGCCGCTAATATTAACTTTTCATAATGATTTACCTAGTCCGGCATCCTCCTGTTACAAAAGCATGGCAGAAAAGATGTTACGGCCAAAGCGACCCAGGATTATCCCGCGAAGGAATGGCTATGGTCAGGCCCCTTGCGCACAAACTTGCGGCCCTAAAACCAGATATAGTGATCCACAGCGATATGATCCGTACCCGTATTGTTGCAACCGCGATTGCCAGACAAATAGGCGTACAGTGCGCCACATCACCACTATGGAGAGAGCGTAATTTTGGCAAATGGGAGGGTCAATCATGGCATGCGATATACCGCAAAACGGGAAACGCGATGGACGGGATGCTGAGCGCTCCTGAGACTTTCAAGCCCGGCGGAGGAGAAACTACGCGCGATTTGGTAAACCGTATAGAGCAAGCGCTTGCCAAGCTTCCCGTCTTGCCGTGCGTAATCGTCATAGCTCATGGCGGCCCCATAGCCGCTGCACAAATTATAACGCAACAGCTACCGATTGCACAAATCGCAGAGAGAATTCCAAGGCTTGGTGAAATTGTTGCAATGCGGTCAAGCAACTAAAAAGTTACCGCTGTTACTTGCCGTACAACTCTCTTGACCAATTCACTCTTACAGCTTCACCCTACCCGCTTCACCGTACCACGAAATTTTCCTACATGTGGTTTGGCAGGGCCGCCTTTTTTTACAGCATAATTGCGTTCGCCGCTGTTGGTGGGCCCGCGACCTTCACCAGATTTACGCGCATCGTTTGCACGGTCTGCAGTGGGACGACGATCACCCGATGGACGGCGCTCTCCTGCAGGACGGTCGCCTGCTACCCGGGCATCACGCGGCCGGTCTTCCCGCTGCCTATCATCGCGGCGACCTTCACCACTTGTGCCGTCTTTTGGTCCAGCTTTAGGTTGCCAGCCACCTTGCGGGGCGTAGGTACGCTGACGCGTTTCGCCGTTGCGTCCCTGACCGCCGTTATTGCCGCCCAGTTTCTTGCCCGCATAATTGGATGGGCCGCGTCCGGGAGCACCTCGCTTTTGCTCTTTATTTGATGGCGCAGCAGGTGGCGGCAAGCTAGCGACGGCTTCGCGGAAGCCTTCTGGTAGCTTGAGCACTTCAGGACGCACGCCTGTAACCTTTTCAATATCGCGTAAATATGCGCGTTCATCAGGCGCGACAAAGCTCATCGCAATGCCCTCTGCGCCCGCGCGCGCTGTCCGTCCAATACGGTGGACATATTGTTCGGGCACATTGGGCAGTTCAAAGTTAAACACGTGGCTTACGCCGGGCACGTCGATACCGCGCGCTGCGATGTCAGTGGCGACCAGAATCTTGATCTGACCCGCACGAAATGCTTGTAATGCAGCGGTGCGTTGGCCCTGTGATTTGTTACCATGGATGGCGGCTGCCTCGATACCTGCGCCCTTCAATCCGCGTACCACTCTGTCGGCACCGTGCTTTGTACGTGTAAAGACAAGCGCGCGGTCCAGTTCTTCACTTTTCAGTTTTAGCGTCAGCAATGTCTGCTTTTCACGCTGTTCCACAAAGGTAACCGACTGCACTACGCGTTCTGCGGTGGTCGATTGCGGCGCAACAGATACGCGGACCGGGTCATTCAGGAAACGATTGCCCAATTCCGCAATTGTCTTTGGCATTGTCGCCGAGAAAAACAGCGTCTGACGTTTTTTGGGTAGCAGCGTATCAATCTTTTTTAACGCGTGGATGAACCCCAAGTCCATCATTTGGTCTGCCTCATCAAGTACGAAAATCTCGACGTCTTTTAACGTCACTGAACGCTGTTCGATCAAATCGATCAAGCGTCCTGGTGTGGCAACAAGTACATCGACGCCGCTGGATAGTCGTTTCTTTTGGCTAAATATGGGAACGCCGCCAAACACGCAATCAATCTTCAGGCCCAAAAACTTGCCATAAGTTTTAAAGCTTTCCGCAATTTGCGCAGCGAGCTCGCGAGTTGGAGAAAGCACCAGCATGCGGCAGCTATAGGCCTGACGCGGCTTGATGTGCGTGGCGAAATGATGCAGCGATGGCAACGCGAATGCCGCCGTCTTGCCTGTACCTGTTTGCGCGATACCGCATAAATCGCGGCCCTGCATTAATGATGGGATCGATTGTTTTTGGATTGGCGTCGGCGTATCATATCCCGCAGCAACAAGTGCTTTCAGGATAGGAGCAGCAAGCCCCAGTTCTTCAAAATAAGACATAAATTTCTTTCAATAAATTATACCGCTAGCATCCATCATTATGACAGTGCTCAGCAACAGTGGTTGTAAGTGAAGCCATATGGCCACACCTTGGAAACAACCCCGCGTGATTTGGGAAGCCTCTTAGCTTTGGCACATCTAATTGGTACGGCGGGCTTGGCTTATTAATAGCCTAGCTCTCACACTGCCGTTACTGCGACGGTTTTTCCGTACGCCTTAGTGCTTTCAAAACTGAATAAGAAATAAGTTTAAAAAAAGCAAGCTATATTGCAGCGCAACATAGACCATTGGGTATGATACAACAAAATTTGGGATCAACGCACTATTCACATTCGTGAAGTGGAGTTCATCGGCTGGAATGTAGCACAGCCGCTATTGTAACTGCTCGTTAACCATCTGTTAGAATTTTTCGTTCACATGGAAAAGTAACACAAGGTGCAACGGGGAAAAGTGATGCAGAACAATGAAAACAATGTAGATGTCGCAATTATCGGTGCGGGTCCCTCTGGTTTAACAGCGGCTTATTTGCTATCCAAAAAGGGATATAGTGTAACCATCATAGAAAAAGATGAGCGCTATGTAGGCGGTATAAGCCGCACTGTTGAAGTTGATGGATTTCGGTTCGATATTGGCGGACACCGTTTCTTCTCAAAATCCCAAGAAGTTGTCGATCTTTGGAATGAAATTCTACCCGACGATTTTATCCAACGCCCACGCATGAGCCGCATTTATTATGAAGGCAAATTTTACAGTTATCCGCTACGCGCATTTGAAGCACTATTCAATTTGGGTATTTTGCGATCAACTCTGTGCATGGCAAGTTACGTCAAAGCAAAAATTTTTCCAAATACAGAAATACGTAGTTTTGAAGACTGGACCGTAAATCAGTTTGGACACAAGCTGTATTCTATATTTTTTAAGACTTATACTGAAAAAGTATGGGGAATGCCATGTAATGAGATGTCCGCTGATTGGGCTGCACAACGTATCAAAGGATTATCTTTGTGGAGCGCAGTTGTTGATGGATTAAAACGTAGTCTTGGCCTTAACAAAAAACCAAATAACGGCATGGAAACTAAAACATTGCTGGAAACATTTCGCTATCCGCGTCTTGGCCCAGGCATGATGTGGGAGGCAGCACGTGATGCCGTGGTGGCCAAAGGTAACACTGTATTAATGGGCCATAGTTTTAAGCAATTGGCGCAAGATGCCCAGGGACAATGGCGAATGACTGCTACTAAGTCCGATGGCGGCGAAACGGTTATTAATGCCAAGCATGTCATCAGTTCTGCTCCGATGCGAGAGCTTTCCGCACGCATGTATCCTCTGCCCGCAACAACTTTACAGGCATCGAATTTGAAATATCGCGATTACCTAACGGTTGTGTTGATGATAAAATCAGATGAACTATTCCCTGATAATTGGATATATATTCACGATAGCAAAGTGCAAGTTGGCCGCGTGCAAAACTATCGCAGCTGGTCTCCTGAAATGGTTCCAGATCCAGCAATTGCTTGTGTTGGTCTTGAATATTTCTGCTTCGAAAATGATGGGTTGTGGTCGTCAAGTGATGCAGACCTCATTGAACTCGGCAAAAAAGAAATGGGTATTTTAGGTCTTTGCAAACCCGAAGATGTTGTGCGCGGCGTTGTTGTGCGCCAAGAAAAAGCCTATCCGGTCTATGATGATAGCTATGCCGCAAATGTTGAGGCTATGCGTGATGAGCTGGAGACCAACTATCCCACATTACACATGGTCGGCCGCAACGGTATGCACCGTTACAATAACCAAGATCACGCAATGATGACAGCAATGTTAACCGTTGAAAATATCGATGCGGGATCACGCATTTACAATATCTGGAACGTCAATGAAGACGCGGAATATCACGAGTCCGGCGAAGAAGGCGATCGCAATGCAATAAAAGAAGAGGCTTTTGAATTGTCAGAGGGGCAAGTAGCAGCATTACAATCTGAACGCGATGTGCCCAAGCGTGTTGCAAAAAATATTGCTGATGTCAGCAAAGCTGCATAACTCAATATGAGTTACCTCTTTAACTCTGCCTTGCAAATATGGCACCGCTTTACAATCACCCGCTATTTAGTCGCGAGTGTTGTCGCGCTCGCTTTAGATGTAGCCGTATTTTCTGTTCTTCGGACTATTGGAATGTATGCGGGAATCGCTGGAGCCATAGGTTACTGTGCAGGCATAGTCGTGCATTGGTTAATCAGCGCAAGTTTTGTATTTACGGGCCGTGCCAAAACCGGAAATGCAAGTTATGTACAAAGAGCATTATTTGCAGGTTCAGCGCTTTTAGGCTTGGGTATAACAATTATTACTATTTCAGTGCTGAGTAGCTTAGGCTTTAACGCAATGTATGCAAAAACGTTTGCGGTAGCTCTCAGCTTTTTTGCCGTTTACGCCGTACGCGAATTTAGTGTGTTTGTATGAGGTGCGAGAACTTTCTCTCTAATATACATAAGCTTATGAATATGCGGCCACTATACAAATGAAATTGTCTGGTCGCACATTCATTGTACTCTGGTTATCATACTCAATATTGTTAATAATTATGAGGTGGAACAATATTGTTACTCATACTGGCGATGATACTGATGATACACTTCGCATGGTGCAACTGCGCGATTTTCTAAATGGGCAAAGCTGGTTTGATGTTACACAATACCGAATGAATGCCCCTCAAGGTGCGCCAATGCACTGGTCTCGGTTAATTGAGTTACCGCTCGCTTTTTTTGTTTTGTTATTCACACCAATTTTTGGGCAACCTGTCGCAGAGATGATTTCTAGCACAATTGTGCCTTTGATCACGATGGGTATAGCTGTTTACTCAATCGCTCAGGTTACAGCTAAATTAGCATCGCCGCAGGCTGCAATGGTTGCGGTAATTATTGCGTTTTCCTCAATCGGTTTCATGACCCAATTCCGCCCGATGCGTATCGATCATCACGGTTGGCAAATCGCAATGGCGTGCGTTTCTTTATATACTGTTATGTGGCGTAACAAGAAGCGCGCTGGGATTGCCATGGGTTTAGCAATGGCGATCTGGACGCACATCTCGTTGGAAGGATTACCTTTAACAGCAGCTTTCTTTGTTTTGCTTGGTTGGCATTGGGTATTTGGTAAATCAGAAAGCAGGCAACTGTTCTGGGCCATATCTAGTTTTGTTCTGGGTAGCTTTGCACTGTTCCTTGGCACACAAACTCATGGGCTTCTGGCGCCGGTATACTGCGATACTATTTCGACGCCGCATATCGCAGCCATAGTTTGTGCAGCGGCTATTATGTTGCCTGCGATATATAGTGCCCCAGAAGATTGGCGTATCCGGCTCGTAGTTGCGATTGTTGCGGGTGCAGCTGCAGCTGCCACGCTGTTATTACTCGCGCCGCAATGCGCAAACGGCGCATTTGGATCGCTTGACCCTATTGTACGCACTTACTGGTTTGAGAATATTAGTGAAGGTCTGCCCATTTGGGATTTGGGTTGGGAAGAGTTTCTTATTTTGTATACAGCGCCCCTATTGAGCATAATCTTAGCCTTCATTTTATGGCAGCGAGGCATGATTGCTCGGACCACTGAAATGAGTGCGATGATATTTTTTATGTTATGCTCCTTTGGAATGTCCCTGTTTGTTTTTCGTGCGATTTCTCTTGCTTCGATTTTTGCTGTTCCTTTAATTGCCATCGCGATAACTACATTTTTTCAATTTTACCGCGATAGCAAAGTTCCGTTTCACCGCATTGGGCTTGTCGCTCTAATGCTTTTTATAAGTGCGCCGGGGATTTTCTCTATTCTGATTTATACTATTGTTGAATCAAAGCCCGATACAGCGATTACGAAGGCAAATGAAAAGGCCGACGTAGAAAATACAATATGCGAATCGGTAGAATCAATTGCTGCGCTCGCCAAATTACCTATCAGTAGGATTGATGTTCCATTAGATCTAGGTCCTATGGTTTTGCTTACTACACCGCATTCAGTATTGGCCAGCAACCATCATCGCAATCAAATGGCGATGCGCGATCATATCCAAATATACAGGCTAGCCCCGCAATTATCTCGAGAAATAATTCGAAGACACGGTATAAATTATATCGCTATTTGCCCGAACACAGCTGAGATGACGCTATACGAGAAAAACGACCGCCGTGGTTTGTGGGCTACTCTCAAGTCCGGACACAAACTGGATTGGATCGAACGATTGCCTGACATGGGCAAGGGTATCCACGTGTGGCGCGTTAAACCCAATCTCAAAGATACATAAAATCGCGGTCAAAGCTTTTCAAATGTGCCCCTGCGTCAGCATATATTATCTGTCCGGTGACATGCCGCGCGCCTGCCAAATAATGCACCGCATCTGCTACGCCGTCTGGATCTGGCAAGGTTCCCAGTGGCATCATTTTGGCAAGCCGGCTTTCCAAAGCAGCATCATAGTCATCCGTTGAGATTACTAGTCCCGGTGCAACACCATTGACCCGGGCGCGCCCTGCAAACGCGGACGCCATAGACCGCACCGATGCGGCGAGCGCTTGCTTTGACAATGTATAACTTATCTGATCACCATGCGGATTGGTTATCCTCTGGTCCAAGATATTGATGATACATGGACGCGCGTTTTCGCCTGATGCTGCGACCAAAGCCGTGCTGAGTAGCAATGGCGCAAACAAATTCAGCCGGAAATGTGCATCCAATGTTTCCATGGTCATTTCAGGCCACTGGTCTTGGCCAAACATTGCAGCGTTATTTACCAGCAGGTCGGGCACGCGGCCAAAATGGGCAGTAACATCATCGATCAGTTTAGCAGCAGCCGCCGGATCCGATAAGTCCGCCGCAAAGCCCTGCCAATCACCATCCGATGCCGCCAATGCAGCTGTTAAAGCGGGTTTCATGTCGCCTGACGCATGGCTGGATATTGCAAGATCATAACCTGCCATCGTCAGCTTTATGGCAATAACTGCACCCACACGCCGCATCCCGCCAGTGATTAAGGCAAGCGGCCGTCTGGCGGGCTGCAAAGTCATTTGCGGTGCCGTACCATTGTAATGCCAATAGCTTCGTCTGCTTCTGCGATATCTAGTTTAACTATCTTAACGGTCACCTTACGCACACGCTCATCGCCGTCAAACAGACGGTTAGAAATATGATCCGCAATCGATTCAATCAGTGTAAAATGAACACCAGAAGGTAAATCAGTCGCAGCTTCTTTTATATCCATATAATTTTTAGATGCTGCCAACGGTGTTGCTGGAACATACAATTCTGCCATGGCCAAATCAACGCTGATGGAAATACGCAGCGGTTGCGGCAGATGCGTTTCCTGACTGTAAATACCTGTTAAAACGTTGACCACTAAATCATGTACTTCAAGTGTGAGGCTGTCTGTCATATGATCTTTCATACATTAGGCTGATTGTTAGACCAGCGCGCGAATATTGCTGTGGGTAATAATAATCCGCGTGCCTGCTCACGCACAGCGAGCTCGCCAAATTCAACGTGGCCCGGTAAATCTGAAAACTGCGTTTCAAATAATACCCCCAGCGCCAACGCAGACATACGCACCGCGTATACGGTTAGGAATATGAACCGCGATTTATCATCAAGTAATGCGCGGCAATTATGGATTAGCGGCGCCAAATCGCTTTCTAAATGCCACACCTCACCGTCGGGGCCGCGGCCATATTTGGGCGGGTCTAGCAGTATGCCGTCATAACGCCGTTCACGCCGTACTTCTCGTGCGACAAATTTTGCTGCATCATCGACAATCCAGCGCACTGGACGGTCCGTCATGTTCGACATCTCAGCATTGATGCGCGCCTGCGCCACCGATTTTTTGGAAGCATCAATATGTACCATATGCGCGCCCGCCGCCGCTAACGCCAACGTCCCAACGCCGGTATATCCAAACAAGTTCATGCAACTGGCATCTTTTACACCTGCAATCTGGCCGCGCATCCACCGCCATACAGGGTCCATATCAGGGAAAAAACCTAAATGCCGAAACGGTGTACATTGCGCATTAAAAGTTATTTCATCATTCCAAACAAGCGGCCAACCGCCGGTAGGCACAGGGCGATTATTATACCATCTGCCGCCGCCTTCATCATCACTGCCCGGTACAAATTCAGCGTCCGCATCCCAGTCATCCCGTGCGGGGCTCCACATAGCTTGCGGTTCCGGACGGATAAATTTTTTATCGCCATATTGTTCATATTTGCGTCCGTGCCCGCTATCAATCAGCGTATAGTCACTGCGCGGTTCGCTGATCAGCGTGATAAAATTGGGTGCTGCTTTGTTCACAGCACACTTGAGCGCACGGCGTTATCAAGAATATATTTGCGCACTGCATTATAATCGCCGGGTAAAACGTCAAACCGTTCTGCGCGTTCGAACAGGTTGCCTGCGCGGTTTGGCAAGGTAGGCCGCACGCCAGTTGCCTGTTCCACAGCATCCCGAAATTTGGCAGGATGCGCCGTGGCAAGAGTTACCACAGGCACATCGTGATGAATACCAGCGGTACGCGCGGCGTGCAATCCTATGGCAGTATGCGGATCGATAATCTGTCCGCATGCTTCATGAGCCCAGCGCATGGCCATCGCGGTTTCATCTGTATCGACGCGCGCACTGTAGAAAAACGCTGCTCGTTTACGCATATCGGCGGACAATACCATTTTGCCCATTTGCTCAAACCATTTCATCCGCGCTGCCGTGGTTGAACCATCGCGGCCCTCAAGGTCAAACAACAATCTTTCAAAGTTGCTCGACACTTGAATATCCATGGACGGAGCGTTCGTTGGCGTAACACCCGAAACCGAATAATCACCGCGCGATAATGCCCTGTGCAAAATGTCATTCACATTTGTGGCGACTATCAATCGTTCTATCGGCAAGCCCATTTGTGCGGCAACATATCCTGCAAATACATCGCCAAAATTACCTGTTGGAACAGAAAAAGCCACCGGTCGTTCTGGTGCGCCCAATTTTAATGCAGAGGCAAAATAATATACCACCTGCGCCATTAAACGCGCCCAGTTAATTGAATTTACTGCAGACAGATTTAACGGACCGTTGACATCTGGATCGTTAAACATCGCTTTCACCATGGCCTGGGCATCATCAAAGCTGCCTTGAATTGCGATATTATGCACATTTGGAGAAAGCACGGTTGTCATCTGACGCCGCTGCACATCGGAAATCCGTTCATGCGGATGCAGCATGAAAATCTCAACGCGCTCCCGGCCAGCCACCGCATCAATCGCGGCAGACCCAGTGTCACCCGATGTCGCACCAACAATCGTGAGCAGTTTATCGTTACCGCCAAGAAATCGTTCAAAAAACTGGCCCAACAATTGCAGCGCGACATCCTTAAACGCCAATGTTGGACCATGGAACAGCTCCAGCATCCAGTGCTGGCTATCCAATTGAACAAGCGGCGTTATAGCAGCATGTGAAAACCGAGAATAAGCTTTCTGGCAAAGCTCACGCAGTTCTGTTTCAGATAATGATCCTGCAGTGAACGGCGCCATAACCTTTGCCGCCAAATCAACGTAAGGCAAATTGCGCATTGCCGCGATTTGTGCATGAGAAAATCGCGGCCAATGTGCAGGTACATATAACCCGCCGTCGCTGGCAAGCCCCGCCAAAGTAACACCTTCAAAATTGAGGACGTCGGCATTACCCCTCGTGCTGATATAATCCATTGCGGCTCCCATGCTTTTTACAGCGGTTAACGATGTCGCGGGATTCTCGCAAGATTAAGTTGTCATACCCTGTAATAGTTGGCGTTTAATGCAAATGCGCTGTCACAAAGTCGGCACATCTTTCGCCGATCATGATGCTAGGCGCGTTTGTGTTGCCGCTTACAATCTTGGGCATAATGCTGGCGTCTGCTACATACAATCCGGCTATGCCCTTAAAACGTAGCTGCGTATCGACAACAGCTTCACTGTCATTGCCCATGCGGCATGTACCAACGGGGTGATAAACGGTATCTGCTTTGCTGCGAAGTTGTGCATCCAATGCGGCGTCATCATGCAAATCAACCGGAAAACAATCCTCACCATCATAGCTGCTTAATGGCGGTGTTTCAAAAATCCGGTGCATTTGGCGAACGCCTGCACGCAGCACGGCAATATCGCGGTCGTCATCTAAGAAGTTAGGATCGATCAAAGGCGCCGACGCTGCATCCCCCGACGCAAGCCGAACCGTACCCCTGCTTTCGGGGCGCAACACGCAAGCATGACAGCTAAATCCGTGGCCGTTCATCTTGCTGCGGCCATGGTCCTGCAACATTGCGGGCACAAAATGATATTGCACATCGGGCGAAGGCGCGTCCGATGAAGATTTCCAAAATCCGCCCGCTTCGGCATAAGGGGTAGTAAGCACGCCTGTTCGCCGCGTTAGATATTCAACAACTGCCTTTACCATTTTCCAATTGCCCGCCATGGAATTACCAATGAAGTCTTTCGATTGCGTGCGAAGAGTTGAGACGTAATCAATATGATCCTGAAGATTTTCGCCGATCTGCGATTTGTTCATAACCACGCCGATGCCGTGGTCCGCCAGATGCTGCGCAGGGCCAATGCCCGATAGCATAAGTATTTGCGGCGACCCAAATGCGCCTGCCGAAAGGATAACCGCGCCGCGTGCCTTGATTATTTTTACCGCACTGCCCTGGCGTATTTGCACACCTGTTGCACGGCCATTTTCGACAATAATTTTTTCAGTAACGGTTTTGGTCAACACCTCAAAATTGGGCTTGGACCGGGCAGGTTCAACATATGCACGCGATGCTGACCAACGTTCACCGCCTTTTTGCGTAACTTGATACAGGCCAAACCCCTCCTGATGTGCGCCATTGAAATCTTTGGTGATCGGCAACTGCAATTTTGCTGCTGCATCGACAAAAACCGATGATCCGGAGTTTACTGAATGCTGATTGGATACCGACAATGGCCCACCGCGCCCATGAAAATCATCGCCGCCATTTTCATTATCTTCACAGCGTTTAAACACAGGTAGCACGTCATCATAGGACCATCCATCGCATCCCATATTTGCCCAATTGTCATAATCCCATTTGTGCCCGCGGATATAGACCATGGCATTAATCGCGCTTGATCCGCCAAGACCACGGCCGCGCGGTTGATATCCAATACGCCCGTTTAGCCCCTTTTGCGGCACAGTATCGTAACGGTAATTAGACGCATCGGGAATAAAAGGCATCATGCCCGGCGTTTTTACCATGAAGGTATCATTTGTGCCGCCTGCCTCAATCAAACACACGCTACGCGATCCGTCCGCCGCAAGCCGCGCCGCCGCCGCACATCCTGCACTACCCCCGCCAACAACAACGATATCAAATTCATTCATATGCTCTCTCCTTGCGGATAGGTTAATCGCGTGATTAAAATCTAGCAAGCAGTTTGAATAGGCTGTGACTTAGGCTTTTTACCCATGGTATTTTGCGCGTGATATATGAGTGCGTATTGCTGGCCGAGGGAGCCAGCGTTATGATAACGAAGGTCAAGTTCACTCGGCAGATTGAGCAGCCCACTGCGCACACAATGCCTCGATCATCATTGCAACAGGTGCAACATCATAACCTGCATCTTGCGCGCGAGCAGCGATGACACGAGTAGATTCGCCGCTCGCTGCCTGTGATAAAGCCCACAATAAAGTGGAGCGAGTGCCCGACCGGCAGTAAGCGAGTATTTTGCCGTCGTTATGTTCCAAAGCCGCGCTCATCGCATCAATCTGTGGGCGAGAAAATCCAGCATGCGTTACTGGGATTGCGACATAGGCAATGCCGGCCGTAGTGGCCGCTGCCTCAATGTCATCGCCCTGCGGTGCAGAAGGTTCTTCGCCGTCGGGACGGTTGTTGATGATGAGCGTCACGCCCATGTCGCGGGCTGCCGCAACATTCTCTATGCTGATTTGCGGTGCGGCATAAAAGCTATTTGTCACTTTGCGGAACATATTTTTTCCTCTCAAAAATGATTGATCACAGCTAAGAATGCATCGCCATAAGCCTCTAATTTGCGCGCGCCTATTCCGCTGATCCGGGACATAGCGGCAATGCTGCTGGGCCTCACCGTCGCCATTTCGCGCAGCGTGGCATCGTGGAATATAACATAGGGCGGCACACCCGCCTCCATCGCCAAATCCCGCCTGCATACGCGCAATGCCTCAAACAACGGGCTGCCAGCTGGCCCTACCGCGCCATCATTACGCGCGCTGTACCGCGTTCCTTTACGCGGCTGCACAGGTGGCAGGATCAGGCCCAGCGCCACATCGCCCTTCATATACGCCTTGGCTTCGGGACCAAACATTAGCCCGCCATGCTCATTATTGCGCAGTGCATCTTTTAGCAGCAACGAGCGCGCAACGGGCTTAATCAGCTGTGCTTCCTCGCGCGTTGCAATACCAAATACCGACAGCTTATCATGGCCAAACTGCACGGCTTTATCATCGGATTTACCGGTTAGTATTTTTTCCAGATACCCCACGCCAAAGCTTTGCCCCGTCCGGTACACCGCCGACAAGAATTTTTGCGCAATCGTGGTCGCATCAATACCTTTGGGCGGAGTAATACAATTATCGCAATTGCCGCATTTCTCGGGCGGAACTTCCCCAAAATGACGCAGCAGAATCGCACGCCTGCACCCCGCCGTTTCCACCAGCGCGCCCAAGGATGCCAGCCGCGCCCGCTCGCCAGCCATCCGGCTTTCCTCCACATCTTGCAGCCATTGCCGCGCCTTGGAAAAATCCTCTGCGCCCCAAAACATATGCGCCGTTGCCGGATCGCCGTCACGCCCTGCACGTCCCGTTTCCTGATAATATCCCTCAATCGATTTCGGCAAACCCGCATGCACCACAAAACGTACGTCGGGCTTATCAATGCCCATGCCAAACGCCACCGTCGCCACCATTACCATGTCTTCCGATGCCACAAACGCGGCTTGATTGCGTTTACGAACTTCAGGATCAAGCCCAGCATGATAGGGCCGCACAGAGCGCCCCGTGGCGGCCAATTGCTGCGCCAACCTGTCCACTCCGGCGCGTGATCCAGCATATACAATCCCTGCGCCCGGTGTTGCTCTCACAAAATCCGCCACCTGCTTTGCCGTACCGGCTCTGGGCGAGATCAAATACCGAATGTTTGGCCGGTCAAACCCCGCAACGATCATGCCGTCCTGCGCTATGCCTAACTGCGTCAAGATATCCGCGCGGGTATGCGCATCGGCAGTGGCAGTCAGCGCGAGGCGAGGTATATCGGGATAATCATCCATTAGTGGCCGCAGCAAGCGGTAATCTGGCCGAAAATCATGGCCCCATTCAGAAACGCAATGCGCCTCGTCAATTGCAAACAAGCTTATCTGCGCCTCCCGCAATAGCCCCCGAAACTCCATCCCCGATGCGCGTTCCGGCGCGACATACAGCAGGTCGAGCTCACCGCGCCGGAACCGCAATATCGTCTCTGCCCTGTTGTCATCGGCGCTGGTCAATGTTGCGGCGCGAATGCCCACTGCGGTGGCTGCTCGCATTTGATCATGCATCAACGCAATCAACGGTGAGATAACAATACACGTGCCATGAAACATCACAGAAGGCAGCTGATAACATAGCGATTTGCCCGCGCCTGTCGGCATGACCGCCAGCGTCCGCTGCCCCGCCAACACCCGCGCCACGACATCGCGCTGTACTCCGCGAAATTCGGAAAACCCGAATATCCGGTGCAGTTCATCTTCGGCATGTGCGGACGCATTAGGAAGTGCAGTAGTCATAGACGAGCTCTAGAGCGCGATCTGCGCAAACGATAGAGGGCAATCAAGATTTTAGAGCTTATGTACATTGATTTACTAATGTGGCACGACGGTAACGCGGCACGGCAAAGCGGAAAATGCCCTATAATCCGCCAAAGTTCACACCTCAATTATGATAAAGCTTGCGCCAAGTAACCGGCAGCCAACAGACCAACAGCGTATTTCGTACAGCATACCTCCCATGAGCAAAGGTAAACCCTGCGCATGCCCGCTAACGGGCGACATTTAAGGCAATTCTGAAATAGTGCTAATAATCAATACTATAGGCGGTCATACATTTTGGAAAGTCACACTAAGGTCACACCTAAACGGGTTTGCTGGGACTCTTGTTTTCCCGTTGATTAATTTGTGCTTATGCTTTGCGCCTTTGTGCGAAACATAATGCAGCTGCGTTCTCGCTATTAAGCAAGGCAGAAAGTGCAAAAAAACTGTGTAAATACGTATCGACACCTCTCTATAATGACTGCACAGATTATATCGCATCTGCACGCGTGTAGGACAGCATAAAATGCCTATCCATCAGATGCGCCACAACCCGGTCCATTTATCTCACAAAGAAAATAAAAAACGCTTACCCAGCGACCGCCTCATAAGCACAGCGCCACCTCTTAAAAATCCTAGCGATCATTGCGTGAAATAAAGCGCAGAGTTTAAGAGGCAAAGACATCCAGCCAAAGCCCCGCATATTTTCCTGTAGTTAAATGCACTGTCACTGTAATCCTATAGTTAAATGCACTGTCACCGTAATCCGTAATTCCAGATTCTAGTTAATTGCATCTTGCGCTGACGACTTCGGTAAAAAACGTCTAAATAACTGGTATGTGGGTCAATCCAGTGGTTTTAGAAGTTTAACACGTAAAATTACATTGGTGGCTTTCAAAATCAAGAATCGCGCGCCTTTATATCCAATCTCGTTACCTTCAGCCAAATCATAACTAAGTTCTTGAGAAAACGCTGGCCGCGCCAAGTCATTGACAAATTCTCTATATTGCAAGGAAACAGTGCCTTTGGACTTACCAGAGTAAATGAGCTCGCGCTTAAAGCCTTTGTCACTAATTTTCAGGCAGGTTTCATTCAATAGGCTAGTTTGTTCAATATCAACCGTTTTGTTCGCAAAGCCGAGATAAACTCTAGCCTTAATTTTGTTAACGACATTATCGTAATACAAAACTGTTTCAGGTTTGGAAATTCCAGTGCGGAGCTTGCCATCTCCATATCTAAACGCTGCATCTTTTATCGGATATTCAAACCCGTATTTACCGTAAAACGCGCTGTAACTTCCCTTTGGCAGATTAACGGTAAAGTCCTTCATATATTTGCCAGTAAAAACTATATCATCCTTCAGTATCAGTTTTTCTCTTACTATATTTCCTTGGCTAGTCGAAATTAGGCTTTGACCAATTTCGATTTCAACTTCTTGACCAACTTTAGGAAACGAAATGTTTGATTGAGATATAATTGAGCCAACCAAACCAGCGTTACAAGAAGGCATATTTTGGTAGGATGCAATGTCTTCAGCTAAGCAAATATTAGGAATTGCCACCAAAAAGCCTATAAAACCAAGACTGCGAACTAAAACAAATTTCACATAAAATTTTGCCATTATAAAGCTACCATTACAGTTGAATGAGACCGTTTCAAAGCACGGGACTGCATAAAAGTTTTGTAGGATATCGGCAGCTGTTGCCGATTATCAATAATATGTGTAGTTTCATGAGCCCATCAAATTTAATTTTTTGATATAAATATTTAATACATGTACGCCATTTAACAATCTTTTGCAACGCCTTTCCATGGCAAGCCTGCATTACAAACTACGGTGACAAATTTACGGTGACAGTGCATTAAACTCATAAACTATCGAGTTACGGTGACAGTGCATTAAACTCACAAACTATCGTAATTACCTACCACGTCCAAACCGTTTTGAACTGTGAACTTACCCAGAAATCTGGGGTTACGCAGGCCGCGGTAGTTATACCGCAAACCAAAGCGACACGCTTAAACTGGTCGCGCAGAGCATCCCCGCCGATGGCAGCCTGTGGCACAAAATCATCGAAGCCAAAGAGCTAAGGGGCCGTTGGGTAGGCTCAGAACTCAGCTTGATCGAAGGACGCAGCCTGACGCTGCCGAAGGCGTTACCAAGAACACATATAGCGACGTCACGATGCCGCAGGAAGCCATCCGCAAAACACACCGCACTCACGCTGCTACCTCCTCCTCCCGCTCTGCTTGTTGGCGGGCCCATAATCCTGCATATAGGCCGCCCTTGCTCAGTAGTCGGCGGTGGCTGCCTTGTTCCACTACACGGCCTTTATCCAATACAATGATGTTATCTGCGCCGGTTATCGTCGACAGGCGGTGTGCGATGATGATCGTTGTACGTTTTTCGGCGATGGCGTTTAGCGTGCCTTGGATAGCCTCTTCGGTACGGCTGTCGAGCGCGCTGGTGGCTTCATCAAGGATCAGGATCGGCGGATTTTTAAGCAGCGTGCGCGCGATAGCTACGCGTTGTTTTTCGCCGCCCGACAGTTTCAGGCCGCGTTCACCCACAGGGGTCCGGTATCCTTGCGGTAGCGATTGTATAAACCCATCAATCGCCGCGCCCTTGGCCGCTGCGATCACATCTGTCTCGCTTGCGCCTGCTTTGCCATATGCGATATTGTAACCAATATCATCGTTAAATAGAACGGTGTCCTGGGGCACAATGCCGATTGCGGCACGCAACGACGCCTGCGTTACCGCGTTAATCGCCTGTCCGTCGATGCGAACCGCGCCGACTTGAGGATCGTAAAACCGAAACAATAGCCGCGCGATAGTGGATTTTCCCGCGCCCGATGGTCCGACAATCGCCAGCGTTTGCCCTGCGGGTACATGGAAACTAACGCCGTCCAATATCTGGCGGTCGGGTTCATAGCCAAAGCTTACATTGTCAAATTCAACCGCACCTGTGCCCACCATTAGTGCAGGCGCGCCAGGCGCATCGGTGATCTCGGCAGGGGTATCGATTAGAGCGAACATCGACTGCATATCGATCAACCCTTGGCGGATCATGCGGTACACCATGCCCAGCATATCCAGCGGCTGAAACAACTGGACCAGCAGCGTATTAACTAGCACAACGTCGCCCGTTGTAAATTCGCCGCGTGACCACCCCCACACGGTATACGCCATCGCGCCCGCCATCATCAGGTTAGTGACCAAAGATTGCGCCACGTTCAACCATGCCAGCGAGTTTTCCGATTTTATCGCTGCCTTTGCATAGCGCGCCGCGACGTTTTCATATCGCGCAATCTCGCGCTGCTCTGCGCTGAAATATTTGACGGTTTCGTAATTCAGCAGACTGTCGACAGAGCGGCTGACGGTCAACGTATCCAGATCGTTCATCTCCATGCGCAGCGCGTTACGCCAATCGGTGATTTTGCGGGTGACCACGATGTATATAAACACCATCACCGCAGTGACCGCCGAAAGCCACGGGCTGAACTCAACTCCAAATATTACTAAGACAATTGCTAATTCCGCCACCGTCGGCAGGATATTAAACAATAAGAAATAGAGCATCGTATCAATGCTTTTGGTGCCGCGATCAATCACCTTGGTCACTTCGCCTGTATGCCGCGCCAAATGAAACCGCAGCGACAATGCGTGCAAATGCTTAAACACATTCACCGCCAGATCGCGGGTTGCATCCTGTCCCACCCGTTCAAAAAGTACGTTGCGCAGGTTATTAAACAACACGCCTGCAAACCGCGCGCCGCCATAAGCGAGCACGAGGCCAATAACGATGGTTACGCCCGACCCTGCATCCGTTGTTAGGCCAGCTTTTGGGCCGGGGGCCATACGGTCTATTGCCGCGCGGTAAACAAACCCCATGGATATTAATGCGGCCTTTGCCACAATGACCAACAAGCCGGCTGCCAAAATTCTTAGTTTTAGCCTTGGCGCATTATCAGGCCATAAATAGGGCAGAAACCTGCGCAGCGTAGGGCCAATGGGGGGGTCGCTACGTTTGGATGCTGGCTCATTCTTTGCAGGGGAGATCATACTAGACATACTGCCATATAGGTTTGATCGACACGTTTAGAAAGTGCCGCTGATAGAAAACCTTGCAAACATTCCGGAACCTGTATTGCCGCTGCGAATACGATCGATATTACCGCCGCGCTGCGTACTGTAAAAAACCTGATTAGAAATTTCCCGATTGCGTAGTATATTTACGAGCGCAGCCCGCGCGCGCATTCCAAATATATTCTTATGTTCGATGTAAACACGCAGCAAAGGCTTATCGTCGTATTTCTCGCTAATAGAATCCAGTCGCAAAAAAGCGGCGTCGCGCTTATTTTCCAATATTGCTCCATAGGCAAACGGGCTTGCTGGAATGTCGTGGCGAAAATTCACTTGGTACGTATATCGCCGCTCGCCGTTGATCGGGCGGGTGTATCCCAATAACTGATCGCGCAGGCGGCCACGTTGCACATAACCACTAAGCTCAAACCTCATACCTTTCAAGCCGATGGGATCGAGCAATATGGTCGCGTTTGCCTCCGCGCTCCATCGCTGCGCACTTGGCAAATTACCCGGTGCTTCGCCATCTATGCCAACACGCACTCGGTCGACGATATCGGTGAACCATTCGCGTTCCAGCTTTAATTTAACCGATCCTGCTGCACCCAAATTACGGATTAATTCCAATCCTGAAAGCCAGCTTTGCGGAGGGACAAGCTGCACATTACCTGCGTTATTATTGGCATCGCGCAAATCAACAGATGCAACAAAATCACCAAAATCCAGTTGCCCGACTTTGCGTTCAATCCGCGCGCTAATATCAAAACGCGGCGATGCTTTCCAAGCAAGCGACAGCAAACCTTTTGGCCGTATGAATTGCCGGGTTAATCCGCGCGCACCCGTTTGCGATATCTGACTATATTCTGCGCCGATTTGCGTTTGTAGCGTCAGGTTTTGTGCAACAGAGCGGCCATAAGAAGCGATCACTTGGCCGCGTTTTTCAGCAACGCGTGAGGTCGCATCTGCTAACGGCTTTGGCTGGAAAACTCCTGATTGCAGAGTCAATAATTGAGATTTAACGTCCAAAAAATTATACGCGCCTTCCGCCGAAATCTGCCAATCCGCACTGCCTGCCTTCCAGCGATATTCGCTGCGCAGAACGCTTTCGCCTTCGTTATAGATCTGATCGAATATTGATGCTTCTGGTGCGCGGCCATCGCCGTAATTACGCCGGAACGTATCTATGCTTGGCGTATATCGCAGGCTTTGCAAGCCGACTAGTTTCAACCGGCCGCGGCCTAGAGCGAATTCATAGTCAGCACTTATCTCTAATCCGCGCCCATTTTGTTTACCTGTACTTAGGTCAAAAATATTGGCAGCACCGGGAGTTTTACGGGCATAGCTTTGTATACGACGACCACGATCATAGTAAAATTCCGCATTGCTGTTGAACACTGAGCCTGCATCGCTTTTGCGACTGTAGGAACCTGATAAGGTCGGAGTATCCCCAGAAAACTGGCTTAACCGGGCATTTGTATAGGACGTCCGCCCATCAGGAAACGTTGTAACTTCTGTACCAAGGCCGCCGCCGCGATAACTTTGCTCGCCATTTTTCAAACCCAGCGTAAAATCGCCTTTACCAAGCTTTCCGGCGATGCCGATTTCAGCACTAAAGTATTGCGGAGCTACTTTTTGGCGTATTTGTGTTCGGTATAAAAAGTTGCCTGTGATACCCGTTGTTTTGGTAATGATGTTGGCAACTTGTCCGCTCAAACTTGGAATGCCAAACGCCGTGCCATCTGCTATCTCAATACGAACAACCGCAGATGCTGGCGTTCGGCCCAGCACAGTGCGGGCATCGTTGCTTTTCCCAGAAATACGCTGGCTATTAATTAATATGTTCTGCTTTGCTTCGCCAAGACCGCGGTCTGCACTTGCGTCGGTAATATTAAAGCCGGGTATGCGGGCGATCAAGTCGTTAGCCGTTTGCGGTGTAAATTGTGCAAACTGCGCGGCCTCATAAATCTGGCGGCCATTTTCTATACGCGGTTGCAAGTTGCCATATGTACGTTGCGTATCATTGGTATTTACAGATGTGGTTTGCGCTTGGTCTGTTTGCGCTGGGCCTGTTTGCGCTTGGTCTGTTTGCAATGGGTCAGCTTGCACTTGGGGAGCTTGCGCCATTGCCAATACGGGTAGCGCGTACGTTAGATTAAGACTTGAAACAGCGACAACGTAGCGCACTTTTTTTGTAACCCCGGCCATCATTATTCCTATTTTCAAATTATTTAGTGGTGCTCACTATTTAGTGGTGCTCACTATGTGCCAAATGCCCTATGCAGGACTGCGTTTCGACAGACACTATACACCTATCAGTCAAAAAACTGTGTGTCATAAACCGTTTACATTTTTTAGACACGCCCGGATAAAAGCAGCCATGCGGCCAATGCATTGAGCACCGAGTACAGCACATAAACTGCGGCGGCTATACCGTAACCTGCAGCGGCAAATAGCATCGATCCCGTAAGAATAACAAACTCAATAATATAGCTACTATACTTGCCAAAATGTTTGCCGAAATGAAGCTTGCTATCTTCAACAAATGGATGACCCGATTCAATCACGGCGCGGTGCATGGCGAAGTTGCCAATGCCCAGCATGCAGCATAAAAGCATCCACATAATTAAAGATCAAATTCGGTTTGTTGCGTTTGCACAGCCTTGCCCTGACGTGCTTCGTTACGCTCCGACTGCCGTTCTAACGCGACTTTGATTATGGCAATTATGGGATCCGCCAGCGCTAGGCCAAGGATGCCAAACAATGCCCCAAACAAAATCTGCGCGCCCAGCACCAATGCAGGTGCAAGATCGACGGCGCGTTTTGCCACCATCGGTACTATGATATATCCGTCGACTGCATGCACAATAAGGTATACTATTACTGCGTACACGCCTGTGTCGAACCCTGCAGAAAATCCGACAGATACGATCAGTAAGCCTGAGATAATTGCACCAATATTAGGCAATAATGCAAATAATCCGGTGAGCACACCAAGCAAAACCGCCATTGGCACTCCCCCAAGTGATAAGAGTATCCACGTACCAAAGCCTTCTATTATCATGCCAAGCAAGCGACCCGCCATTAAGCGGCGGATTGTGCTACCGATTTTGGCGCAAGTGCCATAAAAATGATTACGCTCCGAAAGTGGCAGCATCCAAGCGATACCGCGTTCATAAAGCCGGGGTTCAGCCGCAATGAATACGCCGAGTACTATCATCATTACGACATTGGTCAACGCTCCAACAACAGATGTTACTGCTGCTGTAACCCGGCCAACCGAGCTTAGTATTTGTGACCCTATATTCTTAAAATCATCGCTTGAAATTGCAAAGCCTGCTTCTTGTGCCTTTATGCTAATGCGGTTGACCTGTGTTTCCAATATGGAGCGTAATCCCGCTGCCTGTTCGGTCAACTGCGTTCCTGTAAGTGTGACCGTCCAATAGAGGAAACCGCCGATGCAAAGCAGCACAATTGCGAGCCGCAACCCGCGCGGCAAAGGTAAAACTCTGCCTAGCAATCGGGCGCCGCCGTCCAGCATAGCCGCGATAACCATGCCGCCCAATATGAGTAAAACTGGCTGTGCAAGTAACGCGATTAGTACGACCAGTATTATTAAACCAATCCATACCGCTGCGCGTTTTAATTCGTTACGAATAACGGGATCAAAAAAATCTGTTGGCCCGTATTCTTCCTGAAATAACTCGCTTTCGCTGTTCTGTATTTTATGGACCGCGTCTTTTAACTTTGTGGCGGGTTTTGATTTGATGATTTTCGATTTTTTTGCAGCCGTCATTGCGAGATCCTTTTAGCCGCGGTGCGCTCTCGCTCTGGCCTCAGGCTCTTGCCTGCGCGGTCACCGCGTAACGATGTCCACCAGCTTACAGGGTTTAATCCTGTTGATCCGTCAACAGAGAACGTAATAACCTCTGCGCGGCCGCCAATACGGTCCCACGAAATAGGTCCGCCCAGTCCGCCTTTTTCACGCGGAATACGGCTATCTGCGCTGCGGTCGCGGTCATCGCCCATCAAATACACATGGTCTTTAGGAATGCGTACGGGCGCGACGTCGTCAACAAGAGTGCGGTCTGCATCAATCGTATCATAACTAACGCCGTTTGGCAGTGTTTCGCGGATAATTGGCAAAGAGTATCCATAACGGCCATTATCCATCCTGTAACGATACCGTGCAAAGCTATCGTAACACGGGCTGTAATCACAAACATGGCCGTCTTCGGGTAAAATAAAATCTGGTTGTACTTCTTGTTTCACAGGCGAGCCATTCAGCCACACTTGACCGCCCCGTACCTCAAGTAAGTCACCGGGCAATCCGATAACACGCTTAATCAAATCGTCGGTTTTACCCTCTGGTTTTAGGATGACAATATCGCCTCTGTTGGGCAATGAACCCCATATCCGTCCTTCACGAGGTTGTAATTGTACGGCCAGTGTTTGCACATTTTCACGCAGCACCAGCCACCGAAAAATTGCTACGGGATTGGGAATAGTCGGCGATACGTGGCTCCATCCATACGCGTATTTACTGACAAATAATCTGTCGCCCACAAGCAGTGTTGGCATCATCGAAATCGACGGAATATAAAATGGTTTTGCAATAAAACTGTGGAATGTTAGCACGGCGACTAACAGCCAAAATAATCCCTTCGCCTCCGCCCAGAGAACCATGATCTTGCTCTTTTTTGCATCGATTTTTGGAGGCATAATAACTGCATCACTGCTCAGATTAGTCCCATCCGCGCGTGTGTTGTTAGGATCTTGATCGGACGAGTTTAGGGTGGACAAGCAATAAACCTTTTCTTTTATACCCGCTCTGCGGAAACGGTTGGCAACGCCTCAATAATCACAAAGGCTTGCGCCCATGGGTGATCGTCGGTTAGCGTCAAATGAACGGATGCTTCGTAACCTTTAGGGATCATCGCGTCGAGCCGCGCTTTAGCTTCTCCTGTTAATTCTAGTGCGGGCGCACCCGAAGGAGAATTAATAACGCCGATGTCTTTCATAAATACGCCGCGGCTAAATCCTGTTCCCAACGCTTTTGAGAACGCCTCTTTGGCGGCAAAGCGTTTGGCATAAGTTCCAGCCATGGTAAACGGACGGCGTGCGGCTTTTGCGCGTTCGGTCTGCGTAAAAACACGGTTTTCAAAGCGCGCGCCAAAGCGGTTAAGCGAGTTTTGTATCCGCTCGATATTGCACAGATCGGATCCAAGACCAATTATCATACGAAATACTTTAGCCAGTATATCAACGTGCATCATCCATTAGTGCACGCATTTTTCGCACGGCTTCTTCAAGGCCGATAAATATCGCTTCGCCAATTAAATAGTGCCCGATGTTTAGCTCGGCGATTTGCGGGATCGCCGCAATGGGTTGCACGTTTTCAAAAGTCAGGCCGTGGCCTGCGTGCGATTCGATGCCGTTTTTTGAGGCCAAAGCAACAGCATCGCCAATTCGCCGTATTTCCGCCTCTATGCCTGAATGGTCGTTGGCTTCGTGGAGGTGAGCGTAGCGGCCCGTGTGGAATTCAATAACAGGTACATTTAGATGTATTGCTGCTTCAATCTGGCGGGCATCAGGTTCAATAAAAAGGCTAACGCGAATACCCGCATCATTCAGGCGGGTAATGATTGGGGCCAATTGATTATGCTGTCCTGCGGCATCTAAACCGCCTTCTGTTGTACGCTCTTCACGCCGCTCGGGCACGATACATGCTGCATGAGGTTTGTGTTGCAAAGCAATTGCCAGCATCTCATCTGTTGCAGCCATTTCCAAATTGATCGGCAACAATGCGCCCGCCATAATCGCATCAAGATCACTGTCCCTGATATGCCGCCTGTCCTCACGAAGATGCACAGTGATGCCGTCGCCGCCTGCTGTCTCCACAATGTGTATCGCGCGCATAGGATCGGGGTGCGACCCGCCGCGTGCATTACGAATAGTAGCAACGTGATCGATATTTACACCAAGACGAAGACGATGCGTCATATATTTGCTCCTTATTCCGCTCTGCTTCCGGGCTTGATCGCCTTTATTTTAGCAAGCTCGGCGGGAACCTCATTTGGTGCGTAAGTTGGAAAGTTCAACTCGATTAATGGAAAAAATGGTACGCCAAGATCAGCACTGCCGCCTGATCTATCTACAACTGCGCCTGCTGCAATTACTACGCCGCCCGCTTCTTCAATTGCTTTGATCGCTTCACGTGAAGACAGGCCCGTTGTAACCACATCCTCCATCATTAAAACTTTTGTTCCCGGTTTTAGGGCAAAGCCTCGGCGTAAACCGAATACGCCATCTGGGCGCTCAACAAACATTGCATCCACATTCAACGTACGGCCTATTTCATGTCCGATGATAAGTCCGCCCATGGCAGGAGATACTACAACTTCGATTTCGCTGCGCAGTTCGCGCGGGATGTGTTGCGTAATAGCAAATGCGATCCGCCCAGCCCGCTCAGGGTTCATAAGCAAGCGTGCGCATTGCAGGTAGTGCGCACTATGCCGGCCAGAAGACAACAAAAAGTGCCCCTCTAATAGCGCGTCTGCAGCACGAAACTCCGCTAGTATTTCGTCTTCAGTCATAGGAGAATGCAATCCTCAAATTTGTACGCTTTTGTTTTTTGCAACATGATGATATCCATTAGACATATAAATAGGTGGAAATACTGCGTGAATAAATCCATAAATTGCATTGGATGACTTGAGCCTTTGATTCCGCGGGCCTATAGGTCGCACAAGTTTGGCGCAAGCAATACGTATTTTTTGAGCGGCATAATTCGCTTTAATGATTAAACATAGGGTCATGTTGATGAAACTGTTAAAGAATATTCTGTTGCCTTTGGCGCTTATTGCATCGCCGGCGATGGTCATTGCGCAGGCGGCATCGCCCGCACCGCAATCCAGC
This sequence comes from Sphingomonadales bacterium, assembly GCA_043778865.1. Taxonomy (GTDB): domain Bacteria; phylum Pseudomonadota; class Alphaproteobacteria; order Sphingomonadales; family Sphingomonadaceae; genus Sphingorhabdus_B. Next base: position 26,418 of record JAYWFI010000023.1, read on the forward strand.
CCGCCAGTGGTTCAGGCTAATGCGCCGGCGGCTCTGGTGGCTGCGACACCCGCCGCTGCGGTTGCAGGTCCTGTAGCTGCGGTTTCCGCGGACGGAGCGAAAGCAAAGCCTGCCGTTTCAACGGATGGATCATTACCGGGATATACGCCGATGAAGCCCACTGAAGGCATCGGTATGCCTGCATCAAAAGAAGTGGGCTTTCAAAAACAGTTTACAGAAAATGGATCCTACGCAAATTGGATTGATGGCGGGATGCTATGGGTTATCGGCGCTATATCGCTGTTTGTGCTTGGCTTGCTGTTTGTTATTATTCTTCGTTTTCGCGCAAGTGCCAACCCCGTGCCTTCCAAAACAACACATAATACAATGATAGAAGTGCTTTGGACGCTGGGGCCTGTAATCATTCTTATCTGTATGGCTGTCCCATCACTCGATCTGTTGGCTAAACAGTTTAAGTCTGCGCCTGCAAATGCGGTAACAATCAAAGCTACCGGATATCAATGGTATTGGGGATACACATACCCCGACCATGGTGGGTTTGAAGTTGTTTCAAACATGCTAAAAGAACCCGGCGAAGCGCCAAAAGGTGAACGGACACGAACCGATAACGATGGGCCCAAGTTGCTTGCCGTGGATAACCGCATGGTCGTACCTGCTGGAGTACCCTTACGTATTCAGACCACTGGATCTGATGTGATCCATGCGTTCGCTGTGCCGTCTTTATGGTTCAAGCTGGACGCTGTCCCAGGCCGCCTGAATGAAAAATCGCTGACTATTACGAAACCAGGTGTTTATTTCGGTCCTTGTTCGGAACTATGCGGCGCTCGTCACGGTTTTATGCCAATTTCTATCGAAGCTTTGCCGCTTGAGAAATTCGCTCTATGGGTAAAAGCGCAGGGCGGAAAAATGCCAAGCAAGCCGGGAGCCTCGAAAACTGTACCTGCGTCTAGTGCCGCAGTCTCACCTGAAGCCACGCCAGCAGCAACGCCATTAACAACAACGCCCGCTCCTGCAGCGGCTGCAACAAAGTAAGAGACTAAATATTATGACAACCTTTGCAGCTAACCCGGCAGACTTTCGCGATCATTCCCACGATGCAGATCATAAACCGGCGTTTTTCGCACGGTGGTTTATGTCAACCAATCACAAAGATATCGGTACATTATACCTGATTTTCGCTATTATAGCTGGTATTACAGGGGGTACTATATCTGGCTTGATGCGGATGGAGCTGGCTGAGCCTGGTATCCAGTATTTGACAACATGGGCCTCATTTATGAAGGGTAGCGGCGCTTCTATCGACGAGTCTACGCACATGTGGAACGTGTTAATTACCGCACATGGCCTGATCATGGTGTTTTTCATGGTGATGCCCGCACTTATTGGGGGCTTTGGCAACTGGTTCATTCCTATCATGATTGGCGCGCCTGACATGGCGTTTCCGCGCATGAATAATGTTAGTTTTTGGTTGACCGTGGTTGCGTTTATAATGCTCCTTGGTTCAAGCTTTGTTCCCGGCGGTACCGGCCTTGGTGCAGGTACAGGTTGGACAATATATGCGCCTCTTTCTACTAGCGGGTCCGTTGGTCCCGCGGTTGATATGGCGATCTTCTCACTTCACTTGGCGGGTGCGGCTTCCATTTTGGGCGCGGTAAACTTTATAACTACAATCTTCAACATGCGCGCACCGGGCATGACACTGCATAAAATGCCGCTGTTTGTATGGTCTGTCCTTGTTACAGCATTCTTGTTATTGCTTGCGTTGCCGGTACTTGCCGCTGCTATTACAATGCTTCTGGTTGACCGTAACTTTGGCGGTGCATTCTTTGATGCAGCGGCCGGCGGCGATCCTGTACTATACCAGCATCTGTTCTGGTTTTTTGGCCATCCAGAAGTATACATTATGATCTTGCCAGGATTTGGTATTATCAGCCAAATCATCTCAACCTTCAGCCGCAAGCCTGTGTTTGGATATCTCGGCATGGCATACGCAATGGTCGCTATTGGTGTTGTTGGCTTTGTTGTATGGGCGCACCATATGTTTACCACTGGAATGACTGTCGACATGAAAATGTACTTTACGGCGGCAACTATGGTGATTGCGGTACCAACAGGTATCAAAATATTCAGCTGGATTGCTACTATGTGGGGCGGTTCGGTGACATTCAAAACGCCTATGGTGTGGGCAATGGGTTTTATATTTATGTTCACTGTCGGCGGCGTAACCGGCGTTGTTCTCGCCAATGGCGGCTTGGATGACAATATGCATGATACATATTATGTTGTTGCCCATTTCCATTATGTGTTGTCGCTTGGTGCTGTGTTCTCGTTGTTTGCCGGCTTCTATTATTGGTTTGGAAAAATGAGCGGCCGTATGTTGAACGAAGCGCTTGGCCACTTGCACTTCTGGTTCTTCTTCATCGGCGTGAATGTATTGTTCTTTCCAATGCACTTTTTGGGCCGTTCAGGCATGCAGCGCCGCGTCCCTGATTATCCTGAAGCGTTTGCATATTGGAACCATATTGCATCAATCGGATATGTCATCATGGCTGTTGGTGTAATAATATTCTTTGTCAACGTCATATGGTCATTGGCCGCCGGACGCCGGGCAGAGGGTAGTTATTGGGGTGAAGGTGCAACGACTTTAGAATGGACATTGTCTAGCCCGCCGCCATTCCACCAATTTGAAACACTTCCCGTAATTAATTAAATGTTGAGGCCGCGTAATCGGCAGCACTATTGGTAATGTGAAGATATGAATAGCTTAACGCAGAACATCATATTGCCAGCTGAATGGCGCGATTTCTGGGCGCTAACAAAGCCCCGGGTTATGAGTCTTGTTGTGTTCACCGCGTTATGCGGAATGCTTGCCGCCCCTGGTCATATCCACCCTGTGCTAGGCTTCACTGCGATATTGTGTATCGCAGTTGGTGCAGGAGCATCGGGCGCGCTAAACCAATATTATGAGGCTGACATCGACGCAAAGATGGCACGTACCGCAAAGAGGCCCCTGCCCGATGGCCGCATGGACCGCCAGTCTGCATTACATTTTGGTATCGGCTTAGCCGCGTTTTCGGTTGTCATCATGGGCATGGCTGTAAACTGGTTATCCGCCGGATTACTTGCATTCTCTATATTCTTCTATGCAGTGGTTTACACAATCTGGTTGAAGCCAAATACACCGCAGAATATCGTCATAGGCGGAGCAGCAGGCGCATTTCCGCCCGTTATCGGCTGGGCGGCGGTTACAGGGGATGTCACGTTGATCCCCATATTGCTGTTCGCGATTATATTTTTATGGACGCCGCCGCATTTTTGGGCGCTCGCATTATTTATGAAGACTGATTATGGCGCAGCAGGTATACCGATGCTACCCAATGTTGCCGGACAAAAAACGACCCGTAATCAGATATTTCTTTACAGTTTTCCGATGGCTGCCGCTGCGATCGCACCGTTTGCGCTTGGAAGTACAAGCTGGATATACGGCATCGCTGCAATTGTTCTAACGACTGCTTTTCTTGCACTGGCATTTGATGTGTGGCGGAATACAGCGCTGGATGCCGGCGAGATGAAGCCGGAAAAACGGCTATTTGCTTATTCAATATTGTACCTTTTTTTATTATTCGCCATTTTTGCGGGCGACCGGATGATGATATTATGACTGACCCAGAACAGCGCGCGTTCACGCAAGATGAAAGCCGCATAATCAGAGCACGTCAGGCATCACGTTCCCGTGTGATGGGTATATTGCTGATCGGACTATGCGTATTATTTTTCGCCATAACTATAGTCAAACTTGGATATTCGAAATGAGCAAGCCTAGTTACATTAATGGGCCATCATTGCAGTCTTCCGGCGCTCTGACATCGCGCAATTTGAAGACAGCGTTGCTGGCTGGATCAATAGCACTTGGGATGGTTGGCTTGGGCTTTGCATCTGCGCCGCTATATAAAAGATTCTGTCAGGCAACAGGTTTCGATGGGACTACGATGCGGGTTAGCGAAGCACATGCCGCAACGATAAAAAGCACAGATGTGCCGATAACAATTCGGTTTGATGCCAATAAAAGCAGCGAACTACCTTGGGAATTTCATCCTGAACAGCCAACCGATAAGATAAGTGTTGGTGCGCGCGATATGCAGATCTTCATCGCCAAAAATTCGTCAGATCATGAGATTACCGGAACCGCGACATTTAATGTTGTTCCTGAACTGGCTGGAAAGTATTTCAACAAAATCCAATGCTTTTGTTTTTCCGAACAAACACTGAAAGCAGGTGAGCAGGTCCGCATGCCCGTGCTATATTATGTTGATCCGAAAATTTTAACCGATCCTGATACTAAGGATATTCAAGAAATAACGCTCAGCTATACTTTCTATCCTGTGGAACCGGCAAACAAAGCGGTCCCATCGGATAAGAGCATCTAATACAAATAATAATAGGTTATAGGGATACGCAATATGGCTGGTGCCAAAAATCATGATTACCACATTCTACCTCCCAGCATCTGGCCGCTAGTAGGATCTTTTTCTGCACTCACCATGTTTGGTGGGCTGGTTATGTCCATGCATGCTGCGGCATACGGATATCTTATTTTTGGTATGGGATTGATTGGTGTTTTGTTCACTTTCTATAGCTGGTGGGTGGATGTAATTGCCGAGGCACATGCTGGTGATCATACACCTGTGGTGTCGTTGCATCTGCGATACGGAATGATCTTATTTATAGCTTCTGAAGTTATGTTTTTTGTTGGCTGGTTTTGGGCCTGGTTTGATTTCTCTTTTTTCCCTGTTCCTATAGAAGTTGTAGACGGCGCAACGACTAGTTTATTTGGTCAAGCGGGTGCAGAAGCACTGTTGCAATGGCCGCCAAAGGGTATCGAAGTCCTTGATGCGATGAAGTTGCCGCTGCTTAACACGCTTATTTTGTTATGCTCGGGTACCACAGTAACGTGGGCACATCATGCGCTGATCCATGGTGACCGCGATGGTTTGAAAAAAGGATTATGGGTAACGATAGCGCTGGGTGTTTTGTTTAGCAGCTTGCAAGCGTATGAGTATGCCGAAGCTCCATTTGCATTCAAGCAGCTAAATTATGGCACAACGTTCTTCATGGCCACCGGATTCCACGGATTTCACGTAATGGTTGGGACAATCTTTCTCGCGATATGTCAGTTCCGCGTGTACAAAGGTCACTTCACACCGCAACAGCATTTTGGGTTTGAAGCAGCGGCATGGTATTGGCATTTTGTTGATGTTGTATGGCTGTTTCTGTTTGTGGCTATCTATGTCTGGGGCGGCTGGGGTGCACCGATACACGGCTAATCAAGATATGAAATAAATAGTATAGTAAAAGGCGGCAGAGTTTACTTATGCCGCCTTTTTTATGCTACTTACCAAAGCGCTAGATAAAGAAGGCATTGTAATGAAGAAATGGCCGATCATCCCGACAATAGTAACAGTGCTGGCTGTGGCGACTATGATTGGTCTTGGTGTGTGGCAATTGCAGCGTAAAGGCGAGAAAGAAGCACAGCTGACTGCACTATGGGCCAACATGCGTAAACCAGCTGCCGCTTATGTCATGAACGGTCCTGTCGCAAACGACATGCTGTTCCGCAAATCTTCGGTTATGTGCATTCGTCCGGTTAAGTGGGTGCAAGTATCGGGTAGTGATATCAATGGCCAGCCAGGGTACCGCTATATTGCAGACTGCGCGACGGGTGCAGAAGGACCGGGTGCAATGATTGTTGCGGGCGTGGGCGATGGACCAAACGTAAAGGTAAATTGGAGTGGCGGCATTGTGAACGGCACAGTTACCAATGAACCCGATAGCAGGTCATTCATTGAAAAACTATTCGCTGCAAAGCGTGTGTTGCGGCCGATGTTAATTTCCAGCACAGGCCTTGGCGGATTGCGCACAGCCAAGCCGCCATCGCCCATGTCTTTGCCCAATGACCATCTACTCTACGCAATACAATGGTTCTTTTTTGCCGCAGCAGCATCTGTTATTTTTATATTTGCCGTGCGTAAGAAACTGTCTGAGCAATAAGGCATGCTTATTACCTCTGACAACCTAACATTTTATTTTAGTGTATAATAACAGTAGATAAAATTGTGTTTGTAAGGAGTGCAGCGCCGTTAGTGATAGGCCAGTTACTGTAAAGCAGGCTGAATGTACTGCGGAAAGTCACACTAAGGTCACACCTAAAACGTTTTTCACCAAAGCCTTTTTTTATCTGACTTTACACTTTCTTGACACCGTACAAAACAAAGTGACGCTGCGATTGGCATACAGCCCGTATGCCAATGATAGAGACGGGTAATCATAAAATACGTTCCTGATAATAATAACAGCGTGGTTATATTACATCAGGAGATATGTAGGAAAGCTGGAATATTCTATAATGGTAATTGCTGCATCACCGCAATGCGCAGGTGCTAATCGAACACCACCACACAGAACCGATAAAACGGCGCATATCAGCCAAAGTTGATAGTCTAATCACAATCCTAAACCCACAAAGCGGCGTGCTCTCCGATAAGAAATGCTGAACCGCAACTCTGTATCTGCAATGAAGCACCGCATAGAACCCAAAATCTCTAATCCACTACTTCGGCGACAAGACCATCAGCATTTGGCGTCCTTCCATACGCGGATGTGCCTCTACTTTTGAGGTTTCAAGCATATCCTCTTGCACACGTTGCAGCAGCTGCATTCCAAGCTGTTGGTGAGCAAGCTCGCGTCCACGGAAGCGCAAAGTAATCTTCACTTTATCACCGTCGCCGATGAACTCAGTCACTTTTTTCATTTTGGTCTGATAATCGTGATCGTCAATATTAGGCCGCATCTTGATCTCTTTGATCTCTTGCGTACGCTGTGACTTGCGCGCAAGATTGGCTTTCTTTTGCGCTTCGTATTTGAATTTACCGATATCTAAAAATTTGCATACAGGCGGATCCGCATTTGGGGATACCTCAACCAGATCTAGGCCCATGCCTCTTGCTTGTTCAATCGCTTCACGGGTGTACATTACACCCAGATTCTCGCCCTCATCATCAATAACGCGGACTTTTTCCACGGAAATCATTTCGTTGTGGCGCAATCCACCTTTTACAGGGGGGGTATTGGCGCGCCGGATCGGCGGAACAGCGATATCAGTAACTCCTAAAATTCTATACTAGTTTCCACTATCTGCAAACGCGTTGCAAATAAAGCTGTTTGCAGCATGTTTCTGCACTTTGTCACATATCGTGGCGGCAATACCACGCATATCCAGCCTTAACCCGGTGCTGTATCTATATCTAAGCAATGTTTGTCGTTCAAAAATCTGTGTGTAGATAAACGCCGCTTACGAATTGCAATCACTATGATTCGTATCATTTGAGAGTTAGCTTGTGGGAACAAAGCTTAGCTATTGTGCACTGCAGCATTGTTTCATCAATATTATACAATGAATTTCAATAATATACATTATAATACTATAGTTTACAAGTTGTTCACTTCCGCGCAATAAAATATGATGTATAAGCATTGTTGTAAGCACGGAAGCTTGATCAGCAGTACAGACAATCATGCTGTATTGCATTTATAATCAATAATTTGGAGCTCGAAAGATGACTAGCTCGGCCACTCGGTCGCTTTCTAGCGTCCCGAACACGCGGATTATTGACTTTGAGGTTGCAGAGCTACGCAAAGTACCTTTTGAAGATAGTCTGTATTTGTGGGTTCGTGGGATGTTGCCGCTAGGCGATTATGAAGTTGAGCTCTGCCCGCGCGTTTATCATGACTGCCCCGAATACTGGGGTATAGAAGTGGCAGTTGTGAAAGTACCTGAAAATGCGAACGACGCTGCGGTCGATACCGCACAACCAGGTTTTGAAGCGCTTGTGTTTGAGCGATCGATCCCGCTTGATGGGATCACCGGAAGTCGGGGGATTACGGTGATTGGGGCAAACCAGATCGAGCGGATCGAAATTACCGGCGAGTCCTTTTAGGGTCGCAACTTGCTGGTTAATGGGGCGGGAGCAGACGGCGGTATCCTTATAAGATGCATGCTTAAAATAGTCTGCTCCCGTACTCCTTAGTCTGCATTGGTAAACGCCGAAAATAGAGGTATACTTTCAGATATCTTCGGCATAACGCACTGTGCAATCGGCCAGATTGATTTTATTCTTGCGCTAAATCAGCCAAGATTTGAGGCGTTAGTATCTGCGGCAATATGCGCGGTTCGCCATTCTTCGGGTAATAGAGATACAACGGCACACCCGAACGGCCATGCGCAGCCAATGCCCGGGAGAGCGCTGGATCACGGCGGGTAAAATCGCCCTCCAACACTTTTATATTCGCCTTTGCAAATGCGTCTGCGGTTGCAGGCCGGTTAATCGCCGTGGCCTCATTCACCTTGCATGTTACGCACCAATCAGCGGTAAAATATGCAAATACAGGATGGCCAGCACGCCGGTATTCCGCCAATTTTGCATCGCTATAGGGCTGCGCATGCAGCAGACCAGATTGCCTGCCCTGCCCGCTTTGCAACGATACCGCAGCACGCGGCAAGATAAAGACAGCGCCGGCAGCCGCCATTGCAATCAGCGCAGACATCATCAATCCTGCCTGCCCGCGGCGTTGTCTTTTGCCCAATACTATTAATAAAGTCGCCAATATAACAGCCGCTATAGCCCCCAGAGCCAAACCAAACGAACCAGATAGCCGCCATAGTAGCCATAGAAGCGCCGCTGCCGTTAACCCCATCGGCACAGCCATTGCTGTCTTAAACCGGGCCAACCATGGCCCTGGCTTTGGCAACAATTTGCGTAGTGGGGGAATATACGCGATCGCCAGATAAGGGAGCGCTAAGCCAAATCCCAATCCCGCAAATACCAATAATGCCGATATTGCCGGCAACAATAATGCTGCCCCTGTTGCCGCCGCCATAAACGGCCCTGTGCACGGCGTTGCAACCACAGCGGCAAGCACGCCTGTCCAAAACGATCCAGCTGCACCCTGTTTTTGAGTAAGCGACCCGCCGCCGCCGACAGATGCAAATTCAAATCCGCCTGCCAAATTGACTGTCACCATCGTCATCAACAGCATCAGCAATAATACAATCCGCGGCTCTTGCAATTGGAATGCCCAGCCAACTTGTTGCCCTGCGCTGCGTAGCGCCAGCATGACGCCGCCAAGTGCCACAACGCTTAAGATAACTCCTGCTGAATATGCCAGCGCATCGCGCTTTGCCGCGCCTGCATCTCCGCCCATTTTTGCCAGTGATATCGCTTTCAATCCCAATATCGGAAACACACATGGCATTAAGTTTAGGATCAACCCGCCCAGCACAGAAAAGGCTAGGATTAAGGCGAAATTCAAACCTGAAGCAGGATTTGGGTCTATGCTGTTATCGCCTGTAGTGGGGACGTTCAAACCACCTTTTGGAACTATGCCCGGCGATGCATTAACAATCAGCCCCTGCCCATCTCCGTATCGCAACACGCCTGCAATCGGCGTATTCGTGCTGTTGTTAACGCCCACTTTTATTATCAAACTGTCGCCTAAACGGCGTGCAGTTTGCGGCGCGGGATAGTCTATTACACCGGGTGTTAGCGCAAAGAAATAGGGCCGGTCTACTTTTGCAGTTGCCGGAAACGGAATGGCAATTTCAGCCGCTTTGCCGATGATAGCATAGCGGCCAGACTGATCGAGCTGCACCGGCAATGCCGCGCGGAATGCATCAAATTGCGCGCGCATATCAGGCGCGATTGCACCGCTACCGGCGATCAAATCTATGGCCAAATTATCACTCTCGGGTACACAGATCTTGTCAGTGCAGGATAACCAATTGGCCTTGACCTGAATGTGTAATTTGGTGCCCGCCGCAACCGACGGCGCTATCTGCAAATCGGTTAGCAGGGCATACTGCTCTTCGTAAACATAGTTCATCAGGCCGCTGATCATCAATGTTGTTGGCACTGGATAACGGAGCTTCCCGGGCGTTACGCCTGCAGGTAATTGCCAAGTGAGTTGCATGCCAAGGCCAGCGTCACCGGGATTTTCCCAGTAACCATGCCAGCCCGGCTTTGGCTGCATCACAAACGCCAATGTAACAGGTTTCCCGGATGCAGGCGCAACTGTCTCAGCGCGTAATACAGCTGGAACATGCAAAATACGCGCGGCTGTTTGTGCCGCGACAGGAACCGAAAGCGCCAAGAAAATTGCCGTTATAGAACGCAAGATTATAGTAACAACATTGGAGAGGCTGATCGGTTTTACCATGTATCTGCCATGGCAAATTCCCGCACTACGCGATAGCGAATTCTTACGATTAAGCTGCGATCGCTGTACCGGGCACTGATACCGCGCCGCCAAGGTTACGCGGCCTGCGCCAGCCAGGGGTAAAATAATATGCGGTGGACATGCCAAAGC
>JAYWFI010000024.1:0-13763 GCA_043778865.1 Sphingomonadales bacterium
TCAAAATGCGGCGCCATGAAATCACGGGCGCGGGCACGGAACTGATACACCAAAAATGCACCACCGGAACGAAGCGCGCGTGCGGTTTCCATTGCGATCTTTGGCCCCAGATTATCTGGCAGCGTCGAAAAAGGAAGACCAGAGAGGATATAATCTGCGTGGCTATATCCAAAATCATGGATTATTTGATTCACGTCTGCAGCCGATCCATGCACAGCAACAAAGCGGCTATCATGGATTGTTTTGCGAAGATACTCGATAAAATCTGGGTTCAAATCGATCACGAGCAACTTTGCGTCCGGCTTCATCCGGTCCAAAACAGGCTGGCAAAATGTACCCACGCCAGGCCCATATTCCACGAATAGATTGGTGTTTTTCCAATCAACGGGCGCCAGCATTTTATTGATAGTGCGCGACGATGAAGGAATAATCGATCCCACCATCACAGGATGCTTAACGAATCCTCTAAAAAAAACGCCCCATGGCCCCAAAAAACGAGCGATCTTTTGTTTCATACGTTCGGCCACCTTTGTCTTTGCTAAGCTTGATGATGGCATGTCACACTCTGTAAACGTTTATGGATTGCAATCACTCGCAAAAGCACGCGCAATATGCAACCTTCTTAAATTAAAATCGGTAATTTCTTGCAAATACCGAGCAAATATAGGGCAGAGAATGAGTTGTTGCTCCTGCGCAGGTTGCCGTTATGTCAGACGCAGTAACAACAGGAACAGCAACTATGACAGATATTGCGCAAGCGTCAGCGCCCAACCAAGGCAAGCCAGGTTCCGATGCTATCCCGCGTGACCGGATTGTAATCCTGTTCCTTGTGATGCTGGTTGCGGCGGCGGGTAATACGGCGATGCAGTCTATACTGCCTGCCATCGCCAGTAAGTTGAAAGTCGCGGATGTGTGGGTTAGTCTAGCGTTCAGCTGGTCAGCATTATTGTGGGTATTTACGGCGCCAAAATGGGCGCGAATGTCGGATCAGCGCGGACGCAAACAGTTGATGCGGCTCGGTATAGTCGGCTTTGTTGCATCAATGGGCTTGTGCGGGTTAACGCTTTGGCTTGGTCTTAACGGTATCATTGGCGCAGGCGTGACGTTCGTCATCTTTGCAGTCTTCCGCAGCGTTTATGGCGCATTTGGTAGCGCTGCGCCGCCTGCTGTACAAGCCTATGTTGCCGCACGGACCGAACGTACCGAACGTACCAAGGCGCTGTCGCTGCTGGCTTCTTCGTTTGGGCTAGGTACAGTGATCGGCCCTGCCGTCGCGCAATTTTTAATGTTTCCGCCCTTTGGGTTAGCAGGCCCACTTGTGATGTTTGCGCTATTTGGAGCCGCCGTGTTGATTGCGTTGCACCTGCGACTGCCAAACGACACGCCGCGTTTTGAAGCGCGCGGTGACGTTGCCTCATACCCGTCGTCTGCGACAATGAGCGCGCTTGATAGCGAAGGCGAAGGCAAAGAAGTGGGCCTTGGAACGGTGCGCAAGGCAGATGAGCTTGTCCGCTTGGCCTGGAACGATAGCCGGCTGGTCGCATGGCTTGTGTCGGGGTTGATTGGCGGGCATGCCCAGGCGGTATTGCTGGGCGTAGTTGGATTTGTTGTCCGTGACCGGCTGGGTCTACATAATGATCCGCTGGGCGCGGTGCAGGCCATTGGCTCGGTTATGTTTATTGGCGCAATGGCAACACTGCTGGCGCAATGGGGGTTAATTCCGATATTGTCACTCAGCCCTAAAACCTCTGTTCTATGGGGCGCAACGCTCGCGCTCATTGGAATTATTCTTACTGCCGTTGCCAAAGATTTTTATAGCATTACCACTGGATACGCCTTGGCATCCTTGGGGTTTGGATTATACCGGCCGGGCTTTACAGCGGGGGCTTCTTTGGCGGTGTCGCGGCATGAACAAGGTGATGTTGCGGGTAAAATTGCCAGTATTAATGGCGCTGCTTATATATTTGCACCGTCGCTTGGCATATGGCTATTGGGCATTTGGCCGCCTGCCACATTTCTTTTAGTTGGTACTGCGCTGGCGTTGCTTGTTGTATGGGGACGGCGCGCATTGAATGATTGAGGGGCTAAGCGGCTAAGCCATAGAAAGAATGATCAGTGCGCTGTTACCAGAGGCTGCCGAATTGCCAAAATCTGCTCAAGCACAAAGTGCGGTACCGTTAATGTTGATAACAATACAAATGCGGTTTGGATAATCCCGGCATCCACTGGTTTTCCGGTATTGTTTGTAATATACACAATTACGCCCAATCCAATCGCAAGCCCAAACACGGCTGCTATAATCGCCGTCTTCTTTGCTGCTGACAATCCGCCTGTGTCGCGTATAGCCTCCATCATATGTCGCGGCGAATGTAGCCCGCAGAAGAATATGGCAAACGCGGCAAGCGGCGGCAGGCATAATGCCGCTACGATGCAGCTTAATACATCAACCGCGCTAATTATGTCCCCGCGCTGATATGACCAAAACGCAAACACCAAACTGCCCAACGCAGCGGGCACCGATGCACACGCCAGCACCGCAGCAATAGTTGCACCGTTTTGATTGCCGGTCAGCATCTCAAATATCATCGCCACAGATGCAGGATGCGACAAAGCAGGCAGCGCAACCAGTGCCCAGCCAACCATCATTGCCAAAAACGGATCGGCGCCATCGCGCCAATCGGCACTGAAATGTACTATTGCTATTATCAGGAAGGCGGTGAGCGCCAATTCTGGCAGCGTTCGCCATAATATTATCATCAAGAGCGCACAGCAGACATATGCCGCAAGGATCATTATTTTACGCGATGCCGACGCATGACCAAAACGTTTGGCAGCAATTTCAATATCAAGCGTACCGTGCGGTATCCCCGAAAGCACGATGGCAACAGAAGCAAACATCGTCATTTGCACCGTATCCATGCCAATCCAGAAAGCATCGATTGCAATGAGCGCTAACGTCAAAATAGGTAAAGCCCATGGGCGCAAGCCGAGTGAAATGGCTGCGCCCATGGGCTTTTTAATGTTCATCTCTATCATACTGGTTCAGGCTGTTGCCTTAAGCCTTCATGCGTGAGCAGAGACGGTACCCGCATCGCCGTATTCTACGCGCGATTTGCGGACAGCAATCATGTATACCAATACACCAACGCCTGCTTTTGCGATCAAATCAGCTATTGTGTAACCGATTTGTACTGCAACTGTTACTGTTGAACCAGCTAAGTTTGTGTACGGAATCATGTATACCATTGGGTAGAAACCCCATGATGCAAATGTGAGCAGTCTAGCAAATTTCACTAATCCGCGAACACTTTCATGCTGACTGTTGATCGATGCACCAAGACCGGCAAAAAGTTGCCATACGATGTATACGAACGGCACGGTTGATAATGTGCCCCACAACAAGCGTGTTTGCATATCGCCGCCAATTTCGCCGGGATATCCAAGGATGATCATCAACGCAGCAGCTGCGCCAAGTGTTGTTGATTTTGATACTGTTTCTGCTTCTGAAAGACGCATAACCAAAATTAGCTCAATCAGCAATAATGGCACAGTAAGCAACCAATCGACATAACGGTAAGCATCGTTAAATGCGTAGCCTGTTGCCGCGATTGCGCCTGCTTTTACGTCATACGTACCAGCCCAGCTTTCGAAGATCCGGAAATAGTGATAAGCCGCGATGGCGCATACCAATCCAGATATAGTGAGTGCTGTTTTATAAGCAGGACCGACTTGCGAACGGCCAAACCACAAAAACAACGTTGTCGCTGCCATAGTGGCAAACGTAAACGAAAATGCGTTATAGACCAAAGAATATTGGCCAATTGATAGTGCTTCCATAATGTATTCCCCTACAATGTTCCGAACTTTTTTTTCCGGTAAATATAAAGTACGCCTCTAAATAAGCGCTACAACCTAGACTTTATACTACGGCATCATGAATGCATGAGTTTATAGTTACAACAAGAATCTTACACCAATTGGGCAAAAGCGTATTATTTAAGTAGATTTTTAAGGATTGGTGATTGGTGGGACCGTATGATGCGTAGAATCGGCATAATACTGCCATCTTTGATAATCCGGTAGCGCTGATGATTAGCTATCAGCCTAGTTCAAGTTGTCCCGCAATTGTTTGCGGCCATGCGTTTGTTGAATTCATTTGATAATATCATATTGCAACTGTTATGCTTACACAGATGATGGGGGTAACATATGATAATTAGAATAGTAATAACCGGAACGATTATGTGCACGGCAGTGCCAGTATTTGCGCAGAACGTATTGGTGCAGAATGTATCGGCGCAGAATGTTGACACGGTGGCCCCAATTACGGCGACCCCAATTACGGCCACCTCCAGTGCAGCCACTCCCAGTGCAACTACAACTAGCGCAGCAGCCTCAATTACAGTGCCCTCCAAAACAGTGCCCGCCAAAACAAGCGCACCCAATTCTTTACAGCAAATACCCGCAACCAGTTTTGCAAAAATCCCGTTTATCGAACTAGCCCAGATTTCTCCAAACGGCGAAATGATTGCCGGTCTGCTCGGCATACAAGGCGAACAGAGAATTGCAGCGTTTTCGTTAAATGGTAATATGACCAATACCATAAACCTTGGCGTAATTGACAATATGCAAGTGACTTCTGTGTCGTGGGTTAACGATACGAATTTAGCAATTACCGTATCCAGCCTGATGCCCGTTGAAACGGAAAATTGGTATGTATCCCGGGTGCTAGGCGTAAATACTATTACCAAGAAAGTAACAAAATTATTCTTTGATTCTAAGGGGCAAAATGCCGCTGATATTCTTTGGATACCAAAAGATGGAACCAATGAAATCCTTATCGCTGCACAAGACAGCATCTATTCAACTGAACCCGATAGATTTTGGCCAAGTATTTATAAAATCGATGTGACAACGGGCAAAAAGAAGAAAGTCGTGTATTCCAAAGAAGGCGTTATGGATTGGTCTTCGGATGCTTCTGGAAACATACGTTCTGCAGTGGGGTACAATGACGAGGACCTCGCTTGGCGATTATTATATCGTAACAATGGCACCGATTCATTCAAAATTATAGACCGCGCAAAATACAAGAAATCAGAAAATTTACGTGCGCCGTTTATGTATGTCGCCGGCACAGATAATGGTTATGTCATTCACGACAACGATAAAGGCATGTCCGGAATATACGAAGTTAACTTGCTAACCGGCGCGCCTGTAAAAACGGTTTTTGATGCCAAAGAAAGCGATGTTGAAAATACAATTATATCTTATGACGGCACAAAACTGCTTGGCGTGACAACCACTGCGAGCAATGGAACCGTGACTTGGTTTGATCCGGACATGGCAGCATTGCAGAGCATCTTTGATAACTCAATCAAAGGCGGTAAACCCAACATCGTAAGCTTTAACCGTGACCAATCCAAAATATTGTTGCGTGTTTCGGGGCCAGATACTCCCGGCGTGTTATATTATTATGACCGCAAAATAGGAGCAATCCAAAAAATAGCAGCCATGAATGATCAGTTTGGGCCGCGCCGATTGTCGCCTGTTAAAATGATTAAATATACGGCGCGCGACGGCTTATCAATCGAAGGCATATTGACACTGCCCAAGGGAGCTGATCCTAAAAATCTTCCCTTCATCGTCATGCCGCATGGCGGGCCTTGGGCAAATGATACTTTAAGTTATGATTACTGGGCGCAGTTCATTGCCAGCCGCGGTTACGGCGTACTGCAACCCAATTTCAGGGGATCTACAGGATATGGCACAGAATTCCTTGATAAAGGCAAAGGCCAAATGGGTTTTGCCATGCAAGATGATATTACAGACGGCGTAAAATGGGCCGTGGCGCAAGGCATTGCGGATCCAAAACGCGTTTGCATTGTTGGCGCTTCGTATGGCGGATACGCCGCAATGTGGGGCGTAGTAAAAGACCCAGACCTCTACAAATGCGCTGTATCAATCGCTGGGGTTTCATTGTTACGCAAAGAGGTAAATGATTTTGGTGGTTCATTAAGAGGCAATTTGTACACGCGCCAATGGGAGGCGATGACACCGGATTTTGCCGCAGTATCGCCGATAAAGTTTGTTGATAAAATTAAAGCGCCACTGCTTTTGATACACGGCAAAAAAGACATCACAGTGGATCATGTGCAATCCGAAAAAATGAATGCTGCCATGAAGCGTGCGGGTAAAACAGTTGAGTTTGTTTCGGTGCCGCTGGCCGATCATTACTTTACGCGCGAGGCAGACCGGATCACTCTGCTAACCGCCATCGAAACGTTTTTGGCCAAGCACAATCCAGTGAATTAAGATGCCGCTTTTACGCATAATAAAGGCCCAGTGGATTGCTTCACTGGGCCTTATTATTTGAACTTATTTTACAAGATTTAGTAGCTGTAATACATCTCGAACTCGATCGGGCTTGGAGTCATTTCCCAGCGGGCTACGTCTTCCATTTTAAGTTCAATATACGCTTCGATCTGATCCTTTGAAAACACATCGCCTTTAAGCAAATAGTCATGATCGGCGGCCAAGCAATCCAGTGCCTCACGCAGTGACGCCGCAACAGTTGGTACCTCGGCGAGTTCGGCGGGCGGCAGGTCATAAAGGTTCTTGTCCATTGCCTCGCCGGGATGGATCTTGTTTTGGATGCCGTCAAGGCCCGCCATAAACAACGCGGCATACGCCAGATACGGATTGGCCATGGCATCGGGGAACCGCACTTCAACGCGTTTGGCCTTCGCGCCTGTGCCATAGGGTATGCGGCATGACGCCGAACGGTTACGCGCGGAGTATGCTAGCAATACGGGCGCTTCGTACCCGGGCACCAAGCGTTTGTAGCTGTTGGTGGTGGGGTTGGTGAATGCGTTCACGGATTTGGCATGCTTAATAATACCGCCGATGAAATACAGGCACATATCAGACAGCCCAGCATAGCCGTCACCTGCGAACAAAGGCTTGCCGCCGTCCCAAATGGACATGTGCGTATGCATGCCTGATCCGTTGTCTTCTTTGATCGGTTTCGGCATAAACGTCGCTGTCTTGCCATATGCATGCGCCACTTGATGCACGACATATTTATATACCTGCATACGGTCGGCGGTTTCGGTGAGTGTCCCAAAAGTAAGGCCTAGCTCATGCTGCGCGGCGGCAACCTCGTGGTGATGTTTATCGCAAGGCAATCCCATTTCCAGCATCGTCGCCACCATCTCGCCGCGAATATCGACGCAGCTGTCAACCGGCGCAACGGGGAAATACCCGCCCTTGGCGCGCGGGCGGTGGCCCATATTGCCAGCGTCATATTTCGTCCCGCTGTTAGTTGGCAGCTCGATATCATCGATTTTATAATATGACGTGCTGTAGCTATTTTCAAAACGAACATCGTCAAACAAAAAGAACTCGGCTTCCGGTCCCACATAAATCGTGTCGCCAATGCCTGTACTTTTCAGATACGCTTCGGCGCGTTTTGCGGTTGAGCGCGGATCGCGGCTGTATAATTGCCCAGTGGAAGGTTCGACAACATCGCAAAACAGGATCAACATGGGCGTCGCGCTGAACGGATCGACATACACTGCGTCCAGATCAGGTTTCAGGATCATGTCAGACTCGTTGATCGCTTTCCAGCCTTCGATGGATGAACCATCGAACATCAGGCCATCATTCAATTCGTCTTCGCCCATAACTCCTGCACACATGGTCAGATGCTGCCATTTGCCCTTGGGATCGGTAAAACGCACATCGACCCACTCGATCTCGTCATCCTTGATCATCTTGATGATATCTTTTGCCGTATTCGGATTTGCGTTTACCATGTACTTCTTTCCTTCTGGTTTTTAGTTATTCTTTGTTAGACTGCGTCATTATCCCGTTCACCGGTGCGGATGCGCAATGCGGTTTCAACTGGGATAACAAAGATTTTACCGTCGCCAATACGTCCTGTTTGCGCCGCCGCTGCGATTGCTTCGACAACGCGGTCTGCTAGCGCATCCTCAACGACAACTTCCAATTTTACCTTAGGCAAAAAATCGACAACATATTCTGCGCCGCGGTATAATTCAGTATGGCCTTTTTGACGGCCAAATCCCTTTGCTTCGGTAACGGTGATGCCCGATACGCCAACCTCGTGCAGCGCCTCTTTTACTTCGTCCAGTTTGAACGGCTTGATAATGGCTTCGATCTTTTTCATCGATGTTTCCTTGTTGGCCCCGCCGCCGAACACAGTTTATGCCCCGAGCGCGCGGATACTGCATTAATCTTATCAAGTATCATGCCAAATTAACACTGCTTTCATTTGCGCGCGATGCAACCAAAAAACGCAATACCGCCTGCCTATATTTTAGGCAGATGCTGGATTCTAAGGCATATTTTCTGGTTGCTAATGCATCAAATTTCTTCATTGTGCCGCATGCAAACGAGTATTAAATTCAATTGATCGAAAGACCCCATTATATGCGTAAGACACATTTCACAGCATCTATTATTGCCCTCGCTCTTGCCGGCACATTGTCAGGCTGCGGCGCGAAAGCTGACCCCAACAAGCGTGAGCCCGGTAAGTGGAAAACCGAAATGAAGCTGGAAGGTTTTGAATTAACGGGCGTACCAGCTGGCGCGGAGGCACAAATGGCAGCGATGAAGCCGCAAATCGAAGCAGCGATGGCCGAAAAAATGAAGTCGGCAGGCTTAAGCGAACAATGCTACAGCGCGGAACAATCCTCACAAGAAGACATTTCAAAAGGCTTGACAAAAGGGTTTGCACAGGCCGGATCTTGTAAAGAAAGCAAGAACAGCGTTACGGGCGGAAAAATTGATTTTGCCGCCACATGCGATCTTGCTGGGCAAAGCGTTAATATTGCAATGAACGGTACGATGGACCCAAAAAAGATTGATGCGGTGATGAATTTCAATGCTTTACCTGCGAGCGGCAAGCCCGGAATGGACATGAAAATCCGCGTTTTGGCCACCCATATGGGCAAATGTACAGCTTGATCCGGGGTAATATTCTACTCTGAAGCGTGATTACTTATGATGGAATAGTCTTAGAAAACACCGTAGCCCTGAGCTTTGCGAAGGGTGCCCTAGTTCACAATTACCCTTCGACAAGCTCAGAGCTATAGTTTAGTTCAACCATTCTACTAAACTTTCTCGGTTCTAACATTGGCTTAATCTAACAATTCAATCGCCAGCGCGGTGGCCTCTCCGCCGCCGATGCATAGGCTGGCCAGCCCGCGCTTTTTACCGTGCAATTGCAGCGCGGCGATTAATGTGCAGATTATCCGCGCGCCCGATGCACCTATGGGATGGCCCAGCGCGGTCGCGCCGCCGTGCACGTTTACTTTGTCATGCGGAATGCCAAGGTCGTGCATGGCAAACATCGCGACGCAGGCAAAGGCTTCGTTAATTTCAAATAGGTCAACGTCTGCGGCGCTCCATCCAGCCATGGCAAGGCATTTGGTGATCGCTCCCACAGGCGCAGTGGTAAACGCAGACGGGGCCTGTGCGTGCGCCGCATGCGCCACGATCCGCGCAACGGGCACCAGGGCTTTTTCCGCCGCAACGCTTGCGCGGGTTAGCACCAATGCCGCCGCCCCGTCCGAAATTGAACTGCTAGTGGCCGCCGTGATCGTACCGTCTTTGGCAAACGCCGCGCGCAAAGTAGGGATCTTGTCAGGCATGGCTTTACCCGGCGCTTCATCGGTATCGACCACTACATCACCTTTGCGGCCCGCGATAGTAACAGGCGCAATCTCTGATCTAAACGCACCGCTTGCGATTGCCCGCTGTGCACGGGCCAGCGATTCCAGCGCGTAGGCATCCATTGCCTCGCGGGTTAGCGCATGTTCATCGGCTGTTGCTTGCGCAAAGCTGCCCATGGCGCGGCCTTCTTCATACGCATCTTCAAGCCCATCAAGGAACATATGATCATATGCGGTATCATGGCCGATCCGCGCACCGCCGCGATGTTTTTTCAACAAATACGGCGCGTTGGTCATGCTTTCCATGCCGCCTGCGACGATGACATCCGCCGATCCCGCTGCAATCGCCTCGGCGGCCATAATCACCGTTTGCATGCCCGATCCGCATACTTTGTTGACCGTGGCGGCCTGAACTGAGTCCGGCAAGCCCGCTTTACGTCCCGCTTGCCGCGCAGGCGCTTGGCCGAGCCCGGCGGGCAGCACGCATCCCATATATATCCGGTCCACATCGCCGCCGCTAATCTCTGCGCGCTCTACCGCTGCCTTAACCGCCGCTGCGCCCAAATCGGTTGCGCTTGCATCCGCAAGCACGCCCTGCATTGCGCCCATCGGTGTGCGCGCATACGACAAGATTACCACAGGATCAGAAGCATTGGTCACGTTGAAGTCCTCTATAATTGTGCTCTCTATATAAGAAATATGGGCATGCAGAGCAATTGTTGAATCTGGCGCTGTAAAAGCATTTTAATCCGCAACCTAATGCGCTACCGGATATGGACGATTAAATGGAGCGCACACAATGACCGCCGACATGCAAGCAACACTGAATAAACAACGCGCCACTTTTACCGCTGCCATGCCCGAGCCGATGACGGTGCGCCGCGACCGTATGGACCGCGCGATTGCGATGCTGGTCGATCACAAAGATGCGTTTGTCGGCGCAGTATCCGCCGATTTTGGCCACCGCAGTACGCAACAAACTCTGATGACCGATATCATACCGTCGATAAGCGCGATAAAACATGCGCGCAAACATTTCGAAAGCTGGGCGCGGGGCGAACGGCGCAAACCCACATTCCCGCTGGGCTTAATCGGCGCAAAAGCCAATGTTGTATACCAAGCCAAGGGCGTTGTTGGCATTGTGGCCCCGTGGAATTTTCCGTTGGGAATGGTCATGGTTCCGCTTGCGGGCGTGTTTGCGGCGGGCAACCGCGCGATGATTAAACCATCCGAATTTACCGAACGCGTGTCTGATTTGTTTGCAGAGCTAGTTCCCAAATATTTCGACGAAACTGAAATGGCGGTGTTTACAGGCGGCGTAGACATTGCCACCCAGTTCACTCGCCTGCCATTTGATCATATGATTTTCACAGGCGCAACCAGCGTGGGCAAACACATCATGCGCGCCGCCGCCGATAATTTGGTCCCGGTAACGTTGGAACTTGGCGGCAAATCCCCCACCATTATCGGACGCAGCGCCGATAAGAAAAAAGCAGGCGAACGTATTGCGCTTGGCAAGATGATGAATGCCGGGCAAATCTGTCTTGCGCCCGATTATCTGCTGGTTGCCAAAGACCAAGAAATGGACATGATCGAAAGCGTAAAGGCAGGGGTCACCGCGCAATATCCAACCCTGCTGCACAATGATGATTATACATCGGTGGTCAATGGCCGCAATTATGAACGCTTGCAAAGCTATCTAGCCGATGCCCGCGATAAGGGCGCAGAGCTTATCGAAATTAATCCCGGAAATGAAGATTTTGGCAGCTCGAACGGCAACAAAATGCCGCTTACCATACTGCGCAATGTCACCGATGATATGAAGGTGATGCAAGAGGAAATCTTTGGACCCATCCTTCCGGTTATGACGTATACCGACATGAATGAGGCCATCGATTATGTGAATGCGCATGACCGCCCGCTGGGCCTCTATTATTTTGGTACCGACAAAGCCGAAGAAGCGCAGGTGCTTGGCCGCACGGTATCCGGCGGCGTGACCATCAACGATGTGATATTCCACACGGCGATGGAGGACTTGCCATTTGGCGGCATAGGTCCATCGGGTATGGGCAATTATCACGGCGAGGACGGGTTCAAAACATTCAGCCACATGCGCGCGGTGTTCCGCCAGACCGGATTGGATGTTGCCGCTCTTGCGGGATTTAAGGCACCTTACGGCAAAG
Source organism: Sphingomonadales bacterium (assembly GCA_043778865.1). GTDB lineage: Bacteria > Pseudomonadota > Alphaproteobacteria > Sphingomonadales > Sphingomonadaceae > Sphingorhabdus_B. The sequence goes on from JAYWFI010000024.1 coordinate 11,879, forward strand.
CGGCGGCCAAAACGCTTGCTAAGGAATTAAAGAAGTAAGCGCCAAGGGGGCCTGGGCTTAAGGCTTGGGGAACTTAGCATCTGGATACAGGTTTAATGGACAGCCAATAATACCAAAAGGAGACGAAAAATGCCTGTAACAGTAATCTACAAAACGTCCGCCGTCGCCACAGGCGGCCGCGATGGATCTGCAAAATCGGATGACGGATCTGTTGATGTTAAGCTTGTTGTACCCAAAGAAATGGGCGGCCCCGGCGGCGTTGGCGCCAATCCAGAAAAGCTATTTGCGGCTGGTTACTCGGCGTGTTTTTTAGGCGCGATGAAGGCAATATCCGGCAAAGAAGGAGTTCGCGTACCCAGCGACACAACGGTTACCGCGGCCATCGGCTTTGGCCCCCGTTCCGAAGGCGGCTTCGGTATAACAGCCGATCTGCTAATCGACCTGCCCGGTGTCCCGCGCGCCGATGCCGAACGATTGGTACACGCCGCGCACGCCGTCTGCCCCTATTCAAACGCCACACGCGGGAATATTGATGTCGGTTTGACCGTCGTGTAACTCTTAAGCACGAGATTTCGTAATTACCGCACCATCGCTACTTGCATTGCAATCATCTAGGCAGAGCGCATTGCAGTAATATCAGTTTGCTAATTCCTCTTCGCCTGATTTTGTGCTTGTATGTTGTTGCTCTTTTGGAACGGCAAAGGAGCGGGCCGCACCATTTGTGATTCAAACATTGGATTTTTCAAAGGAGCAGAGCATGCAAATCGAAATACAAGGTTGGTATAGTTCGGGCGGTAGCGGCATCGGTATTAGTATCGGCGTATTTGACGTAGAGGTACTGCCGCCTACCGGCACGACGATGAATTTTATCACAACCAATGATTATCCCGATATTCCGGCGGGCAGCCAAGTTTTATGCGAAGTTACCGGGTTGTGGTTTAATTTATACCCCGGCGCGCCATATCGTTACTGGGTGATTGTCGGCGGCATCCGCAGCAGCACGCCGCCATCCGTAATACCTCTTGCCCCTGCGATGAAGGGGAAGAAAGTTTCAAATAGGGCGCAGAAATTGCCGGAGTAAAGCATACATGCTGAACCAGCCTCGCTGCACCGTAAGACTATATTTCTGGAGGAATATCACTCGCATTATATTTTGGGATACCGTCTTCATCGCCGCACGCGCCGACATAACGGCCCGTAAACACGCCCTGCGCCTCAATAGGTTTGTCACGCGAATGTCCCGAAGCGCGAGCTTTGATATCAAATCTGGTTTCGTCATATGTTCCCGAAAGCTGCGCCGTGACATTCACGTGCGCATCGCCCATGTTGATTGTTGTTTTAATCTTTCCGTTTTGGAATGCGGATCTTTTGATCTGTGGTGTTTGAGGATCAACAATGAAGGCAACGGCATCATAAATCGTATGTGCGCTGCTGGCACGAAGGCACACGGTTTGTTCATGGTTGTTTTCGGCCAGCTCGCCCGCGTCCAATGCTATGCCATTTCGGGAGGAGCGTGTCGGTGCATCCGCGAGTATCCAACGCCCCGGTTTGACAAGTATATCCGCGCCATGCGCCATTTCGGACCGCGCGGCCTGAGATATGGCGATAGCACTGATTATTGCCGATAAGGTTGCGCCTAACTGATACCGTGTTTTCATAATATTGTAGTTGCCGGATTTTGGGATGAAAGCAATGTGGTTTTGATGTTGCAGAACCAATATAAACATGTCCTGTCGCACTTACTTTAAAAACGGACGATAGCAATATATAATTAAATGCACTGTCACCCTAATCTTGTCACCCTAATCTTATAATTAAGTGCACTGTCATCGTAATAAAAATTATTTTACGCGGAGTGCGCAGAGTTCCGCAGAAACACAAAAGG
>JAYWFI010000025.1:0-33504 GCA_043778865.1 Sphingomonadales bacterium
GGTTGACTATCTTTGGCAAGACCTAGGCTAGAAATCAGCTTTTTGGACAAACTGCCGCGAACACCTTCTGCAAATAGCGTATATTTTGCGTGGAGTTCCATGCCGCGCATGTAATCTGACTTGTGGCTGCCATCTTTGGCAATGCCCATGTCTCCAGTAGCTACGCCTTTGACCGAGCCGTCTTCGTTGAACAGTATTTCAGCGGCTGCAAATCCAGGAAAGATTTCTACACCAAGATTTTCTGCCTGCCCAGCAAGCCAGCGGCACATATTAGCCAGCGAACCTGTATATGTTCCTTTATTGTTCATAAAGCTGGGCATCAAAAAATGCGGGAAATTAAACTTGCGCTTGGACGTCATGATCCAATGATGGTTTTCGGTGACGGGTGTTTCTGCCATTGGGCAACCCTGATTACGCCAATCAGGAATGAGCTCGTCCAAACCCTTTGGATCAACAACTGCTCCTGATAATATATGTGCCCCTACCTCTGATCCTTTTTCAAGAATGCAAACAGTGGTTTCCGGAGATTTTTGTTTGATGCGGATTGCAGCAGAAAGGCCAGATGGCCCCGCCCCCACTATCACCACATCATAAGGCATTGATTCCCGTTCGCTCATTTTTTTATTCCTTACACCGCATCGCAGCATCTCGCAATTTTCATGCCATCCTGCAATAGTACCAACTCAGGGAGGTTACAATATAATGTAATTGACCTGAGCCCTAATTTCTGACTTCTAACGTATATGAAGCAGCAGCTAAATACAGCATTATTCACGCCTTTAGAATATGCGACGTCGTTAACATGCTGGTGGTCTCAAGCCGGTCTTGATTACAATGTTCAGGAAAATTCAACAAGCTGGCTCGAACTCGGCGTAAGAAATGTATCGGATATTCCTAATAATACCAAGCGACACGCAAAATTACGGGTCACCACTCGTGACAGCTCTCTTGATAATATCGAAGTTAACAAAGAAGCGTGGCCGCAAAGCATTGTTGCTTTTCAAAATGCCATCGCGGCTGGTGCAAAATTACCCGGCAATAGTTACAGCGTTAAATCGGCGGTAGCAATCGGACCGCAATACGCAGCACTGATGGTTATCTATGATTTGCCAGATGCAGATGAAATTGAGGCGGGCAAAGTAGCTAGCGGAAAATCGGGAAGATTGCTGTATAACATGCTGAAGGCCGCTGGTTTTCTTCCGGAAGAATGCTTTATTACTTCGCTTGCGTCATCGCGGCCAGCAGTTGGAGAATTGCCGCCCAGCGATACTGTAAATCTTGCCGAATTTATGCGTCATCAAATTGGATTGGTGCGGCCCAAACGAATTCTCATCCTTGGTTCAGCCGCTTGCCAAGCACTATTAAACGCAGATTTGATGTCTTCACGCGGAAATTTAGCAAATATTAACCATGATGATGAAGTAATAGATACAGTCGTAACATTTCATCCCCGCACTCTTTTGATGCAACCGAACATGAAAGCGCAGGCATGGGGCGATTTGCAGAAGCTTATAACAGAGGCCACTTTGTGAAACATATATCTTGTTTATCAGCCATTATAATATCCGGTACTCTTTTGACGCCAGTATCTTTGCAAGCTGCAACTGGCCAGAATGCAATGGATACGGTGCCCGATCGTGCTCCTGCGTTACTAAACAATAGTGATCGCTTGCAGTATGCGGCGATTTTTAGCGCGATCAAATCGAACGAATGGAGCACGGCACAGCAGCTTATTGATAAAATTCCAGCGGGCCCGCTTTCAGCGATGGCACGCGCGCAGATGTATACAGCGCCGGGAAGCCCACGTGTTGAAGTTGCCCAGCTAAAGTCATTACTCGAAGCCGCTCCTTATTTGCCGCAAGCTGAACAATTGGAGCGCATGGCGGTTAAACGCGGCGCAGAAAACCTGCCTACGCGCCCCGAAACCAATCAGTTTTCTTACTTAGGCAGCGCTCCTAAACGGGATTTGCCGGATAGTATCAGCGACGCAGCTCCTTTACGTAGTCAGATACAATTGCATATCCGCAATGATGACCCTGCGGCTGCAGAAGCACTGGTTGAAGCGGGCAGCGTTGGTATTTCTGCACCTGCGTTGGCGGAGTTGCGTTACCGGGTTGCTTGGTCTTATTACATAGAAAATGATGACGTCAATGCACGCCGCTTGGCGGCTACCGCACGCAGTACAGGGGGTGACTGGGGCGTTCAGGCGCAATGGGTTTATGCGTTATCCAGTTGGCGGCTTAAAGATTATGCTGCTGCTTTTGAAGGGTTTGATTTTGTTTCGCGTTATGCCGGAAATGATGATTTACGCGCAGCAGGAATGTTTTGGAGTGCCCGCGCTGCGATGGCTGCAAAACAACCCGCACAAGTGCAGGCGCGATTGCAATCGGCCGCGCGGCTGCCCGAAACATTTTATGGGCTACTAGCAAGCGAGTCGCTTGGCATGGAACCCCTTGCTCGCAAGCAAGCGCGCGGTACACGTCTGAATTGGAACAAGTTAAAACAAGATGAGAATGTTCAAATAGCTGTCGCACTATCTCAGATTGGCGAAAATAGTCTTGCCGATGAAACCATTCGTTTTCAATCGCGTATCGATAAAAGCGATAATCATTCTGAATTAGCGCAGCTTGCAGGGTCGCTCAATTTGCCTGCAACACAACTATGGCTCAGTCATTACGGCCCAGCGAGCGGAACCGGCGATGCACTTTCGCGATATCCTATGCCCAATTGGCAACCGGCGGGTGGATGGCGTGTAGACTCGTCGTTGGTATTTGCGCACAGCTTGCAGGAATCAGCCTTCAGAACCTCAGTAATAAGTTCTGCGGGTGCGCGCGGTTTAATGCAGGTTCGTCCGGGCACTGCAGGCGACCTAGCCCGTGATCGCGGCACCGTTTTCAATGCTCAAGATTTAGATAATCCGTCGGTTAATCTGGAATATGGACAATCTTATCTAGAAAAATTGCGAGATATGCCTGCAACAGGCGGTTTATTACCTAAGGTTATTGCAGCGTATAATGCAGGGCCAGCGCCCGTTGCAAGGTGGAATACGGAAATTCGTGACAACGGTGATCCGTTATTATTCGTTGAATCGATACCGTATTGGGAAACGCGCGGGTATGTTGCAATAATTCTACGTAACTATTGGATTTACGAAATGCGTAGCGGCAAAAGCGGAGGTAGTATGAAAGGACTATCCCAATATCTATGGCCGCGCTTCCCCGACAAAAATGGCAGTACTACGGTGCGCGTGACAGGAGGCAGCATTGCCGCTCGATAATACGCGCCCTTTCAAACCTATAAATATTGCTTTGCTAACCGTATCTGACAGCCGCACACTTGAGAATGACACAAGCGGAGATATCCTAGCAGAAAGGATTGTCGCGGCAGGTCACATTATTGCCGATCGCCACATCGAACGTGATGATACCGCAAAACTAACCGCACTGTTGCATAATTGGATTGATAACGAGGATATCGATTGTGTCATATCAACTGGCGGAACGGGCCTCACGGGCCGTGACATAACACCCGAGGCGCTTGACCGCGTGAAGACTAAGGACATACCAGGGTTTGGAGAGCTGTTCCGTATGCTAAGTTATAACAGCATAGGTACATCTACAATCCAGTCGCGTGCCTGCGCTGTTTTAGCCCGCGGCACCTATATTTTTGCGCTACCCGGCTCCAACAGTGCAGTAAAAGACGGCTGGGACCAGATACTGGTTCATCAACTCGATAGCCGCCATACGCCATGCAATTTCGTCGAACTTATGCCTAGGTTGCGGGAACTCTGAATTTAGAACGTACTAACTAATATTATTACGCAAGCTTATAGTCTTTATAACGCGCTCTTAATTCGGTTTTTAATATCTTACCTGTGGCAGTGTGCGGGATATTATCAATAAACTCAATCGCATCTGGCATCCACCATTTGGCTATCTTGCCCTGCAAATGTGCTTTTATATCATTGCTGCATACAGTGCTATCTGCTTTGCGTACGATTAAAAGCAACGGCCGTTCATCCCATTTTGGATGAGCGATGCCTATGGCTGCTGCTTCGGCAACGCCGGGGCAACCAACTGCTGCATTTTCAAGCTCAACTGAACTTATCCATTCACCGCCTGATTTAATGACATCTTTGGACCGGTCCGTAATCTGAAGTGTTCCGTCGGGATGCAATGTTGCAACGTCGCCAGTATCAAACCACCCGCCGGCATCTATGCAGTCTTCCTCTGCTTTGAAATAGCGTTTTATTACCCACGGCCCACGGACCAGTAAGCGGCCTGATGCCTCGCCATCTCTAGGCAGCTCACTATTATCATCATCCACTGTTTTAAGCTCAACGCCAAATATGGGCCGGCCTTGCTTGCATACCATATCTACTTGTTGCTCAAAACTAAGATCGTCCCAGTTATGCGTAGGCGATCCAACAGTACCAATGGGCGAAGTTTCCGTCATTCCCCAAGCATGACCGACGCGGATACCTGCTTTCATTAATCGCTCAACCATTGATCTTGGGGCAGCAGAACCGCCTATAATCGCCATTTCAAGCGCGCCTAAATCAGCACCAGCCGCATCCATATACTGAAACATCGCCAACCAAACTGTTGGTACGCCCGCGCTATGCGTTACGCCTTCGCGTATCATCAAATCATGAAGCACGGCAGGATCGTTGACGGCAGAGTACACAAACTTAACGCCCGCAGCCGCCCCCGCAAAGGGCAAACCCCAGCTGGCTGCATGAAACATAGGTACCACAGGTAGCATCACTGACTTTGAGTTAAAATCAAACGCAGCAGGCTGCATGCCAGACAACGCATGCAACGTAGTTGACCGGTGCTCATACAAAACACCCTTCGGATTGCCCGTCGTACCGCTGGTGTAACATAGCATGCAAGGATCGCGTTCAATGCCCTGTGCCCAAGTAGTGTTACCATCATATGCCGCAATCCAGTCTTCAAAGCCGCTCACACCAGAGACAGAGGTAGGAGCGATGGCAGGAGCTGGATCAAAACATATATAGTGCTCGATACTTGTCCACTGGCTTTTGAGACGATCAATTATCGGCTGAAATGCTGCATCATATAACAACACGCGATCTTCGGCATGATTTGCGATGTAGACAAGCTGTTCATCAAATAAGCGCGGATTAATAGTATGTAAAACGCCGCCAACTCCAATAGCGCCATACCAACTGACAAGATGGCGGCTATGGTTCATTGCCAATGTCGCTACTCTGTCACCATTGCCGATGCCGATATCTTTAAGGGCCTGCACCATGCGTAGCGCATCGCGGCGAATATCAGCCCAATTAGTTCGGGTTTCGCTGCCATCTGCCCAATGGCTAACAATCTCGCGTCGCCCATGTTCACAGGCGGCATAGTCTATTAAATTAGTGACGCGTAACGCGTGGTCCTGCATACCGCCGAGCAAGGTCTCTCTCCCTTATTTGATCTACTGTGCCTTAGTTTATCTAAATTACCTTACACTAACTTACCATGCTTAGATGAGATTTTGCGATCGGGGCAAGCTCCACGTTTGTGATACCATCAATTGCCTTCAACCTATCTGCAATCTGCGCATCTATCATAAATCTTCGTCCCAAAACGATGTGCGCATAGCGGCCGTCATCTGCAGGTGTACGAATAATAAGTTCACTCTTGCCGCCTTGTAACGGCGCCAACATATGCGCGATTGCGTGTAATGCTTCTGGCTTGTTTACATTCATTTCAAGTTTGAGCCGCGATGCACTTACTAAACCATTTAGCTTTTTTGCCGAACGGATGGCGATACGAGGTGTCTCCTCGCCCGCACGCATATCCATTTCAACGTTGAGCAACAAGCAGGCCGACTCTTTGGCCCACTCAGCCAGCTCTGTTGCAACGCTTTCTTCAAAGCAACTAGCCGAAAATTGCCCGCTACTGTCTGATAGGTCGATCAAGATGAAACGCTTTCCTTTGCGCGAATCCCGCCATCGGACACCTTCGATTAGCGCCGCCATTGAGGCAGAACGGCGCACGCCCTCGGGAATTATTCCGGTGCTGGTAAGAATTTCTGCATGGCTCTTTGCCCCGTGGCTAGCCAAAATTGCAGCATATTGGCTAACTGGATGTGCGGCGAAGTAAAAGCCATATGCATCTTTCTCGCGGTTCATTGTTTCGCTAATCGTCCAAATGGCCTCCGCATCAATCCGCAAATGCGCCATATCGCTGCTTAGTTCATCTCCAAACAATCCCCCTTGCCCACTCTCGCGCGTATTGCGTGCAGACGTTGCTGTGGCCAGAATCATCTCGGCGGCCGCAAACACTCCGCCCCGATTGGGATTAAGACAATCAAACGCTCCAGAGGCAGCTAGGTTTTCTAGGCTACGGCGGTTTACTTGTGCTGGATCGGCACGATTGGCAAAATCATCAAGACTTTCAAATACACCTTTTCCGGTGCGTTCAGCAGCCAGCCCCTCCATTGCTTTTTCACCAACATTTTTTAACCCCGCAAGCGCATAACGTACGGCTAATCCGCCATCCTTAGTTTCCTCAACGCTGTATTCTGCTACACTTTGGTTAATATCGGGTGGCAGACAGGCAACGTTCAGTCGCCGCATATCATCGATAAAAATACCAAGCTTATCGGTTTGGTGCATATCAAAGCACATCGACGCAGCAAAAAACTCTTCTGGATGATGCACTTTTAGCCATGCGGTTTGATACGCCAATAACGCATAAGCAGCAGCATGGCTTTTGTTAAATCCATATCCTGCAAATTTATCAATCAAATCGAACAGTTCATTGGCGCGTTCGCGCGTAATGTCTTTGTCAGCACATCCTGTAACAAAACGTTCGCGCTGCGCATCCATTTCGGCTTGGATTTTCTTGCCCATAGCGCGCCGCAGCAAATCTGCTTCACCAAGACTATAGCCAGCCAATATCTGCGCGGCTTGCATAACCTGCTCTTGGTAAACGAAGATACCATATGTCTCGCTCAAGACGCCAGAAAGCAAAGCATGAGGATATTCGATCGCTTCCTCCCCATTTTTGCGGCGGCCAAACATGGGGATATTATCCATCGGGCCTGGCCGGTACAATGATACCAGCGCAATAATGTCGCCAAAGTTTGTCGGCTTAACCGCCGAAAGAGTGCGCCGCATGCCTTCTGATTCAAGCTGAAACACACCAACTGTATCACTGCGTTGCAAGAGAGCGTAAACCATCTCGTCATCCAGCATCAGGGTATCCAAATCAACAATGATACCTCGTTTAGCAAGCATCTGAACGGCACGTTGCAAAACAGACAATGTTTTCAGGCCGAGGAAGTCAAATTTTACCAAACCTGCCGCTTCGGCATATTTCATGTCAAACTGCGTCACTGGAATATCTGATCTTGGATCGCGGTATAAAGGAGCAAGCTCAGACAGATCACGGTCACCAATCACGACACCTGCCGCGTGCGTAGAGCTATGCCGCGGCAAACCTTCAAGCTTTAGCGCAAGATCAAAAAGCTGTTTCACCTTTACATCACGCCTATATTCTTCACGTAACTCCGGAACGCCTGCCAATGCCTTTTTCAGATCCCACGGGTCAGTTGGATGATTTGGCACTTGCTTACAAAGCTTATCAACTTGACCATAGCTCATTTGCAAAACGCGGCCAGTATCACGCAGAACAGCACGCGCTTTTAGCTTACCAAAAGTAATTATCTGCGCAACTTGCCGGGTCCCATATTTCTTTTGAACGTATCTGATCACTTCACCGCGCCGGGTTTCACAAAAATCGATATCGAAATCAGGAATCGAAACACGGTCTGGATTCAAAAAACGCTCAAACAGCAAACCAAATTTTATTGGATCCAAATCAGTGATGGTCAACGACCATGCAACTAACGATCCTGCCCCCGAACCACGTCCTGGCCCAACCGCGATATCCTGCTCTTTTGCCCATTTGATAAAATCAGCAACAATTAGGAAGTATCCAGGAAAGCCCATAGAACAAATGACGTCACATTCAAACGCAAGCCTATCGTAATAAGGCGTTTGGGCATTCTTATCTGAGATACCTGCGGCTTCAAGGCGTTTTATAAGGCCTGCTTGTGCGTCATCGCGAAGTTGCTGTTTCTCTGCCTCCAAATCACCCGCTAAACTGGGTAGTATCGGGTCTCGGCGCGGCACACCCGCACCGCAGCGTTTCGCCACCACTAGAGTGTTTGCAAGCGCTTCTGGTAAATCCGCAAACATTTCGGCCATTTGCCGTCCTGTTTTGATCCACGCATCACGCGATGAACGCCGGCGATCTGTGTTCTCAAGATACTCGCCATCTGCAATACAAAGCATGGCATCATGTGCATCAAAGAAATCGGGCTCTGCAAAATTTGCCGGGTTGGTGGCTACTATTGGAATATCACGCGCATAGGCGACATCAAGCAATGCTGCCTCTGCCATTTCTTCGGTAGGATCATTACGGCGGCACAACTCTATGTATAAGCGCTGAGGAAAAATGGCCTGAAGCATATCCAAATACTGGATCGCTGCATCTGTTTGTTGTTCAGCAAATAATTTGGTTAATGCTCCTTCGGCGCCGCCCGTTAAAGCAATTAATCCATCTGAGCAGTTTTGCAGTTGCTCAAATGTAACATGCGGATCATAGGCTTCTGGCCTATCCAAATGCGCCATTGATGCAAGCTGACACAAATTGATATAACCTGCATCATCTTGCGCATATAATGCAATCCAGTCCCGAACAAATGCGCCCCTGCGGTCACTTTCAGGCCGCGCAATAGAGAGAAGCATACCGATGATAGGCTGCACACCCTCTGCCCGCGCTCCATCTTCGAACGGCATCACTCCATACAAGCCATTACGGTCTGTTATTGCGATCGCGGGAAAGCCGAGTTTCTTGGCGTGTTTGGCAATCTCTTTCGGCTGAATAGCGCCTTCCAGCATAGTATATGCCGAAAAAATACGCAGCGGAACGAATGGAACGAATAACATGATATGAGCGTAGACAACGCAAGTAGATTCGCAAAATGGCTTTGTGATTATTGTTGTGGATAGCGCAATTGCCTGCGCAGCTTACATGGCCAATAAACGCTCAATGTCTTTTGTCAGCGCGTCTGGTTTAACCTGGGCGCCATGACGGGCCACAACATTGCCCTGGCGATCGGCCAAAAACTTCGTAAAATTCCACTTGATCCCGCGTGACCCTAAAAGTCCCGCTTGTTGCTGTTTCAAATATTCCCACAACGGATCTGTGTTAGCTCCGTTAACATCTATTTTTGCCATCAACGGAAATGTGATGTCATAGTTTATCGAACAAAAATTCTTAATTTCTTCTGCATCGCCGGGTTCTTGTGCGCCAAATTGATTGCATGGAAATGCCAGTATTTCAAACCCCTGATCTTTGTACGTTTTATACAATTGCTCAAGCCCGGTATATTGCGGAGTGAAGCCGCATTTAGACGCAGTGTTTACTATCAGCAGCACTTTACCCGCATAATCGCCCATAGATTGCAGATGATTGCCGGGAAGTTTTGCTTGAAAATCGTATAAGTTCATTATTCTATCCTTCTGTTAGTACGCCGTCATGCAAGCGTACAATACGGTCCATTTTACGGGCAAGTCTTTCATTGTGCGTTGCGACCACGGCCGCAGTGCCCTGCTCACGAACCAATGCCATAAATTCGCCGATAACGATATCAGCAGTGTGCTCATCCAAATTTCCTGTGGGCTCATCGGCAAGAACAAGCCGCGGTTTATTGGCAAGCGCGCGGGCAACTGCTACACGCTGTTGTTCCCCGCCTGATAATTTTGACGGCCTGTGTTCTAATCGTTCGCCAAGGCCAAGTGTGGCAAGCAATGCTTGCGCCCGCGCGGCTGCATCTTGCGGAGTAGCACCCGCAATTAACTGCGGTAACACAACATTCTCAAGCGCATTGAAATCGGGCAGAAGATGATGAAACTGATATACAAAACCAAGTTTTTCACGTCGGATTACCGTATGTTGATCGGCGTTTAAGTCTCTGGTTTCTATGCCATCAATCTTGATAGATCCTGTAAACCCGCCCTCCAGCAGCCCCAATGCCTGCAGCATAGTGGATTTACCAGTACCCGACGGCCCAAGCAAAGCAACCAATTCCCCCGGACCAATATTCAAGTTTACGCCGCGTAATACCTCGATCGTAACATCGCCTTGTACAAAACTGCGGCGCACATCGATTAACTCTGCAATCAACATGGCTTCACTCATAACGTAGAACCTGAACTGGGTCGGTGCTCGCGGCTTTGAATGCAGGATATAATGTTGCCAAAAAACTGAATACCAATGCCAGCACAATGATCGCAGTTACTTCAATCGGATCAGTACGCGACGGCAATTCAGTTAGAAAACGTATCTCAGGAGACCACAGTTCAACTCCTGTCAAACGTTCAATCAAATGAACAACCGATTGCCGGAAATAAAGGAATATGAAACCCAGCGTTAGCCCAACTGCAATACCAGATACGCCAATAGCAATGCCGACAGACATAAATATGCGCAACAAAGATCCCCGCGTTGCCCCCATCGTACGCAATATCGCAATATCGCGGGTTTTGGCACGTACAAGCATTATGAGGGAGGACAGGATATTAAATACTGCGACTAACACGATTATCGACAACACAATAAACATCGAAACACGTTCGACGGCAAGGCTTTCAAAAAGTGACGAATTCATACTACGCCAATCACGGATCATCGCGCGGCCATTTATCTTGGGCTGTAATGGCGCCATTATTTCAGCAACACGTTCTGGATCTTCGGTTTGCACTTCGATCAAACCTATTTGATCACCCATAAGCAGTAATGTTTGGGTATCTTCGAGCGGCATAAAAACATATGCTTTATCAAATTCATATACGCCTACGGTAAAGATAGCCGCAATTTCATAGGATATTTCCCGGGGGACAGTACCAAACGGCGTTGTGCGCCCTGCTGGATTAATAATCGTAATCTGATCACCAAGCTGCGCGCCTAAGTTTTCGGCAAGCCCGGAACCCACAGCGATTTTACCGCTTCCCGGCGATATATCGCGTACGTTTCCCGCAACAACTTTACCCTTCAGAGTACTATTATTAAGCATATCTTGAACGCGCATGCCGCGTGTTAATATGGCTTCAACGCGGCCATTGCTTGTTGCAAGCAGTGGTTGTTCGATCATAGGAGATGCTTCGGTAACACCCGGCGTTTTGCGCACCTCATCCAAAATTGATTGCCAATCTGAAAGGCGTCCGTCAAATCCTTGAATTAATGCATGGCCATTTAGGCCGACTATTTTATCAAATAATTCTGCACGAAATCCGTTCATTACGCTCATTACAATAATTAATGCAGCAACGCCCAAAGCAACGGCAACCAAGCTAATGCTGGCCACTAGAAATATAAATCCCTCGCCTTTTCCGGGTGCCAAATATCGTTTGGCAACCATGCGTTCGTAGCGGGTTAGTAACATTGCATATGCTTCAAACTAAATTTATTCATTACACTAGCCCTTAGGTGCGTGCTGCTATGCTGGCAAGAGGCAAGACAATGTTGCAGAGAAGCAACATGTCATCAGAAAAACGGAGAGTGAAATGCCATTAAGTTTGCTTTGCATTATTCAAAAGCAGATTGTGCATTTGTTGCAGATGTACGCGGTCAAAGTTTCAGGGAGATGGGAGTTATTTTCGAGCCAACGAAAAAGTAACCATCGAAAAGTGTAATTAAATAGAACCGCCTAGTAAATTAGGCGGTTTTATTTTTGTCCAACTCATTTTTCATTGGCAAAAATTATCGGTAATCATACTCAAATTTTATGTGCACAACTTACTTGTATTGAGAACAAAATTGGAATGCGAATTACCAAACTCCTAATTTCATTTGCTTATTGAGATTTTGTTCAACTATGCGAGTTTCTGGAAACTACCAGCTTACCTCTGAAAAGGCGATAAATGTTCGGGGCGGCAACAGGGTGATTGCCGCCCCGGGGACAAACTGCCCCCTTCATTGCGATATCGGCCCGGGTCGCAGGTGGGCCGACATGCTTTGAACTACAAATAGATTAAACTGTGATTAGTGAAATACACCATAATTGTTTAATTTGTAAATATGACAATATAAGATAAACACCCAATAAATATAAATTTATTTTATTTCAGCCCTATTTAACCGGTAGCTAAGACTTAAACTAAACCGGTAGCTAGGACTTATACTAACCTGCTTTGGTCTATGGCAGCTTTTATAAAACTCGCAAACAGCGGATGCGGATTAAATGGGCGTGATTTCAATTCTGGATGAAATTGCACGCCGATAAACCAAGGATGGTCCGACCTTTCAACAATTTCAGGTAATGTACCGTCGGGCGACATGCCTGAAAATATCAGACCCTGTTTTTCAAGCTGCTCCTGATATGCAGTGTTTACTTCCCATCTGTGACGATGACGCTCTGAAATATCATCACTGTCATAAATCGAGGCTGCATGGCTATTTTTGGATAACTTTGCAGGATAAGCACCAAGCCGCATAGTACCGCCTAGGTCACCGTCTTCTGTACGTTTTTGCAAGCCCTCTGCGCTCATCCATTCCTCTATTAAGCCAACAACAGGTACATTTGTTGGGCCAAATTCTGTAGACGATGCGTCTGTAATGCCCACAAGATTGCGCACACCTTCTACGCACGCCATCTGCATTCCAAAGCAAATGCCAAAGAACGGAACCTTGCGTTCACGCGCGAAACGGATCGCGGCAATCTTGCCAGCAGCACCGCGTTCTCCAAATGCACCAGGTACTAAGATGGCGTGCATTGGTTCCAGTTTAGCAGCAATATCGTTTTGGTCTTGTTCGAACAGCTCAGCATCAATCCACTGAATATTAACCTTAACCTTGTGGGCAAAGCCGCCATGTACGAGCGCTTCGTTCAATGATTTATACGCATCCTGCAGCCCGATATATTTTCCAACAACACCAATAGTTACTTCACCTTCTGGATTCTGCTGACGATCCAGAATATCTTCCCAGCGGCGCAAATCAGGAGCAAACTCTGGCGTAATTCCAAATGCCCGCAACACTTCAAAATCTAAACCTTCGGCATGATATTGCAGGGGCACCGCATAAATTGATTTGGCATCTAACGCAGGTATTACAGCGTCTTTGCGCACATTGCAGAAAGCCGCAATTTTTGCACGCTCGCTCTCTGGTAATGGATGTTCGCAGCGGCATAGCAGAATATCGGGCTGTACGCCGAGCGCAGTAAGTTCTTTTACACTATGCTGTGTTGGTTTGGTTTTTAATTCCCCTGCAGCAGCAATATAGGGAACCAACGTCACGTGTATAAACACGGTTTGATCCCGGCCAAGATCATTGCGCATTTGCCGGATGGCTTCAATGAAAGGTAACGATTCTATATCACCAACTGTTCCGCCAATCTCACACAGAACAAAATCAAGATCGCTGGTTTCTGCTTGCGCAAATTCCTTGATTGCATCTGTTACGTGCGGAATAACCTGAACCGTTGCGCCAAGATAATCGCCGCGGCGTTCTTTTTGAATTATTGTCTGATAAATACGGCCAGACGTTACGTTATCGGATTGCCTGGCAGAAACACCGGTAAAGCGCTCATAGTGCCCTAAATCAAGGTCCGTTTCCGCGCCGTCGTCCGTAACGTAAACTTCGCCATGTTGATAAGGCGACATAGTGCCAGGGTCTACATTCAAATAGGGATCAAATTTGCGAATTCGTACACGGTATCCGCGGGCTTGTAATAAAGCAGCAAGCGATGCTGCCATAAGACCCTTACCAAGCGAGGATACCACGCCACCAGTTATGAATATAAAGCGTGCCATTAATTGAAATGCATAAGGGAGTTAATTAGTAAGTGACAACCCGCAGAATCTAATTCCAGAAAAAAACTGTGCAAAAATCAGTTTTGCCTGCAGCCTCGGTATTATTTATAAATAAATTGTAGCGTTATTTATCCAACGGAACTTCGGATGTTTTTGGCTTAGCTGGTAATACAGGAGAAGTAGTTGCTCCCGCAGCTGGGACGGCTGCTTCTGGATTAGGCGCCGCTGGTATAACCGCAGCAGGTGTCTGCGTGCGCTTGAACGTTTCATCTATTTTGGAACCACCGCTTTGTTTAGAAGCGACAAAGGCCAATGATATCGACAGCAAAATGAACATTGTTGCCAAAGCAGTTGTTGTACGCGTCATAAAATCTGCCGCACCGCGCGCAGACATTAACCCAGATGGACTACCCCCTGTGCCAAGACCGCCGCCTTCGGATCGCTGCATCAAGATAACGCCAACAAGCATTGCTGCGATTATACCCTGAACAACAATTAGAAAATGAAATATACCCATGACGCATTCCAATTTTTTTGACAATTTTGCCTATTGAGCCGTCCGCATAGCGGCTGATAGCACAATCTTCAATGACTATTGCGCGGTTGCATCTGCTGCGGCGAGTATCGGCGTAAATTTGACCGCACTTAGGCTTGCCCCGCCGATTAAACCGCCATCTACATTGTCAATATTAAGCAATGGCGCTGCGTTATCACCATTCATTGATCCGCCATATAGAATGCGCATACGCTGCCCTTCATCTCCAAAGCGATGCTGCAAGTTATCCCGAATTGCGCCGTGCATAGCTTCTATATCTTGTGCCGAAGGTATTCGCCCGGTGCCAATAGCCCATATGGGTTCATAAGCAATGCTGACCCAAGATGCGGCGGCAACATCGGGCACAGAGTCTGCAAGTTGGGCAAGCACAGTTGATATGGCGATGTTGGCATCACGCTGCGCTTCGGTTTCACCCACGCAAATAATTACAGACAGGCCAGCATTATGTGCGGCCACCGATTTGGCATGAACATCACTGTTACTTTCGTACTGATCTGCACGGCGTTCGCTGTGGCCAATTATAACTGTGTTTGCTCCTGCGTCTGACAGCATATTGGCAGATATACACCCTGTATGAGCGCCAGATTGCTCATTGTGACAATCTTGACCACCCCAAATAAAATTCGGGGACCGCAGAGCAGCACGCGATATTAACGTACTTGGCAAACACAATGCACAATCAACATTGTTATATACCCTCGATGCAACCACAATTGCTAAAATTTCTGGAAGATCAAAGGCCGTGCCGTTCATCTTCCAATTACCGACGATGAGCTTTCGCATAAAATCCTTCTGAATGTTTGTTGGCCAAGAGCATACTTATTATAGTTGTCACTTTCTCCGGCGCCTGCCGGTCAAATGTATACTTGCTTGAAATGCTATGGTTTGGCAACTATGGCAACAACGATTACGCTGATGCAACGTCACAAACAAAATACCAGTAGGAATATTATGATTTCTTTTATCCGATCCCTTATCAATTCAAAATTTGGTGCGCTGATTGCCCTAATATTTGTCGGATTGGTGGCTGTTGCATTTACTTTAGGAGATGTGACGGGATCAAATTCTTTTGGAGCATTAACAGGAAACAACGTAGCAAAGGTGGGTAATAAAAATGTTACGGCTGATGAGTTAGAATTGCTGATTAAAAACCGGTTAAAGGATGAACGTCAGAGAACCCCAACATTGGATATGAACAATTTCGTTAAGGCTGGAGGATTTGACGGCACTCTTGATCAGATTATCAATCGTTATGCACTCGCGATGTTTGGTGAAAAATATGGCATGGCGATCAGCAAACGTTTGGTTGATTATGAAATTCGGCAATTTCCCGGGGCAAAGAGTGCCGATGGCAAATTTAGTCAGATAGCTTTTGAACGTTTTTTGGAAGCAAACAATTTGGATGAAAAAACACTGCGTACTGATCTTACCCAAAATCTGTATGCGGAACAAATGCTGCCTGTTGCAGAAAAAGGACCAAGCTCACCAGATCGTTTTGCTCTAACATATGCGTCACTTCTGCTTGAAAAACGTACAGGTGAAGTCAGCATAATACCAACACAGGCATTTTTACCGAAAGATCCACCCAGCGATGTAGTGCTTGCGAAATACTATAAAGATAATGCTACAAAATTCACAGTCCCGGAAAAACGCTCGATCAGTTACGCCTTTTTTGATAAAAATATAATTGGTGACAAAGCAAAACCAACACCCCAAGATATTGCCGATTATTACAAAGCGAATGCTTCAAAATACGAAGCGGGTGAAAGCCGAAACTTAAGCCAGATTATTGTGCCAACACAAGCCGCGGCACAATCCGTGGTACAACAGATCTCTGCTGGGCAATCTATTGCAGCAGTTGCTGGTAAGCTCGGCCTGCAAGTTACAACAAGTGAAAACGTCACACGCAGTGTGCTTACTAATGCTGTATCAAAATCAGCTGCAGATGCGGTATTCTTTGCGCCATCTGGCGGCATAGCAGTTCCGACAAAAGGTTCGCTTGGTTGGTATGTGATAAAAATCGATGCCGTAAATCAAACTGCTGCAAAATCACTTAGTGCGGTAACTCCAGAGATTGAAAAAATACTTGCGGTTGAAAAACAGAAATCTGTAATCAATACGATTACTTCTGAGATTGAGGATGAGCTTGCTAACGGTAAGAATATTGCTGACATGGCGAAAGATCAGAACCTAAAAATTGAAACATCCCCAAAAATGTTTGCGACAGGGCAAAATCCGGATGATCCGCAATATCGCCCTATTCCCGAAATGCAGTTTATTCTTCCCGCTGCTTTTCAATTAGACGGTGACGGCGACGCACAACTTGTGGAAATCGTTCCTGGTGAACGATATGCAATTGTTTCAGTTGCAGAAAAGGATGAAGCTGCACCACCGCCGCTTGCAAAAGTTCGTCCTGCGATCGTTCAACAATGGGCAATCACACAAGGTTCGGCAAAAGCAAAGCTAGCGGCATTACAGGTAATAAAGGCGGTTAAAGCAGGAACGCCGTTGCGCGATGCTATCGCGGCTTTGAAGATCGCTATCCCGCCTGCACAAACAATTACTGGTACGCGCGCTGACCTGCGCCGCGAAGGTCAAAAGTTACCGCCGCCACTGGCTTTAATGTTTGCAATGAAAAACGGCACCGCAAAGGAACTGTCCGCGCCCAATGACGCAGGCTGGTTCATAGTCAACCTAAAGCAAATTGTTAAAGGCAACGCAGCCGGCCAGGCCGAAATGATATCACTGACTAAGAAAGAAGTGACCACATTGATATTACAAGAACATGGCCAACAATTTATAGCTGCGGTTGCCAAGGATGTTGGCGTTAAAAAATACGATAATGTACTTACGCAGGTACGCGACAAGTTAACCAAACGTAATGACGGTAACTAATAACGCAGTACATCAAAGATTATGCGCCAACACCGCATTATCAGACGGTAAACCCGCTTTATTGTGGCGACGCAAAGTGGCGGATACCGAAACGCCGGTATCTGCTGCATTGAAGCTATTCCAATCAGGACGAGGCGATTTTATTTTAGAATCGGTAGAAGGCGGGGAGACACGAGGGCGATATAGCTTAATCGGCCTAGCGCCTGATTTAATGTTTCGTGCACATAAAGGATGCGCTGAAGTCAATTATAATTGGACGCAAGATCCATTGGCGTTTGTGCCTCATTCCTTGCCCGCTTTACCCGCACTGCGGCAACTGGTGCAACAATGCCGTATAGATGTACCCGCCGAATTACCCGCAGTACTATCTTGCTTAGTGGGATATTTCGGATACGAAACGATTGGATTGGTGGAAAATTTACCTCGCGCAAAAGACTCCGATCTTGATTTGCCCGATATGCTTTTTGTTCGTCCCACTGTTATCGTTGTGTTTGACCGGTTAAAGGATGAGATGTTCCTTGTTGCGCCCGTTTGGCCATTAAGTGATGCCGGTAACCGAGTGCTTATTGATAGGGCAATGGAAAGGCTTGATGAAGCCGAGCGGCAGTTATCAGCAGCCGTACCGCAACCAGGCACTAAAAAAACCGATAGCGTTGTAACCGGTCTTAATCCTGTTCTTGCAACAGGACATTATGAAAGTATGGTGGGGCGTGCCAAAGAATATATTGAGGCAGGCGATATATTTCAGGTTGTATTAGCGCAACGTTTTACAGCGCCGTTCGCGTTGCCTCCGTTGGATTTATACCGCGCACTAAGGCGTATCAATCCATCACCATTTTTGTATTTCCTCGACCTTCCAGGTTTTTCACTCATCGGATCATCGCCTGAAATATTGGTACGGGCCCGCAATGGCGAAATCACCATTCGTCCCATCGCTGGAACGCGCCCGCGCGGTAAAGATGCAGCAGAAGACAGCGAAAATCGCGCCTCCTTGCTTGCCGATCCCAAAGAATGCGCAGAACACCTAATGTTGCTTGATCTGGGCCGCAACGATGTGGGCCGCGTAGCAGAGGCAGGTAGCATATCTGTAACAGACAGCTATATGGTCGAATATTATAGTCATGTGATGCACATTGTTTCCAACGTAGTGGGCAAATTATCGCCAGATCATGACGCCATTGATGCCCTGTTTGCAGGCTTTCCAGCAGGAACCGTATCCGGCGCCCCCAAAGTACGCGCGTGCGAAATTATTGCCGAGTTGGAGCCTGAAACACGCGGAGCTTACGCAGGCGGTGTGGGATATTTTAGCCCCAACGGCGATATGGACAGCTGCATCGTGCTGCGAACCGCTATCGTTAAAGATGGCGTCATGCATGTGCAAGCAGGTGCCGGCATCGTTGCAGATAGCAATCCAGCATACGAACAAGCCGAGTGCAAAGCCAAGGCAAGCGCATTGATTGCAGCGGCGCAAGAAGCCATACGTATTGCCGGAGAGGCTGAGTTTGGACAATGAGCAATAATCAAATCCTCGTCATCGATAATTACGATAGCTTTACCTGGAATCTCGTCCACTACTTAATGGAGTTAGGGGCAGAGGTAGAGGTTGCGCGCAATGACGTCATAACAGTAGAGCAAGCTATGAGGTCAGAGGCGCAGGCGTTCCTGATATCGCCGGGTCCAAAAACGCCTGATCAGGCCGGTATCTGCCTTGATCTGGTTGCGGCTTGTGCCGAAGCTAAGCGGCCATTACTGGGCGTATGCCTTGGACACCAAACTATCGGTCAGCATTTTGGCGGCAACGTGGTGCGCGGCGGATTGATGCACGGCAAGACCTCGCCTGTTACTCATGACGGCAGCGGGTTGTTTGAAGGTCTGCCTTCGCCCTTTACCGCAACACGATATCACTCACTTATTGTCGAGAATATCCCTGATAGCTTGATCGTAAACGCGACGTCAGATGACGGTTATGTGATGGGATTTCGGCACAAAAATCTGCCTATCCACAGCGTACAGTTCCATCCCGAAAGCATCGCCACTGAGCACGGCCATGCAATGCTCGCAAATTTTATGCGCGCAGCCGGGATGGATGTGAAAGTAAGGGTATGAGCCTTTCTCTGATGGAGACCGAAGCTTTGTTTGGCAAAATGCTTGACGGCCAGATGTCTGAAAGTGAGATTAAGGATATTCTAATTACGCTCGCCGATAACGGCGAAACGGCCGAGGAAATCGCAGGCGCAGCAAGGGCGATGCGCACCCGGATGATCCCCACAAAAGCGCCTGCCAATGCCATTGATGTATGCGGCACAGGCGGCGATGGCAGCCACAGTTTGAATATATCTACTGCTGTTGCCTTAGTGGTAGCTGCGTGCGAAGTACCCGTTGCAAAGCACGGAAATCGTGCGGCTTCTTCAAAAGCAGGCGCAGCCGATACATTAGAAGCTTTGGGCTTGAACCTCGACCGTGCCATGGAAACGGCGGAAGAAACACTTACCGATCTTGGCATTTGCTTCCTGTTTGCGCAGAAACACCACCCTGCCCTTGGCCCGATAGCGCCCATACGGCGCGCTTTGGGGCGGCGGACAATCTTCAATTATCTCGGTCCGCTATGTAATCCTGCCAGCGTGACGCAGCAATTGATTGGCGTGCCTACTCCTGCAATCGTCCCTTTATACGCCGAGGCAATGCGGCTCTTAGGCAGCGAACGCGCACTGATTGTATCAGGGCAAGAAGGCCTTGACGAAATCTCTATTAGCGGCCCAACATACTATGAAAGCATAGGTTTTACATTGCAAAATGACGTCATTACGCCTGAGTCCTTAGGCTTATCACGCCACCCCCCGCAAACCCTAAATGGCGGAGATGCGGCTTACAACGCAGCTGCCCTGCGCCGTCTGCTAGACGGTGAACAAGGTGCCTACCGTGATGCTGTGCTCCTCAACTCCGCTGCTGCGCTGATGGTAGCGAATG
This sequence comes from Sphingomonadales bacterium, assembly GCA_043778865.1. GTDB lineage: Bacteria > Pseudomonadota > Alphaproteobacteria > Sphingomonadales > Sphingomonadaceae > Sphingorhabdus_B. The sequence continues at coordinate 20,262 of JAYWFI010000025.1, forward strand.
AGGCGGATAACTTGAGCGATGGAATGGAGGAAGCCGCAGAGGCAATTGATAAAGGATTGCCAAAGGCGCTGCTTCAATGCTGGATTAGTTACTAAAACGCTTAGCCCATTGTTATTCATACTGCCTATCGCTACTTGATCTAAATGCCTGACATACTCACTGAAATCTGCGCTACGAAGCGTGTTGAAGTTGCCACCCGCAAACTACAGGGCCTAACACATTGGCCTTCCCCCTCGCCTGTCCGGGGGTTTGAGGCTGCATTGCGCAATAAGGCCTGCACTGGTTTTGCTTTGATTGCAGAGATTAAAAGAGCTTCTCCCTCTAAAAGTATAATTCGCTGCGATTTTAATCCAACGGATCATGCGCGTGCCTATGAAGCTGGCGACGCCACATGCCTATCCGTACTCACCGATGCACCCTATTTTCAAGGGCATGAGGATTATCTGGTAGCTGCGCGGGCTGCATGCGCTTTACCTGTTCTTCGCAAAGATTTCATGGTTGATCCCTGGCAATGCAACGAAGCGCGGGCAATGGGGGCAGATGCGATCCTAATTATAGTCGCCGCACTTGAAGACGAACAGATGGTTGAAATTGAGAATGCTGCGCTTGAACTTGGTATGGACATTTTGATCGAGGTGCATGACGAAAGTGAGATGGAGCGGGCCCTGACGAAACTTAAAACAAGGCTTATTGGCGTAAACAACCGCAATTTGAAAACGTTTGATGTCGATTTGGCAACCACAGAACGATTGGTAACAATGGTACCTGATAACGTATTATTGGTTTGTGAAAGCGGCATATCAACATATGCAGATTGCAACCGTATGGCAGGTGTTGGCGTCAACACATTCTTAGTAGGTGAAAGTTTAATGCGGCAACATGACGTCACGGCGGCAACGCGCATGCTTCTTACCGGCAAATGAGTAAGCTTTCTCATCTTGATAATGAAGGTGCGGCTAATATGGTTGATGTTTCCGCCAAAGATATGACCTTGCGTGAGGCCACAGCAAGCGGGCGGATCTTGATGTCTGCAGATGCTCTGTCCGCCATCCGCGCAGGATCAGTGACCAAAGGCGAAGTGCTCGCTGTTGCCCGTGTTGCTGGAATTATGGCAGCCAAGAAAACAGGTGATTTAATCCCTCTGTGTCATCCGCTAGCATTATCAAAAGTATCTCTAGATTTTGTTTTTATGGATGATGGTATACAAGCCAACGCTATTGCGAGATTAAACGGTCAAACGGGCGTAGAAATGGAAGCTTTGACGGCAGTAACAGTAGCATTGCTGACGATTTACGACATGGCAAAAGCACTCGACAAAGGCATGGTCATTACAGATATTCAATTGATATCTAAAATTGGTGGTAAATCAACAGACTGGCGTGCTGACTTGTGAACAGCTGGGAAGAAGCGCTTGAGTGTATTATTGCATTAGGGCAACCACTTCCTGCAATAAGTATACCGCTTAGTCAGGCCATAGGCAGATATGCGGCCGAAAATATTATAGCCAAACGTACGCAACCTGCGGTAGATTTGTCGGCGATGGATGGATATGCGATACGCTTTGTAGATGCCAAGAAACCACTAAAAGTTATTGGTGAAAGCAAAGCTGGCTTACCTTTTGATAAAATCATGCAACCAGAACAAGCAGTTCGTATCTTTACAGGTGCGCATGTTCCAGAGGGTGCCGATACAATATTAGTTCAAGAAGACGCTTGTATACAAAGCGGAATCCTAAAACTTGCAGGAGATGGACCCGGCCAGATAGGAAAGCACATCCGCAAGACTGGAACCGATTTTTGCATAAATGATATTCTATTATCAAAGGGTCATCGGATTATACCGGGCGCCATTGCCGCTGCGGCGATGGGTAATTGCGCTGATATATTTGTACATGATGCGCCAAAAATTAGCATTATTGCGTCAGGCGATGAACTTGTTATTCCCGGTACACAGATGTCAACCAATCAGATACCTTCGTCAAACAACATGATGATATCCGCAATGCTTACGCCGCTTGCTTGCAAAGTTACCGATCACGGAATTGCCAAAGATAGCTTAGAACAATTAAAGGAAATGCTACTAAAGTGCTGCGATAGCGATATTATTGTTACAAGCGGTGGTGCATCTGTTGGTGATCATGATCTTGTTCAACAAGCGCTTGTTGCGTTGGGCGCAGACATTTCGTTCTGGCGTGTTCCTGTTCGCCCAGGCAAGCCGCTTATGGCAGGCAGACTAGGCAAATCCATTGTTTTAGGATTGCCTGGAAATCCATCGTCCGCATTCGTGACTGCGACGCTATTCTTATTGCCGCTGGTTCGGCATTTATCCGGTGCAGCCAATCCTGAACCACAAATCAGAAGCGCGAGATCGTTACAAGAATTGCCCGCAGGCGACAACAGAACAGAGTTTGTCCGCGCAGTGGTTGATAAAGACGGCATTCGCACGTTTGATCGTCAAGATAGCGGTTTAACTACTCCTCTTGTAGCGGCGAATGCGCTGCTTATACGGCCTGCTTATACTTCATATTGCAAAGTAGGTGATCATCAAAATTACATAATTATATCATTGTTCTAACTAAAGTGGCAATAAGATCTGAAAGTTTTCACTTCTTCACAGATTTGTCAATCCAATCCAGCCTTGACAAGACTTGTTTTGTTCTTTAATCGTTCTGCATATGTTTAATAGCAAAGGCAAGAGAAATGCTTACGGCAAAACAAAACGAACTATTAAGGTATATTAACGAGCATCTTGAAAACGGCGGAGTTTCGCCCTCATTTGAAGAAATGAAAGAAGCGTTATCCCTTAAAAGTAAATCGGGCGTACACCGGCTTATCGGCGCATTAGAAGAGCGCGGATTTATTCGGCGTTTGCCCAATCGCGCGCGCGCATTAGAAATATTGCAGATGCCTGAGGGCGGCAGTGCGCGTTCTGTTAATGTTACCCCGATCACAAGCGTAAGATCAGTGCCTAAAACGTCGCCTGTTCCGCTACCGGTTGCTGCAAATGACGTCATGGTCATACCTCTACATGGCCGAATTGCTGCAGGCGTTCCAATCGAGGCAATGGAGGGACAATCAACGCTGTCTGTGCCTATGGCACTGCTGGGTGCTGGCGAACATTACGCACTGGAAGTATCCGGCGACTCCATGATTGAAGCTGGAATATTCGATGGTGATTATGCTCTTATAAAGCGCACTGAAACCGCGCGTGATGGCGAGATTGTCGTTGCTCTTGTGCGCGGCGAAGAGGCCACACTTAAATATCTTTGCCATGAGGGCGCTCAGATACGACTTGATCCCGCTAATGTGAGCTACGAGCCGCAGTATTACCTTGCGTCAGATGTTCGTATTCAAGGTAAGCTAGCTGGGTTACTTAGGCGTTATCACTAATTCACTTGCTCCGTTCTGATTTGGTAATGACGGCTTAATAGCAGGATTGCGCGCTGCGTAAAATTCAGCGTTGGTTCGTTGTTGTACTCGTCTTCTTAATATATTCCAAGGTGCGCCCGGGGATTGTTCAGCAACGCTGACTATACGCCGATCGGATAGGTAAATCGCGATGCCCCCAGTTTCGGTCAATTTTCTTCGGTCCAGTTTTAACCAACGCGGTGCGCAGGATGCTGGTAACCACCGCTCACTAACTACCAGATCGGCACGCTTGCATGCCGCCGCCAATTCCATCGCTGGAATGCGGTACCGTGATCGCAATGCCAATATCGTTATCAGAGATTTGCTGCTGCCTACTTGCATTACGCAGCTATCGGCGGTGCACCGGGTTCCTGGCCAATCTTCAATATTCACAGGTTCTTCTGCGACACCCGCGGTTTCACTTAATGTATCGCGCACATATTCTCCGGCTCTATCCCGCAATAACGCAATATGTCCGTCTTTACCTACTAGAGCCATATGCTTGCCGTCTCCTGTAATCAGTATATCTGGATTGGGCGCGGTAAGCATAGCAATGAAACCAATCGCAAACGGCAAAATTCCTATATATCTTACGCGTGTTTTTAGCAGGCCTGTGAACAGTACTCCAAACACCATTGCTACAAACGCCCACGTAGGCATGGGAGGCAGCATCGAAATTGCGCCCGGCAAAGCGCTTATATAGTGCGCCATTATTAGTATAATATCGATGCTCAGCCCGGCCACCCACCAAAATGGACCACCCAAACCAGCAACATCAAGCAACAATGCAAGCGCCTCTGCGGGCATGGTTACAAATGTTGTTAGCGGTATCGCGATAATGTTTGCGAGCGCGCCGTACAGTCCGGTTTTATGAAAATGATACAAAGCGATAGGGGCCAAAACAAATTCAATCGCTATTCCCGTGATTAGCAACATCAATAGATTTCGAAATATAACTTTGATCCAGCTATCTTCGGGATTACTGGATAGTTTGCGTACAAACTGTGTGTCATGCAGAATAATAATGGTCGCTACTGCTGCAAAGCTTAACTGAAAACTAGGCCCAGCAAGCGCCTCAGGCCAAAATATCAAAATGACTGAAGCCCCAAAGGCAATAAGCCTCAAACTAAGGGCATCGCGTCCAAGTATTAGCGCTAATAATATCAATATCGCGGCGACACACGACCGGATTGTTGGCACTTCTGAACCTGTGAGTAAGGTGTAGCCAACAGCGGCAACCGCCGCCGCGCACGCCGCAATGATTGGAACCGGTAGCCTTAAAGCGACATACGATGATAACGCGGTCATCCTGCTTACCAAAAGAAATATTGCGCCAACAACGGCGGTTACATGTAGCCCGCTGATTGATAGCAAATGTGCCATACCGCTATTGCGCATGGCCTGTGCGTCGTCTTCAAGGATTGCGCCTTGATCACCAGTAGCAAGCGCAGCGGCAATTGTTCCGCTTGCTCCTGGAAGCTTCTCTTGGATATGTGAAGATAATCGTTGACGTATTGATGCCAAAACAGGCGGATTTCTGGCAGGCTCGTATAGTTGCACGCTGCCCAAGGCAGTACCCGTTGCTCCAATTTCGGAAAACCATGCCCGGCGGGCAAAATCGTATCCGCTTGGCAGTGCAGGTTGCGCAGGCGGCACCAACCGAGCGCGCAACCGCAATATCGCACCGGGCGTATAATCAGGCCGATATTGTTCCGGTGTCAGATTAACCCGGACGATGGCAGGAAGTCCTGCGTGCTTATCTGTTTCAAGTTTTAGTCTGATAATATCTCGCGCTGCGATTGGTTCGACAGCCGCAATCCGTCCATAGAATTCACTGATTTGCAGTTTTTCGAGCGGGACTGCGCCCAACAGCCACGACTTGCTCATAATGCACAAGAAACCTACTAGTATGGCCACGCCGCCAAATCGCATCACAGCGCCTACTCTGCGTGCTGTTCCCAGCGCAAATCCGCATAATATTAATATGGCAGCGGCAATACCTGCATACCAAATTCCATGATTACCGTAAGTATCCCAGCAGCAGATCCCAATTCCTAACCCAACAGGTGTCCATAATGGCAGCTGATCGCGCTCTTTATCCAACCAATTTTCTAAGAATTCCGCCGCACGTGCACCATACTTGGGGACAGCCTGATATATTCGCAAAACGTCTCGGTTTATAAAAGCTGCCCGTGTCAAATATCGCTTCCCGATATTACTGCATTAATAAACATAATTAAGGTATTTCACAATATTGAAAAAGCATGCTTTACCTTGACGCAAGGCGCAATTCGAAGCAATAGATACACAATAATTACTGTAACATTGTTCCTCAGGACAAATCAGTTTCAAAGCATTATCTTTGCGTTGACTGCTAAAACAGCTACCCATCGTTAAATTGCGTGATTTTGAAGTTATGGATCGATGACAGTATTACAATCAGGTATCTTACCGTATGCTAAATATACCCTTTGGGTATGGCCGGCTGTATATCAGCATCTGAATAGGAGTTTTAAAAAATGAGCGATAATGCCGCAACGCTAAATGTAGGCGGGAAAGCCTACGAATTTCCTATTATTAAAGGCGCAGAGGGTCCTGATGTCGTTGATATTCGTAAATTGTATGCGCAAACAGATTGCTTCACATTTGATCCCGGTTTTACATCTACTGCTAGCTGCGAATCTGCGATTACCTTCATTGATGGTGACAAAGGTGTTTTGTTGCACCGTGGTTATTCCATTGAGGAATTGGCCGAAAAATCTAATTTTATGGAAGTGTCCTATCTTTTGCTGAATGGCGAATTGCCATCAAAAGAAGAACTAGACAGTTTTAGCCTTACAATTTCACGCCACACAATGTTGCACGAACAACTTTTAATGTTTTACAAAGGCTTTCGCCGCGATGCGCATCCGATGGCGATAATGTGCGGTGTCGTCGGGGCGCTTAGCGCGTTCTATCACGATTCAACTGACATTGCAGATCCCGAGCACCGGAAAATATCAAGCCATCGTTTAATCGCAAAGATGCCTACAATCGCGGCGATGGCTTATAAATATTCTATCGGTCAGCCTTTCATGTATCCTGATAACAACCTGTCTTACACGGGCAACTTTCTTCGCATGACATTTGGTGTTCCCGCCGAAGAATATGTTGTTAATCCCGTAATTGAGCGGGCCATGGACCGTATTTTCATATTGCATGCTGATCATGAGCAAAACGCTTCTACATCTACTGTTCGCCTTGCTGGTTCATCGGGTGCAAATCCGTTTGCATGTACCGCGGCGGGTATTGCTTGCCTATGGGGCCCCGCGCATGGCGGCGCGAATGAGGCGGCGCTTAATATGCTGCACGAGATTGGAACCCCTGATCGGATCCCGCATTATATTGAGCGTGCAAAAGACAAAAATGATCCTTTCCGGTTGATGGGCTTTGGACACAGAGTATATAAAAATTACGATCCGCGCGCCACAGTGATGCAGCAAACGGTGCGAGAAGTTTTAAAAGAATTGAAGGTTAGTGATCCTGTATTTGATGTCGCTCTGCAACTCGAAGAAATGGCGCTTAACGATCCATATTTTATTGAGAAGAAACTGTTTCCAAATGTTGATTTCTATTCTGGCATAATTTTGTCTGCGATCGGTTTTCCAACGGAAATGTTTACAGTGCTATTTGCACTGGCGCGCACTGTGGGCTGGGTAGCGCAGTGGAACGAGATGATTTCTGATCCTGCTCAAAAAATAGGGCGTCCACGCCAATTGTATACAGGTGCCAGCAAGCGCGATTATACCGCTGTTACGAAACGGTAATTCTCTATGTAATTATTAAGCAAGACTGCTGGTTGTGTTGTAAACAGGAAGGCGCAGTATGAAATTTGCGCCACCTTCGTTTTGTGTCGCTACAGTCAAGTCTCCGCCCATGATACGGGCAAGTTGGCGTGAAATATAAAGTCCCAGTCCGCTGCCGCCATCGCCGGAACGGCCAAGGCGTTCAAATTTTTCAAAGACTTTTCCATGATCTTCGCGTGATATCCCTGCGCCTTGATCCTTTACTTGGATTGTTGAAAAGTCCGGATGCTGGGTAATCGATATTGTAACCTGCGAACCGCGCGGGGAATACCGCAAGGCATTTGTCACAAGATTAATCACAATTTGTAACACGCGCCTAAATTCTGCAATTGCTGTAACTTGCGTGTTTTCATCGGGCGTTATAATTTGAATGTTGTAATCGGCTGCCTTCAGCGCAAGCAAGCCCGCAACGCGGCGCGCGATATCCCCAAGTTCGATATTGTCTTTTGCTGTGGTAAAATCGGCCCGCTCCATAGCTTCTAGATCGCCAAGATCGTCAACGAGCGCAACCAAATGCCGCGCAGCGTCGGCGATATCTTTGGCATATGTTGCATAATTTTCCCGAATAGGACCTTGTATTTTGTTGCCAATAGTCTCTGCATTAGCAATGATACGGCTTAAAGGTTGCCGCAGTGCCGATCCAAGCTGCTGACCAAACAATGTTGCTGTAGGTTCAGTGGCAGCATATGAAAGCATTGAAGGATCCACATTGGGACGCAGTTCCGCAAAATAGCCGGCGAACTCTCCGTTTTTGCCGCGCTCACTATGTGCAGTTAATGAATATGTACCTTCGCAATTTACTAAAGAAACAATTGCGCATGTAAAATTGGCACAGCGCTGCATGACACCCAATAACTGCTCATTACCAAACGCATTTTGGGGGAACAACATTGACACAGCTTGACCAATAACATCATTCCCCAGCACAGTATCAGGCAATCCATCTGCAGACAGCAGCCGCATGTTACGATCAATAACAAGACGCACTATGTTGTTATCGGAGGTGCTAACAACTGATTTTACAGGCGGCATTGTAATAATTTGCCAACCTGTAATCTTCAGTTGAACGATATTTTCATTCAGCTGCGATTCTACCCATAATTCAATATCTTCATCATCACCTGCAACGCGCACAGACCGGGCAACGCGCATTTGCAAACTATGCGTTATAGCTGCAATTTTTGCCAGCGCGGGGATTGCAAGCACACCGCCTTTTTCGCCGCCTGCGAGCATATGCAGATTCAGGATAGCATCATCGGCGCGGATCAAATTACCTTTAGAGTCTATCTCAGCGAAAATGGGCTGTCCTAGGCTAGGCGAGGAAATCATTTTCCGGCTGCAATCGTTAAGTCAGGGAAGGATATGTATTGCAACCTGTCGGTACACCAACCGTCAATCGCAATCTGGGCATTTTCTATGCTTAGCTCATTGTAACTATTGTTAAATAGAGTAATTTCATAGGGCGTCAGTGTGAAACGCTTGAACAGGCATATCACTGCCATGGCCGCGTCTCTATCAATGCTGCACGCGCGCAATATTACAGCAAGAGGTGTACTGGAATGACCGTCTGATAACCGCAAGATATGGTCTTGATCCAGCCCCGTGCGCGATGACACAGCCGCAATAAAAATTGCTAAGCCTGCTTGCTGCGGATCCATTGCCTGATCACCCAGCGTTACGCCTGTGAAATGGATTATCTTACGCGCCGCAACGCGCCCGGTTTGTAATTCTTCATGCATGCTCAGGAGGCTTTTGGCGGCTTGGGTATGATCATCGTTCCTTGCGCCAGACACTATTTGTAGTGCCGCAACAATACGCCACACAAGCTGATGAAGAATTTCCGGCGACAATTGCCGGTAAAGCGATCGCGGAGAACGGCGTGCTGCGGCCTCACTCATCAATATAGTCTGCGCTGCCTCGGCGATAACGGGATCGCTATCTGATAATAATCGCGCAGGCAGTTGCTCCAACAAAGGCACTTCGCTTTGTGAAGCAATTCTGGCGTTCAGGCGGTCTTCGGCAAATCGTGCCAAAATAAAATCAACCAGCCCGGCTTCACGCAGAAAACCAGAGGAAGATAAGAGTTTCCAAGACTGCGGATGCGCAATCTGACTTTGGTCAGTGGCGCCTGTAATACTATTTTCGATACCGGAGATAAGAGCGCGCATTTTCGACGCAACTGAGGCAAGCATCTCTTCGGACGGCGCCATATAGCCCGATGGAAAAGCCATCGCGGACACATCAGAGCACAGATCCTGGGCATCGCGCGCATAATATGCGGCAACATTGAGCAAATCATCCTTGAGCGATAGCGACGTTTCCAAATTCAGTTCCAAGCATTTATCAAGGGAAACTATAAGAATTTTGGGTTAATTTGAGTTTAAGCTTATTGTTGTTTGTCACGAAAATATAACGGTACGGTTAATATTAAAAGTTGAACTAACACAAATAATTGTATTCCCGTCCCGAATTGTCCGATCGTACATAATAATAGAGTGACAGTTCCCAGCAGAGCAGGCGAGGTTAAAACCAATTTTGAAAGGTTTTGTATAGGTAGCTTGCAGGCAAGTAATAGCAATCCCAATGCTACTATGGGCGCGAATGTAGCTGTAATGGGTTCGGCAGAATTTTTCCATGCGCTCAAAACAAATGCTGCGCTTAAAATCGCCCACATAAAAATAACAATGAATTGTCTACTTCTACTGCGCTGCATTAAGCTCTTAATTTGTAGTCCGAATATAGAAACAAGTGCCAATACAGCAGACATTGGAGCAAATCCTGCGATTGCGGTGGCCAATGAGGATACTGTTAAAAATGGTATCGCAAACTGTAATGTCTTTTCGGCAATAGAGGATTTGCGGATGTAGGGAACGAGCACAGAAATGAGTGGTGCAAATATTTTTGACTCAACAATTCCGGCGGTAGCACGGGCGCGATTTCGCAATCTTTCTTTACCAAGCGCGGCGGCCTCTTGCTGCGTTGTGATACGGCGCAGTTGATTGGCAAGAACTAGTGCTTGATTCAACGGGCGATGTGGCACCGCGTCCTGTAACGCTTGACGAAGTAACGATGACCGTATGCTCCAGCCTTCGGGTAAAGCGGCAATAGCAGACACGGATTTTGTATCGAGCAGAGCTATCCCCGCCCAATAACTGTTCAAATCAATGCGCTCATACCGGCTATTTTCCTCTCGCCCGTCAAGCGTAACGATGTAACGTGAGGTATTAGATACAATCTCTTTCAACAAATTATCATCCGCTACAATGCCGTCGCACAGTACCAAAAGTAACTCATCATTGTCTATCACACCTTCCAGATCCTGCGGAGCGCGCACATATCTAATATCAAGACCGTGTTGCTGCAATCTCTCGGTCATCGCCACTATCGCGCCTGGTAGAGATTCGATTTCAATCAGGAAGCGTGATATTCCGGCGTCTCTAAGTTGCTCTATCTGATATGCAATAAGCGGCTCACCGTCCATATCAATCAATATCGTAGGATCGTTCGTAGCAGCTTCTTGTGCATTCATCGCGCAAAGCAATGCCGTTCTTATTACAGTTGTTGTCTCATTTATTGGGTCCATATATCCGGTATGGCCAGCGTAGCAAATTTGCCAAGTGGAATCTGATATATATCCCCAACAACATGAAGGATAGGCAATGTACTAAGAAATTGGATGCAGCTCTATCTCGCTAATTGCAGACTCTATTTGGCGGATCACCACTGGATCACCCGGCGCACCAATACTGGCTTCATCGGCTAGTTCCATAAGCCGTGTAGCACCAAAACTGGCGGCCAATCCCTTTAAACGCCAACTTGTATACTGCCAGTTGGCATCGCAGCGAGAGCGCGCCAATAGTGATATTTGGCGCCGCGCACTTTCCAAGAAAGTCTGGCGCAATTCTAGGATAAGCGCACTATCATCGCCTGCGGCAGCTTTCAAAGCTGTGTCAAATGCGCCATAATCTGCAGACATTTTTGTCTATTAGTATGAATAGGGTTAACTTTGCGTTTCACGATCCAAATTTTATGGTAAACGAATGAAATGACTTCCCGCTCCACTATCGTCGGGATTACCCGGCAGAACCCATCTGAGCCTGATTACGCCGACACCGGCGAAGGCCTCAGCCTTTCCTCCATCTCCGACAAAGACACAGAAATCGGCAGTGCCCCTGTTATTTTGGAGTCCGAAGGCATTATTGCGCATGACGCAGGCATTGATAACGAATGGAACGAATCAGAAAAGCCGTTTGCGAATAATTTCAAGGCCTTTCTCTGGCCAATTATGCTTGGAATTTTGTTTGTTGGTTGGACTGGGTATTTTACTTGGGCGTATCGTGCCGAAAATTTGCAGGTTCTAACCAATGAGAGGTTTATTAGCTTATTAGGCAGCTGGTCGCTTCCAGCCAGCTTGATTGGAGTGGCGTGGTTACTCGCCATGCGGAACAGCAGTGCCGAAGCAGGACGCTTTGCTGATGTGGCCGCCTCACTTCGAAAAGAAAGCGATGCACTTGAACAGCGCATGCGCACAGTGAATGAGGAAATTACGTTAGCACGCGGATTTTTGGCAGAGAATGCCCGCGAACTTGAAAGTGTTGGACGGTTATCGGCCAGTAGATTGCAAGAAGCCGCTGAACAGCTTGGGATAGCATTAGCCGATAGCGACGTTAAAGCAAAAACACTCGAACAGGTTAGCGGCGCTGCAACAACAAATTTGGAACAACTACGCAAACATTTGCCTGTAGTTACCAGCGCCGCCAAAGATGTAACCAATCAAATCGGGAATGCTGGAAATAGCGCGCAATTGCAGGTCAAAACGCTTATTGCCGCATTACAGCGCGTTGCAGAAGCAGGGCAAACCGCACGCGGTAACATTGATGGAATAGAAGAACGAGCAGGCGAAGCATCAATACAATTGTCGCATCTAATCAGTCAGAATACCCAAGAACTAGAGAGTAGTATCCAGTTGGCAAGCGAGCGTACGCAGCAGCTTTCATCGGTGCTTGGCAATGCATCAGAAAAATTAACTGACCAACTAAAATCCAACCTTGATACAACTCAGGCCGGCGTAACCGCGATGTCGAACGTTTTAGAAACGGCCGCTAAAAATGTTGAACATCAACTGTTTTCAAGCACCGCAGATGCAGGTGAGCGCACTAAACGGCTTGCCGAATTATTAGACGCCTCTGCACAAAATGTTGCGGATAAGCTTGCTGCCTCTTCGGATGATGTTGTATCTAAAACGCAAAATATCCAGAGTAATCTGGATAACGCAGCCATATCCCTTGCGAAAAAACTAGATGAAAGCGGCGCCAAGGCCGAAATAAATTCCGCAGCAATCGCGCAAACATTGGATACAGCTGCTAAGAAAGTAGCCGATCACATGCAGTTAACCAGCGCGCAGATCGATGAAGTAACAGGTCGCAATATTGCGCGGTTAACTCAGCAGGTTGAAATGCTGCGTGAATCTTTGGATAGTATGAAATCGCATTCGCAGACCGAAGATGCCCGAATTGACGCGATGATAGCGCGCACCACTGATCACATTAATGAAAAAACCCAGCAGCTTGCGCATTTGGATGACATTTCAACAGAACGCACGGCAAAGCTGGCATTTTCAGTTGAGGCATTGGTTGTGTCCACCAATAACTTAAATGATAATCTTGGCGCGAACCATCAAAGTACAGATGCATTGATTGAACGTTCTGAACGGCTTTTGCTTGCGCTTGATACCGCAAACCGGGAGATTGACGAAGGATTACCTGCAGCTCTGTCTCGCGCAGATGAGCGTCTTATCGCAAGCCTATCCCAATTGGACAAAGCAACACAGAAAGCTAGCAAGCTTGATGAACATAGCGATAACATGCTGGCAAAGCTCACTACTATTGAAAACTTGATCAGTGCTCAGCGCGATACTGTAAGCGCACTTATGTTATCAAGTGACGATCATTTTTCATCACGCCAAGAGCAGATTGATATGCTGACCACCGC
>JAYWFI010000026.1:0-2487 GCA_043778865.1 Sphingomonadales bacterium
CGTAGCTGACGCTGCTTGATGAAAACGGCGGGGTTACCGCTGTATACCCCCCCAGCCTCGGCGTCGCCCAACAAGGCGCCGCGCGCGCCCAGCACCGCGTGGTCGCCCATCGTTACCCCCGGGCCGACAAATGCCTCGGCCGCGACCCAGCACTGGCGGCCGATCACGACCGGGCGCAGGACCAGCTGGAACAGCGGATCGCGCACGTCATGCGTGCTCGCACAGATATGCGCCCGCTGCGAAATCACACTTTTCGCACCGATCGTGATCCGTCCCTGGTTGTAGAGCCGTACGCCCGGACCGATCAGGACGTTGTCGCCCAGCTCAAGGTTGGCCGGAAGCCACACCGATACGCTGCCATGGACCCGCGCACCCGGTCCGACCCTGGCCCCGAACGCACGCAGCACCAGTCGGCGCCAGGCATGCAGCGGCGGCGGGGTGAACCGCGCGGCGACCAGCCAGGTGGCCATCCACAACACCCGCAGCAGCCGGTTGCCCGCCGAGAAGCTGGCCCCGCCTTCAAGCGGCCTGGTCTTGCTGGCGTCGAGCGGCGTCATCGAGCGGTCTTGTTCCCCGGCGGAATCGCGCGCAGGTAAGCCTGGCTCCACTGCGCGGCAATCGTTTCGGCTGAAAACGGCCCGGCGGCAAGTGCCAGCGCGTTGTCCGACATCGCTTGCCACTGCGCTGGAGCAAGCGCCAGCGCCTGCTGCAGCGCCGCCGCGATTGCATCGGGGCTATCACCGCATTCGATCGCGGCGTGGTGCGCAAACCCTTCGGGCAGATTGCACGCGCTGGTCATGATCGTCGGCGCGCCCGCCGCCCAACCCTCGAGCACCGCCATCGGCAGCCCTTCGCTGAGCGATGGCAACACCATGAACCGCGCCTTCGACAATACCCCTTGCTTGACCGCCCCATAGACCGGACCGACAAACCGCACCGAGGGACCTACTGCGGCCACCGCAGCCTCGAGCGCCGCAACATCGCCCGGCTCACCCCACCCGGCGATGGTCAGTGTGCTATCGGCGGGGCGGCGCAGCTGCGACCAGGCCGTCACCAGCGCCAGCAAGTTCTTCTTGGGGTGGATCCGCCCGATATAGGCCAACTGGGGTGCGCGCGGTTCTGCTGTGCCCAGCGACACCGGAGGTGCGGCATTGGCGATGACCACGCTGTCGCTCCGGCCACTTTCGCGCGCGATATCAGCCGCCTCGCGCAAAGTCAGCGCATGCAGGAAGCTCGCGGCTTTCCACCCGGCGCGCTCATAGCCCGCGCGGGCCAGCAGCTTCTTCCAGCGGCCGCGTCCGGTGATCCAGGGATCGAGCATGCCGTGCGGCGAGATGATGTAGCCGCTACCCGTGGCTCTGGCCCAGTCAGCCCCGGCGCGCGAGGGATACATCCAGATGCCGTGGAGGTGCAGGCAGTCCAGCCGCGCGGCCAGCAAAGCCGGCGCCATCCTGGGCGCATAGCCGATCTGGCCCGGCCCGCGCACCGCGAAGCATTGCACCTCCGCGCCGTCAAATCGTGCGCGGTCGTGTGCGGAGTGCTCATCCTCAAGCGCGAACACCACTGGCTCGCCGCCGCAGGCCGCGACGATCTTCGCCTGCGCGACCACCGCTTCGAACACCCCCCCGCCCAGCCGCGAGGCCGAGGCAGTGAGCAGGCCAATCCGTTTCCCGGCCAGCGGCAGGCTCATACCTTATGCGGCGCGGCAGCTGCAAACGCTAGACGGCTCAAATGCGCCGCTACTCTGGGCGCGGCTAGTCCATGGTCAGGTAATTGCAACTCAGTCACAATATCTCTCATGACGACGTTGAGATTAACAATTCGTGTGGTGATAGGATGCAACCGGATGACGAAATCCTTGATAATTAAACATAAAGTCAGCAAGCTTAAAATACTAAGCACGGCAATGCTAACGCTAAAGCCCTGAGCTAACATTCAAGTGAACGAGCAAATTGGCTTCATGCGTAACACCACCTTCGTCTGGCTGAAAATCGGCATCTCCTCCCGATCTTCTATCATTCGCGGCTCAAAAAGCCAAACGGTCAACACGAGATCGGGATCCTAGAAGAGCACTGGCATTGGTGTGGAGACGATTATATACTTGGTTGCTCAGAATCTGTCAAAAGTAATAGATAATGATTGATACATTTTATTGATTCTATTTGTGACTTCTAGTTTCCCGGGGGTAACCAAGGCTTCTACAGCATCTGCAAGCCGCTCTGTATCTCCAAGCCAAGCGCGAGCATGGGAGGCGCGGACCATCGCGCGCCAGCGATGCTCGTCATTGGCCAGCGACGTCATCGCGGCAGCCAGTCCTTCGGACGAATTTAGTTCCACGACAAAACCATTAACAAGGTTGCGTATCAAAAGATCGCCCGAACCGACAGCAGGCGAAATGATCGCTGGCAGCCCGAACGCTAGCGCCTCGTTGACTACCAAGCCCCATTGCTCTTCGGAGCTAGGGAGCACCAGCGCGAGCCCTTGAGC